>JAEZAW010000175.1 GCA_023430315.1 Pseudomonadota bacterium | reverse complement strand
CAGGTGCCGTGGCCCAATCCCGGCTTCGGGCGCTCGGTTTATCCGGGTTTCCTGCAGCTCAGCGGGTTCATGACCATGAACCTCGACCGGCACATGAACGCGCACAAGGACCTCTTCTTCCATCTCGTGCGCGGCGACGGCGACAGCGCGGAGAAGCACCGCGAGTTCTACGACGAATACCTCGCCGTCATGGACCTTACTGCGGAATTCTATCTCGACACGGTCGACACCGTGTTCGTGCGCCATCTCCTGCCGAAGGGCGAGATGTACCACCGCGGCCGACTCATCGATCCGAGTGCGATCCGCCGCGTCGGCCTTCTGACCATCGAAGGCGAGAAGGACGACATCACGGGTCTCGGCCAGTGCCACGCCGCGCACGACCTCTGCACCTCGCTGCCGGCGGCCGACAAGATGAAGTTCACGTGTCCGCACGTCGGCCACTACGGCATTTTCAACGGCTCGCGCTTCCGCCGCGAGATTGCACCGCGAATCGCAGCGTTCGCGCGTGCACGCGATCCGCGCACCAAGGCAGGAATCGCTTCGCCGGCGCTTCAACGCCGCGCGACGCGCGAAACTCCAGCTTCGGAGGCGCGCGAAATTTCTGCTTCCGCTTTCACGTTCGGATCACACGCCGCGACGAACACGCCACGCGTGCCTAAGCGTCGCAGTGACGTAGCCGTGCCGAAGCGCGCTTCACATTCCCTGGCAGCCGATGCGCTGTATCTTCCTCAGCTCGCACATCTAACCATGCTGCAACTCGCAGGCAGCTTGCTGTTCGATGGGATGAGAGTCTGGCACCAATAGCGCCCGATACCTTCCGACTCAGGCGAACGCTTTGAATGTGGCGCTGTTGCGTCGCGTTGCGTTGTCGCCACATCCATGTGCTCTCATGCGGCACTCCGACGCCTAACGGGTTCGCGCGCGTCATTTCGCCTGCTAGGATTCATGCACTCGGTGGTGCAACGGGGTGCGCCGCAGGACTGCCTCAAACGAGTGCGAAGCGCGTCAGTCGAGTGGTGTAACTGACACCGGTCGATGGGGGATTCTTGCGGATGCGCTGTCGGCGCACTTCCATACGCACTTTAGGAGACGAGCGAGGACGCGCATGAAGCGGCGGACCGCGAAAACGACGGGCTCATCGACGCCCTCAGTGCAGCTGCTGAAGGTCGATGGGATCTCGGCACCGGTAGAGGTGCGCCGGCATCCGAAGGCGCGGCGCCTGACGCTGCGCGTCAGCCGGACACAGCACGCCGTCATCCTGACCATGCCGCGCAGCTCCGACCTACGCGAAGCCGATCGCTTTCTGCTGCGCAATCGAGACTGGGTGCGCGAGCGCCTCGAATGCGTGCCGGAGCCCGTACCGCTCGTCGAGGGCGCCGCATTTCCGCTCCGCGGCGTGCCGCACGAGATCACCTTCGAGCCCGCGCAGCGCGGTGCCGGCGTCGTCGAGATCGTCGCGCGCGCCGGCCGCCGCGTTCCCGTGCTGATCGTGCATGGCACGCAGGAGCACGCACCACGTCGGCTGCGCGACTGGCTCTATGCCGAGGCCGCACGCGACCTGCAGCTAGCGGTCACGCGGCACGCGAAAGAGATCGGCGTCAAGCCGCAGCGCATCACGCTTCGCGATCAGAAAACCCGCTGGGGCTCCTGTTCGAGCTCGGGCCAGCTTTCCTTTTCCTGGCGCCTGCTTCTGGCACCTCCCGTCGTGCTCGACTATGTGGCCGCGCACGAGGTTGCCCATCTCGTGCATATGAACCATGGTCCCCGCTTCTGGCGCCTCGTCGACCGGATCATGCCGCGCAGCGGCGAAGCCAAGGCTTGGTTGCGCATTCACGGCATGGACCTTTACCGCTATGACGTCGGTACCTGAGCCGAGACCATAGCCGGCACGCCGCCCGCGACGTCCTCTCCCCTCCCCGATTGACCTGTTTCGTTACTGCCCAAAAGGCGCTAATCCAGGGTCATAAGCCTGACATCTGGGGAAGCGCCGCATGAGTCAAGTCATTACCTGCATCGAGGACCTGCGCGTGCTCGCCAAGCGCCGTGTGCCGCGGATGTTCTACGACTACGCCGACTCCGGCGGGTGGACGGAAAGCACTTATCGCGCCAACGAAGAGGACTTCCAGCGCATCAAGCTGCGCCAGCGCGTGGCCGTGGACATGACCAACCGCACGCTCGCCAGCAGCATGGTCGGCATTCCCGTGTCGATGCCGCTCGCCCTGGCGCCGGTCGGCATGACGGGCATGCAGCACGCCGATGGCGAGATCCTCGCTGCACGCGCGGCCAACAAGGCCGGGGTGCCCTTTACGCTCTCGACCATGAGCATCTGCTCGATCGAGGACGTGGCCGAGAACACGGACAAGCCCTTCTGGTTTCAGCTCTACGTGATGCGCGACAAGGATTTCGTGAGCCGCCTGCTCACGCGCGCCAAAGCGGCGGGCGTTTCGGCGCTCGTGCTGACGCTCGACCTGCAGATTCTCGCCCAGCGCCACAAGGACATCAAAAACGGCCTCTCGGCGCCGCCGCGCCTGACGATCCCGAACATCATCGATATCGGCACGAAGCCGCGCTGGTGGATGGGTATGCTCGGCACCAAGCGGCGGACCTTCCGCAACATTGTCGGGCACGCCAAGGGCGTCAGCGACATGAGCGCGCTCGGCGCATGGACGGCGGAGCAGTTCGATCCGCGCTTGAGCTGGGATGAAGTGAAGCGCATTCGCGACGAGTGGGGCGGAAAGCTCATTCTGAAAGGCATCCTCGATGTCGAGGATGCCGAGATCGCCGCGCAGACAGGTGCCGATGCGCTGATCGTTTCGAACCACGGCGGGCGTCAGCTCGATGGCGCGATTTCGTCCATCGCGGCGCTACCGGAGATCGTGCGGGCGGTCGGCAACCGCATCGAGGTGCACATGGATGGCGGCATTCGGACGGGCCAGGACGTGATCAAGGCGATCGCGCTCGGGGCCAAAGGGGTCTACATCGGCCGCGCCTTCACGTACGGCCTCGGTGCCATGGGCGAGGCGGGTGTCAGCAAGGCGCTGGAGATCATCCGCAAGGAGCTCGACATGACCATGGCGCTCTGCGGGCACCGCGACATCCAGAACATAACAACCGACATTCTGGTCGGCGGCGCGCAAATGCCGACCAGCGCGCCGGCAAGCCACCTGCGCGTGATCGGCTGATCTCAAGTCGTAGAAAAGCGAAAGGCCGGGATGTCTCCCGGCCAAGGCGTACCGGGAGGCGTTCCTCCCGGCTCAATCAGGGTGCGAAAACGATCAGGTGCGGGGCGGACCACCGGCACCAGCGCCGGGACCAGGACCACCACGGCCACCGCCCCGACCGGGCGTCTTGGTGGCGGCAGGCTTGTTCGGCAGGAGGCCCTCGCGCTGGAGCTTCTTGCGGGCGAGCTTGCGGGCCCGGCGGACAGCCTCGGCCTTCTCGCGTACCCGGCGCTCGGAGGGCTTCTCATAATAATTACGCAGCTTCATCTCGCGAAAAATGCCTTCGCGCTGCATCTTCTTCTTGAGCGCCTTGAGCGCCTGATCAACGTTGTTGTCGCGAACGAGAACTTGCAAGCGTACCGCTCCTCGTGGATCTGATTTTGCCGCTTTGAAAACTGGATGCGCAAGCGCCCCCGGTGCCTCTGGCAGCGGCGGCGGTCTGCGTCGTGGCGGGGTTGTAGCAGAGCCGGGGGCGGAAGTCCATCGGCCCTTCCGAGCCGCGGAGAGCCTTTCCGGCCAGCCTGGAGGGGTTACTGGGGAAGGCTTTTCGGCGCTCTGGCCGGGACCGACCACCGCGGCCGGGGGCCGGGCGCCCCGCGGACCGCCGGCCGGTTTCGCGGCCTCGGCTAACTCTATGACGCTATTCGCTTGACTGTATATCCGGCTCGCATATTACGTGGCGCACTTTTCCTACGACCGAAGTCGTAGAGGGGGGTTGGTCGACCGGGTTTGCATGATGGGTGGCAACGCATG
The DNA here is from genome assembly GCA_023430315.1 of Pseudomonadota bacterium. Classification (GTDB taxonomy): domain Bacteria; phylum Pseudomonadota; class Alphaproteobacteria; order Rhizobiales; family Hyphomicrobiaceae. The sequence continues at coordinate 4,915 of JAEZAW010000175.1, read as the reverse complement.
ACAAAATCCGTGAATGGGAACGGCGCGAAAAAGGGCAGCCGAAGCAACGGCAAGCCCGATGCGCGCCATAGCGAGATTACGCTCAGCCCGGGCTACAAGCCCAGCGAGGACGAGCCGTTCATGAATGAGCGGCACCGTCTCTACTTCAGGAACAAGCTGCTCGCCTGGAAGGAGGATATCCTCCGCCAGACCCGCGAGACGCTCATGGGCCTGCACAACGACACCTCCCAGCACGCCGACCTCGCCGACCGTGCCACATCCGAGACCGACAAGGCCCTCGAGCTGCGCGCCCGGGACCGTCAGCGCAAGCTGATCGGCAAGATCGATGCAGCCATCGCCCGCATCGACGACGGCAGCTACGGCTATTGCGAGGAAACGGGCGAGCCGATCAGCCTCAAGCGGCTGGATGCGCGGCCGATCGCCACGCTTTCGATCGAGGCACAGGAGCGCCACGAGCGCCGCGAGCGGGTCTTCCGCGAGGATTGAGGCGACAGGGCGCCTGGGCAACGCCTTATCACGCCAGCCGAATTGTATTTGAAATGCCGTCATCTTGACCGGTCTGTAAAAGACTGCAAGAACGGCGCGTTTTTTCGCACACACCAAACCCCAGGGGGTTACCTTGTCGCGCCAGTCGTACCTGTTCACGAGCGAGTCCGTCTCCGAAGGCCATCCCGACAAGGTCTGCGACCGCATCTCCGACGAGATCGTCGACCTTTTCTACCGCGAGGGGCCTAAGGCGGGCATCGACCCGTGGGCGATCCGCGCGGCCTGCGAGACGCTGGCGACGACGAACCAGGTTGTGATCGCAGGCGAGACGCGGGGACCGAGCACGGTCACGCATGACTGGATCAGCCACGTCGCGCGCATGGCCATCCGCGACATCGGCTATGAGCAGGAAGGCTTCCACTGGCAGAACGCCGACATCAAAGTCCTTCTCCATCCGCAGTCCGCCGACATCGCACAGGGCGTCGACTCGGGCGGCAACAAAGAGGAAGGCGCCGGCGACCAGGGCATCATGTTCGGCTACGCGACGCGCGAGACGCCTGAGCTGATGCCGGCCCCGATCTACTACGCGCACAAGATCCTCGAAGACCTCGCCACCGCGCGCAAGTCGGGCAAGGGCGATGCCGCCAAGCTCGGCCCCGACAGCAAGAGCCAGGTGACCGTGCGCTACGAGGGCGGAAAGCCCGTCGGCGTCACGCAGATCGTCGTCTCCCATCAGCACATCGACGAAAAGCTCACGTCCAAGGATGTGCGCTCGATCATCGAGCCGTACGTGCGCAAGGCGCTCCCGGATGGCTGGATCGGCAAGGACACCATCTGGCACATCAATCCGACGGGCAAGTTCTTCATCGGTGGCCCGGACGGCGACTCCGGCCTCACCGGCCGCAAGATCATCGTCGACACCTACGGCGGCGCGGCCCCGCATGGCGGCGGTGCCTTCTCGGGCAAGGACCCGACCAAGGTCGACCGCTCGGCGGCCTATGCGGCACGCTACCTCGCGAAGAACGTCGTGGCTGCCGGTCTCGCCGATCGCTGCTGCATTCAGGTTTCGTACGCCATCGGCGTCGCCAAGCCGCTCTCCATCTACGTCGACACGTACGGCACGGGCAAAGTCGATGAGGCCAAGCTCGAGGCCGCGCTCGGCGATGTCATGGACCTCTCGCCGCGCGGCATCCGCAAGCATCTCGACCTCAACAAGCCGATCTATGCGCGCACCTCGGCCTATGGCCACTTCGGCCGCAAGCCGGACAGCGAGGGCGGCTTCTCGTGGGAGACGACGGGTCTGGTCGACGCGCTGAAGAAGGCCGTCGGCTGAGGCGTTCTCCAGGCTCCGAATGCATGAAGGTCCGGGAGGAAGAACCTCCCGGGCCTTTTTCGTTTTCGCGCGACGAAGCTTCAGCGCGCTTTGTGCTCGCGCATGAGCTCGACGAAGCGGTCGAACAGGTAGTGGCTGTCCTCCGGACCCGGCGAGGCCTCGGGATGGTGCTGCACGGAGAAGACCGGCTTGTCCTTGAGACGGATGCCGCAGTTCGTGCCATCGAAGAGCGAGACATGCGTCTCCTCGACGCCCGTGGGCAGCGTCTCGCGATCGACGGCAAAGCCGTGGTTCATCGAGACGATCTCGACCTTGTTGGTCGTGTAGTCCTTCACCGGATGGTTCGCGCCATGATGCCCCTGGTGCATCTTATGCGTCTTGGCACCGACGGCAATGCCGAGCATCTGGTGGCCGAGGCAGATGCCGAACGTCGGCAGGCCCGATGCCACGAGCTTCTTGATCTCGGGCACGGCGTACTTGCCGGTCGCGGCGGGATCACCGGGACCGTTCGAGAGAAACACGCCATCGGGCTTCCTCGCCAGAATGTCCTCGGCCGACGTCTGCGCCGGCACGACCGTTACGCGGCAACCCGCATTAGCGAGACAACGCAGGATATTGCGCTTGAGGCCGTAATCGACGGCGACGACGTGGAACTCGGGGTTCTCCTGGCGCTGATAGCCCTTGCCCCAGACCCAGCGCATTTCATCCCAGCCATAGCTCTGGCCGCTCGTCACCTCGGGTACGAGATCCATGCCGTCGAGACCCGGCCACGCCGCTGCCTCGGCCTTGAGAGCCTCCATGTCGAACTTGCCGTCCGGACTGTGAGCGATGACGGCGTTCGGCATACCCTGCTCGCGGATGCGCGCGGTGAGTGCGCGCGTATCCACATCGGCAATGGCGATGATGCCGCGCGCCTTGAGCCACTGATCGAGCGTCTCCGCGGCGCGGTAGTTCGACGGTGCCGAGATCGAGGCGCGAAGCACGGTGCCCCGCGCGCCCGTGCGCGAAGCGAGGTTCGACGTCTCGGTGTCCTCTAAGTTCGTGCCGACATTGCCGATGTGCGGGAAGGTGAAGGTGATGATCTGGCCGGCGTACGAGGGATCCGTCAGGATCTCCTGGTATCCCGTCATGGCCGTGTTGAAGCACACCTCGCCGACCGCAGTGCCGATTGCGCCGAGCCCGCGGCCCTTGATGACCGTACCGTCGGCGAGAACGAGGCGGGCCGTCGCCGGCGGAGGGGCCCAGGCGTCGGTCATCGCGGATTTGGCGGCGGTGCTCATCGGCGTCACCCCTGGTTGCGTGCGCATGGTCGCACAAGTTGTATCTAGTGTGCGTAGAGGCGGTGCGCTAGTCCCGCGCAACCGCCCCTCACTAACTCGGCAATGTGCAGCGCTCGGCTCTTAGTACACGCGAGCCTTGGGCTCGACGTACTTCATCTCGTTGGTCAGCGTGTAGGTGTGCACCGGACGGTAGTCGATGTGCACCTCGCACTTCGCGTCGTCGGCCCAGGTGAGCGTGTGCTTCATCCAGTCCTTGTCGTCGCGATTGGGGAAATCCTCGCGCGCGTGCGCGCCACGGCTCTCCTGGCGATTGTTCGCCGAGATCATGGTCACCGCCGCCTGAGCAATGAGATTGTCGTATTCGAGCGTCTCGACGAGGTCGGAGTTCCAGACCAGCGTGCGGTCCGAGACCGCGATATCGCCCGTCTCCTTCCAGATCTCGACGATCTTCTGCGCACCTTCCTGCAGCACCGGACCATCGCGGAACACGGCGCAGTTCGACTGCATGAGCCGCTGCATCTTGAGCCGTAGCGCCGCCGTCGGCTGGCCGCCCTGAGCATAGCGGAAGCGATCGAGGCGCGAGAGCGCGAGATCGGAAGCATCCTTCGGCAGATCGGGCTGCGCGGCGCCCGCTTCCGTCGTCTCGGCCGCCCTGAGGCCGGCCGCACGGCCGAACACCACGAGATCGATGAGCGAGTTCGAGCCGAGGCGGTTGGCACCGTGCACCGAAACGCAGGCCGCCTCGCCGATAGCCATCAGGCCCGGCACGATCTGGTCGGGGTTGCCGCCCTTGAGCGTGACGACCTCGCCGTGGAAGTTCGTGGGTATGCCGCCCATGTTGTAATGGACCGTCGGCAGCACCGGAATCGGCTCGCGATGCAGATCGACGCCCGCGAAGACCTTGGCACTCTCTGTGATGCCCGGTAGACGCTCGGCCAGGATTTTGGGATCGAGGTGGTCGAGATGCAGGTAGATGTGGTCCTTCAGCGGACCGACGCCGCGGCCCTCACGGATTTCGACCGTCATGGAGCGCGAGACGACGTCGCGTGATGCAAGATCCTTCACGTGCGGCGCGTAGCGCTCCATGAAGCGCTCGCCATTCGCGTTGGTCAGATAACCGCCCTCGCCGCGCGAGCCTTCCGTGATTAGCACGCCCGCGCCGTAGATGCCGGTCGGGTGGAACTGCACGAACTCCATGTCCTGCAACGGCAGCCCAGCGCGCAGAACCATGCCGCCACCATCGCCCGTGCAGGTATGCGCCGACGTGCAGGAGAAGTACGCGCGTCCGTATCCGCCGGTCGCGAGAATGGTCTTGCGGGCGCGGAAGCGGTGGATCGTGCCGTCCTCGAGGCAGAGTGCGATAACGCCGCGACAAGTACCGTCCGCATCCATGATGAGGTCGATGGCGAAGTACTCGATGAAGAACTCAGCCGAGTAGCGCAGCGACTGGCCATAGAGCGTGTGGAGCATGGCGTGGCCGGTGCGATCGGCGGCGGCGCACGTGCGCTGCGCCGGCGGGCCCTCGCCGAACTCGGTGGTCATGCCGCCGAAGGGACGCTGGTAGATGCGGCCGTCCTCGGTACGGCTGAAGGGCACGCCGTAGTGCTCCATCTCGTACACGGCCTTCGGTGCATTACGGCAGAGGTACTCGATGGCGTCCTGGTCGCCGAGCCAGTCGGCACCCTTGACGGTGTCGTACATGTGCCAGCGCCAGTCGTCCTTACCCATGTGGCCGAGCGCGGCGGCAACGCCGCCCTGTGCCGCGACGGTATGCGAACGCGTCGGGAAGACTTTCGTGATGCAGGCCGTCTTGAGG
>JAEZAW010000334.1 GCA_023430315.1 Pseudomonadota bacterium | reverse complement strand
ATTTCTCCGACCGGCATGGGCACACTCTTCAAGGTAATCGGCGTGCGATCGAGCAATCTGTCACCGCTGCCGGGGCTTTGATGCGGAAGCTTGTCACATGGTTGCTGGGCATCGCCCTGAGCGTGCTACCGATCGCGACTGCCAACGCCTGGTTCGAGCGCGAGGTGAGCCGATCCGGCCTCTACGGGACGCTCGTGTTGCCCGAGGGCGCAAGTCCCGTGCGCGCGGTGCTCATTCTTGCCGGCTCCGGGCCGACCGATCGCAATGGGAATAATCCTGCTGGCGCGAACGACAGCCTGAAGCTCATCGCTCATGGCCTGGCTGCCGAGGGCATTGCCTCGTTGCGCGTCGACAAACGAGGCATTGCCGCAAGTGCCATCGCTGCCGTCCGCGAGGAGGATCTGCGGATCGAGACATATGTGACGGACGCCGTCGCATGGCTCGATTTTCTGCGCGGCGAGATGACACAATCGCGCCTATTCGTGCTCGGACACAGCGAAGGCGCGCTGATCGCAACGCTGGCAGCGCGCCGAAGCGATGTTGCGGGCCTGATCCTGGTCGCAGGTGCGGGCGAGAATGCCGATCGCATCATCGCGCGCCAACTCGCGGCGGGCGGCGTTCCGGAAGAGCTTCGGGCGGCCTCCAAACGCATTGCCGAGAGCTTGCATGCCCGCCAGCCGGTGGCGGAGGTGCCGGCAGCGCTGTTCGCGCTCTACCGTCCGAGTGTGCAGAACTATCTCATGTCATGGCTTCCGCTCGATCCGGCTAAAGAGCTGGCCGCAACGCGCGTTCCGGCGCTGATCGTGCAAGGTACCCATGATCTGCAAATCCTGCCTGAGGATGCCCGACGTCTGGCCTCGGCGCGGCCGGGGACGAAGCTCGTCCTGATCGATGGCATGAACCACGTGCTGAAAAACGCGCCGCTCGAACGCAGCGCAAACCTCAGCACGTACGTCAGACCGGATCTCCCGCTCGCGCCGACGCTTATGCCGGCGATCGTCGAGTTCATTGGCGGTTTGTGACCTCAGCCCGATGCAGGGCTGCTCGTGCAGCGCGCGCGTGCAAGTATCGCCGCCGTGCGCTCCTCGAAGGCTTGGCCGTGCCGCGGCGCGCGCACCACGATGAGGCCGCGGCTTTCGGGCGCCTGGATCCGCGAGGGATCGAAGTTCGGTGCGGTGCCGATGCCGAAGAGATTGAGCAGCGTCGCCTTCGTCGGCTCGAGCACCAGTGTCACCTCTGGCTGGCGAAGCCCGACAGCGGCGACCGCGTAGAAGTTGTCGCCATGGGACGTGTAGATCGCGAGGCTCCAGCCGGGGTCGGGCAGCGTCGCCGTCACCGTCACGAGTCCGTCGTCGAGATCGAAGGGACAGACGGCGAGTTGTTGCGCCGGGTCATTGAAGGGCAGCAGCTCGTTCCCCGGCGTCGCCGGCGGCATGATGCGCATAGTGTGGAGCGGCAGACCGGCGCTCACGCGATCGAATGCCGTGGCCGCGCCCATGTAAGGGATCGCCAGCGTCGAGGCGATATGGATGATACCGCCGGTGACGAGCGCCACGAGGAGCGTGTGCAGGCTCAGCGGTGGCAGGAAGCGTCCGGCGCCGTTCAGCATGATATCTTCCGTACGGCAGGAAGCTGCACCTCTGTGTCATCACCGCCCCCGCCCGATGTCGCGTCGTGCGGATCCTCGGCCTGAAGCACGAGCGTGAGACGGCCCGCGCCGCCCGTCGGCAGCCAGTTGCCGGGACGGGCCGAGCGCGCGAGATGAATGGCGACGCGCCCCGAGGGCGTGCGCATGGCCGTATCCGAGCTGAAGGAATGGCGTCCCGCGTCATTGCGGATGAGCTTGCCGCTCGCGTCGAATACGGCGACGCTCCACCATCCACGCGAGGGCTCAGGCCCCTCCAGCACGTACTCGCAGGAGGAATGAAGCGGCTGGCCGTCGCTGTCCGTGCTGGCGTGATAGCGAGCACTGAGCGACGTCGAGACCGGCAGCAGCGCGCGGCGAACGAAATGGGCGCGCGTATAGGGGTCTGCGTCGAGGCGACCGGCGGCTGTCCAGTGTGACCAGGGGCCGACGACCTCCGTCGTCAGGGCCGAGCCGCGCTCGACCATCATCCACGTGGCGCTCAGTCCGCCGCCGACGGCAATCACCACGAAGAGCAGCATGTTCAGCATGGGCGACGGCTCATGACGTTCACAGCTAGCGCTGGCGCTCTGCGGGTGGGCGGACGGCACTTGTGGGCTCGAAGAGGCGTTCGGCGGGCGCAGGCTCGGCGCGCCGACCGGGGGCGGACGCCGGCTTCGTGCCTCCAGGCGCTGGGGCGCCTCCTGGTCGGCCAGAACCGAGACCGTCCGGACGTTCGTTCGCGGTGCGCAGGTCCTCGGCGAGCTGGCGCAATGTCGAGCGCGTGCGGTCGGACATGCTGCTGCGCGTGGCGGCTGTGTCTGTGCTCGTCGCGCCGCCGCCGCCCTGCGGTTCAAGCTGACGAAGCGCGGCGACGCGCCGGCGCTCCTCAAGCTGGGCGGGATGCGGCTCAAGGCCGTCAATTGTCGGGATGTCGGCGTTGCTCGTCGCCACCGACATGAACGAATGCCAGGTCATGGCCGGCAGGTTGCCGCCCGTCACGTCCCGCATGGGCCGGAAATCGTCATTGCCGATCCACACACCCGTCACGTACTGGCCGGTGAAGCCGATGAACCAGGCATCGCGGTAGCTCGAGCTCGTCCCCGTCTTGCCGGCCGCGTGTGCGTTTTCGAGGAGTGCCCGCCGTCCCGTTCCTTCGGTGACGACGGCGTGCATCATGCGGTTCATGTTCTCGACGACACGCGGCTCGAGCACCTGCTTTGCCGGCGCCTCATCCTTGTCGCGGGAGTAGATGACGTCACCGCGCGAATTCATGATCTCGAGAATGGCATAAGGCTTCACCGCCTTGCCGTGATTGGCGAAGTGGGCATAGGCGGCGGTGTGCTCGAGCGGCGTGATGCCCTGGTCGCCGAGCGCCATGGAGCAGGTTTTCTTGATACCGTGCACGCCGAGCCGCCGGGTCATGGCGACGACGTTGTCGCGCTCGTACTTGAAGGAGAGATCGACGGCTGTCGTGTTGAGCGAGCGGGCGAAGGCGCTAGTCATGGTGATGCGGGCGCCGCTCCCCGAGCCGCCGTCGTAGTTCTTGGGCGCCCAGTTGCCGCAACCTGGAGAGGCATCGCGCACGATGGATGAGCCGGTCAGGTTCCCCTGCTCGACGGCATTGGTATAGACGTAGAGTTTGAAGGACGAGCCGGGCTGGCGGCGGGCGGCGCTCGCGCGGTTGAACTGGCTCTCGCCGTAGTCGACGCCGCCGACGAGAGCGCGCACGGCACCGTCCGGGTCCATGGCAACGAGCGCGCCCGACGTCGCATTCTTGATCCGGCCGTGCTGACGGATGGTCGAAACGAGCGCTTGGTCGGCCGCCTGCTGGAGGCTGACGTCGAGTGTCGTGCGCGCGGTCAGCACGAAGGCGCCGCGCCCTTCGGCAACGCGTTGGATCTCTTCGAAGGCCCAGTCCAGATACCAGTCGGGGCTGTAGGTGGATCGCGTCTCGATCGGCCGGGCCGGATTGAGGCGGGCGCCGTGCACCTGCCCCGCGGTCATGAAACCGGCATCGACGAGGTTGGTCAGCACGACGTTGGCGCGGGCGCGCGAGGCAGGGAGGTCAATGTGGGGCGCGAACTTGGTCGGCGCCTTGAACAGGCCGACGAGCATGGCGGATTCGGCAAGCGTGATCTCGCGCACGGACTTGCCGAAGTAGAACTGCGATGCCGCCTCGACGCCGAAGGCACCGCCGCCCATATAGGCGCGATCGAAGTAGAGCTTCAGGATGTCCCGCTTCGAGAAGCGCGCCTCGAGCCAGAAGGCGAGGAACAGCTCCTTGAGCTTGCGGTCGAAGGAGCGCTCGAAGGAGAGGAAGAGGTTCTTGGCGAGCTGCTGCGTCAGCGTCGAGCCACCCTGCACGGTCTCGCCGGCGCGCACGTTCTCGATGAGCGCACGCGCCGTGCCGAGGAAATCGACGCCGATGTGCTCGAAGAAACGCCGGTCCTCGGTCGCGAGTGTGGCCTTGATGAGATGATCGGGAATTTCCTCGAGCGGCACGGCGTCGTTGTGCAGGATGCCGCGCTGGCCGATCTCGCGGCCTTCGCGGTCGAGGAATTTCACGCTGTAGCGGCCGGTCGAAAAGATCTTGGCCTCGTCCATCTCCTCGAAGGCGGGAATGGCGAGCATGTACATGAGGACGAGACCGCCGCACGCGAGCGTCAGCCCCTCCGACATCAGCTCGTTGGCGACCTTGCGCCAGCCGTAGAGGCGGAAGCGGGCGAAGAAGCTCGAAGCCGCATTCCAGCGGTCCTGGAAGGACTCCCAGCCGTTCGAGAGGCTCGAGTCGATCCAGCTGTCGAGGCGCAGCCAATCGATGCGGCCGCGGTGCCCTTTTCCAAGCCTGGTCAGCCAGTCGCTCAACGCGAGCCCCTAAGATGAGCTGCCGAAGCGGCCCGCAGCGAACGCAGACCAGTCCGGACAGCTTGAACATTCCGCCAGATTCTGGCGTTGATATGCTGAATCGATACGAACCCGCAAATATGATAGCTGTACAATTAGTCGATTCTGGAGCCCCGTGTGCCGCCGCCCTACTGGAAAACCAAAACCCTCGACGAGATGTCTCCGGTCGAGTGGGAGCAGCTCTGCGATGGCTGCGGCCGGTGCTGCCTCGTCAAGCTCGAGGACGAGGATACCGGCGACATCTACCTGACACGACTTGCCTGTGGTCTCCTGGACATCAAGACCTGTCGCTGCCGCGATTATGCCGCCCGGCACGAGAAGATGCCCGACTGCATTTCGATCACGCCGGAGAAGGTGCGCACGCTTGGCTGGCTGCCACCGACGTGTGGTTACCGCCGTGTCGAGGAGGGAAAGGACCTCCTTTGGTGGCACCCGTTGATCTCGGGTTCGCCCGATACGGTCCACCAGGCCGGGATCTCGGTGAAGAAGCTCGCCCGCACCGAGGTCGGCATCAAGCCGGGCTGGATCCCGCACTACATCATCGACGATTTCGTGGATGACGCTCCTGCGGCTGCTCCTGAGCCTCGCAAGAAGCGCGCGGCCGGCAACAAGCGCTAAAACTTCAAAACCCTGATCCAGCGCATGACATCGAGCAGGCTGACGGCTGCGGCTGCGACGTACGTGAAGGCGGCGGCGCGCAGGAGCTGGCGAGCCGAGCGCATGTCGCGCGCCGAAATGTAATTGCCGGCCTTGAGAAGCGGGAGCGCCCGGCGGAAGCTCGCGTCGAACTCCACGGGGAGCGTCAGGGCGTGCATGAATATCGTCGATCCCAGAATGAGAACGCCGATGCCCATCTGCATGAGCATGATATGGGGCGACTTCGAGAGGATCATCATGACAGGCGCGGCGATCATCACGATCGAGCCGAACTTTTCGACCCTTTGCGCCTGACGCGCCATGCGCGTGCGCGCCGTGAGCGGTCCATAGGCCGTCGCATCCTGCATGGCATGGCCGACCTCGTGGGCCGCGATCACCACCGCCGCGAGCGAGCGCTTGCCGAAATGCTGCGGGAGGAGGCGCACGGCCTTGGCTTCGGGATCATAGTGGTCGCCCGTTTGGGTCTCCTCGACGACGACGTGATAGAGCCCCATGCCATCGAGGACGTGGCGCGCGAATTCGCCACCCGTGCCGGCGAGGTCGGGGCGCTCGTTGGAATGGCGGGCGATCACGCCCCTGATCCACAACTGCGGCAGGAAGGCGAGGCCAAAGGCCAGGGCGAGGACGATCAGTGCGAGGGTCAACGAGGGCTCCTCAAGACGGCGAGCGGCAGTCTATCACGGCTTGGGCTCGGAAATTTCATTGCCGGATCAGAACATCCGCCCGACGGCATAGCGCGACTGCACGAATCCCGAGGGGTAGGCCGTCGTCTCGAAGTGGGTCAGCACGATGTCCTGGGGGAGGGCACCGAACAGAGGCCGCCCCGCGCCGAGCAGAATGGGAATGCGCGTGATGGTCATGTCTTCGATCAGGCCGGCAGCCAGAAAGGACTGGATGAGCCGCCCGCCGTCGACGTAGGCACGTGTCCAGCCCTCGCGCCGCAGCATGTCGATCGTCTCCTCCGGCTCTAGCGCCAGGATGCGCACGCGGTCGGCCCGGTCCGCCGGCACGGCGTCGGGATCGAGCGTGCGGCTCAGCACTACGACCGGTTTGTCGTAGGGCCATCTGCCAAAGGAGAGGATCTTCTCGAACGTCCCCCGGCCGATGATCAGGCCATCGACGGAGTTCATGAAGGCGCCATAGCCGTAGTCGTCGCCGATATCGGGCCACTGATGCAGCCACTCGATGTCGCCATCCGGGCGCGCGATGAAGCCATCGAGGCTGGTCGCGATGTAGACGTGGCAGGTGGGCATGGGGGTAGGAAGCGTCTCGGGCTGGCAGTGCAGATCTTCTATCACATCGCGGCGCTTGCGCTCGCCCACCCGCTCGGGGGATGATGGGGTATCGGCGGTGCCGGCAGGCTGAGCCGCCGCACCCCTCAGCGCCGCCAATCATAGAGACAGAAGCAAAGAACTTCCGGGAGGATACCCTATGGTCGCGATCGCGATCCTGGACGACTACCAGAATGTGGCCCTTTCCTTCGCCGACTGGTCACGGCTCAAGGCGAGCCACCAGGTGAAGGTTTTCGACTATGCCTTCGAGAGCGAGGAGGCGGCGCGGCGGGAGCTTCAGGGCTTCGATGTCGTCTGCTGCATGCGCGAGCGCACGTCCTTCCCGCGCTCCCTTATCGAGGCATTGCCGAACCTGAAGCTGATCGTCACGGCCGGCATGCGTAATGCCGCCATCGATATGGAGGCGGCAGCCGCGCGCGGCATCAAGGTGTGCGGTTCGGAGAGCGGCGGCCACGCGACGGCCGAGCTCACCATGGGCCTCATCGTGGCGCTCGCGCGCAACCTGCACATCGAGTTCGCCAACATGCGCGAGGGGCGCTGGCAGACGACCATCGGGCGCGATCTCAGAGGTCGCACGCTCGGTCTTGTCGGCCTAGGCCGGCTCGGCGGGCATGTGGCGCGCATGGCGCAGGCGTTCGGCATGAAGGTCATTGCCTGGAGCCCGAACCTCACGGACGAGCGCGCCGCGGAGCACGGCGCCAAGCGCGTCGCGAAGGACGCGCTCTTCCGCGAGGCGGATGTGATCTCCGTGCACATGGTGCTTTCGGCGCGGAGCCGCGGCATCGTCTCAGCCGAGGACATCGCGCTCATGAAGCCGACGGCGTTCTTCGTGAACACCTCGCGTGCGCCGCTTGCGGATAACGCGGCACTGAGCAAGGCGCTTGCTGCCGGCAAGATCGCGGGTGCTGCGCTCGATGTGTACGAGGTCGAGCCAGTCCCAGCAGCCGAGGCCTTGCGTCGTGAGCCGCGCGCCGTTCTCACGCCGCACATCGGCTACGTGACGGAAGAAACGTATCAGCTCTTCTATCCCGGCATGGTCGAGGACATTGAAGCCTGGCTCGCCGGCAAGCCCGTGCGTGTCATCGCCGGCTGAGTCATAGCGTCATTGGAGTGGGGGTTGAATCCGATGATCATCGAGATCCTGTGCACGGGCGACGAGATCCTGAGCGGCAAGACCATCAACACGAACTTCAGTCACATCTCGTCCCGGCTCAATGAGCTCGGGCTTACCGTGCGCTGGGGAACGACCGTCGGTGATGACCGCGAGACGCTGATGGAGGCCCTGCGCCTCGCCGCCTCGCGCGCCGATGCCGTTATCGTCAACGGTGGCCTCGGGCCGACCGTCGATGATCTCTCGCAGGAGATCGCGGCAAAAGCGGCCGGTGTCGAACTGGTACTCAGCGAGGATTGGCTCGCGCGCATCGAGAGTTTTTATGCACGGCGCAATCGGGTCATGCCGCCGAACAACAGGAAGCAGGCCCTACTGCCAGCGGGCTCCGAGCTGATCGATAATCCGATCGGTACGGCTTGCGGGTTTGCGGTGACGATCGGCAAGGCGCGCTTTTTCTTCACGCCGGGCGTGCCGCGCGAGATGCGGCGGATGCTCGACGAGCAGCTCATTCCGCGTCTTCTCGCCATGAGCGGACTCAAGGGCGTCACGCGTCTGAAGCGCTTTCACTCCTTCGGCATTGGCGAGTCGCGCGCGGACGAGATGCTGGCCGGCATTCCCGGTCTGGAGGATGGCAGCAGCGTCAAGCTCGGCTTCCAGTCGCACTATCCGCAACTCGAGACCAAGCTCGCCATCCGCGCCGATGACGAGGCGGCGCTTGCGCGCACGCTCGAACCGATCGAGGCGGAGGTCCGTCGACGGCTCGGCAATTTCATCATCGCTGAAGACGATCAGCGCCTCGAAAGCGTAATCCTCGATCGGCTCACGGCAGGCGGACACACGCTCGCCATTGCCGAGATGGTGACCGGCGGCGGCGTTGCCGCGCGCATTGCGCCGCAGGTCGCAGCTCAGCCGGTGTTCCGTCGCGGCATTGTCGGCCGCGATCTCGCGCAAGTTATGAGCGCCGTCGGGCTCGATACAGGATTGGCTGCGGCGGGTATCACGGAAGACGCTGCAATTGCCGTCGCGCAGGGCCTGCGTCAGGTAAGCGGTGCCACGCATGCGCTTGTCGTGCTCATGGAACTCGACGAGGGCGAGGACCGCCTCGAGCTCGGCGGCAATATCCGCATTGGCCTTGCCGATCCGACGGGTGCACTTGCGCGTCCGGCGCGTATGCTCGGTGGCCGCGAGTGGGTGCGCATGGGCGCAATCGAGCTCGCGCTCGATGCTCTGCGTCGCCGACTTCTTGGCTTGGAGGTCGACGAACGCATCGACTTCGAGAGAAGATAACGGGGCTGATACAAGCTGATTGGCCGTTGTCTTCCATTCAGCCAAAAGCCGCGGAAGAGCCGCCGTTCAGCCCACCGCCTCGCACAATCGTGCGGTACACCGACAAAGCTCGATCTCCGCGTCTCGTACCTCGTTTCATTCCGGAGCGTGCCTTCCTGAAGGCATTGCACCACGGCCGTCCGGCCGGGGGACGATGTCGTTCGCCCTGTAGCACCTGGAGTGCATTCCGTGCCGATGTTTCGCCCGTCTTTCGTATTCGGCGATAGGGAGAAACACAGCAGCGGCGCGCGCTCCTTAACGGCCGGTTAACCAGTTCAAGGTTAACTGAGTGCACGTAGAGGGGTGTACCACATGTTGCGTATTGCGCGTTTGTGTGAGCGTCTTCCGAGGCACGCCGCCGCATTCCGGGGCGCGGCCGTTATTGCATTGGCGATGGCCACCGGCGGATGCAGCGCCGGTTTCGAGATGCCCTCGCTCAGCTACAGTGGGGGTCCGTCGGCGACGAGCAGCGCCCCCATTCCCCGCGAACCGGTCTATCAGAACCGCTCCGGCTCGCTCGGCGATGCAAGTGCGTACGGCCAGTCCTCTGGCCCGTCTTCCGGTCAGCCCTATGGCCAGCCGTACGGCCAGCCATACGGGGCACCGAACGCGGACGGTAGTGAGCCGACATACACCCCACCGTACGAGCGCCCGGGCGCGAGCCAGTCTCCGTACCAGCCTTCCTATTCTGCACCGCGCCAGGCGCCGCCGCAGCAGTGGCGCGAGAGCAATCGTGGAACGCCCGTTTCGCCCGAAGGTGAGCGTGGTGTTCGCGTAGCGAGCCTGCCCGATGATCGCGGCACCGGCTCCACGTCCATGCCGCAAACGCACGATGTGCCGCCGGCCACTGTGCCCTATCGCAGCGTCGCCACTACGCCTGTAACCGCGCCTGCACCGCCGCGCGCGGCATACGAGCCGTCGCAGCCGTCCGTGGATCCGGCTAACGGCCAGACGATCGACGTTGTCTCCGGCGACACGCTCTTCGCGCTCTCGAAGAAGCATGGCGTGCCCGTGTCGGAACTCATGCGCGCCAACAATCTTAGGGGGCCGCAGCTTCGCGTTGGCCAGAAGCTCATCGTGCCATCGTCCAGCGGTGGTCCGGCGCCTCGTCGCGTCGCGTCGTTGCCGACGGCACCCATGGCCGAGCCGGCGCCGCCGCCTGCTGCGCTGCCGCCTCCGATCGCGCCGACACATACGACTTCACGGCCCGAGCCGCGCCTGCCTCATCATGAGACCGGCCCGATCGTGCCGCCGCTCGTCGAGAGCGATCCATCAACGCCGGCTGCCACACCGGCGCCCGCTCCAGCCGCGAATTCGGCAGCAGCATCGCGCATCCCCGCGGCTGCTGACGAGTCCGGCTGGACGGGAAGTTACACCGTCGCGCAGGGCGACAGCCTCTACGCGGTTGCGCGCAAGCATGGCGTCCGTCTCAATGAGCTCGAGCGCGTCAACAAGATCACCGATCCGCGCCGCGTGAAGCCTGGCACGGTGCTGAAAGTGCCGCGCGCAGGTGAAGTGCCGGGATTGGCTGCGGCTCCGTCTGCGCCGTCCGCTCCGACGGCGAGCGCGCCCTCTGATGCGCCGTCCGTCACGCCTACGATCATCAACACGCGGACACGCACTGCGGCGCTCCCGCCTGATGCGGCACCAGCAGGCGCTGCTACCGATGCATCACCAGCACCGGCGCCGCTTCCCCGTTCCGAGCCGCCAGCTCGTGATGCGGCCGTTGCTGCGCCGCCGGCCGTGGCACCCGTCGCCAAGTTCCGCTGGCCGGCACGTGGGAAGATCATCGCGAACTTCGGCCCGAGCAGCAGCGGCCAGAACGACGGCATCAATATCGCGCTGCCGCGCGGTGCCGACGTGCACGCCGCCGAGGCCGGCATTGTCACGTACGCGGGTGATGGCGTGCAGGGCTATGGCAACCTTCTACTCATCCGTCACGACGGCGGCTGGATCACGGCCTATGCCCACAACGACTCCCTGAATGTGAAGTCGGGCGAGGCCGTGAAGCGCGGGCAGGTCATCGCCAAGGCCGGCGCCACGGGCAGTGTCGACACGCCCCAGCTTCGCTTCGAGATCCGCCAGGGCGTGAAGCCCGTGGATCCCGTCCAGCATCTCGAACGTTAAGCAGCGGACGGGTTCGAGGTGCAAATTCGGGGCAGGGCCGTCCGGTCCTGCCCCGAAGCTTTTGGGTAAACGCCTCTGCAACTCGGGGTAAAGCCCGGCGCTCAGCGCGCCCCGAGCCTCTTTCTGCGCATGGTCGGCGGGTTGCGCCCGCGGCGTCGATTTGCGACGCTTGTCCGACATTATTTGGAATGCGGCCATGACCGACATCGCGACCCGGGTCTACAACCACGCCTGGAAGATCGATCCGATCGTCCGCTCGGTGCTCGATACGGATTTCTACAAGCTGCTGATGGCGCAGATGATCTACCGGCGTCACCGCGATACGCAGGTGACCTTCGGGATCATCAACCGCACCGCCAGCGTGCCGCTCGCCGACCTCATCGACGAGGGGGCGCTGCGCGAGCAGCTCGATCATATCCGCTCGCTCTCGCTGAGCCGTGGCGAGTCGACCTGGCTGCGCGGCAACATGTTCTACGGCAAGCGGCAGATGTTCTCGCCGGACTTCATCGAGTGGCTCGAGGATTTCCGCTTTCCGGCCTACCACCTCGAGCGGCGCGGCAACCAGTACGAGCTGATCTTCGAGGGCCCGTGGATCGAGACCACCATGTGGGAGATCCCGGCCCTCGCCGTCATCATGGAGCTGCACAGCCGCGCGGTCACCAAGGGGCTCGGCAAGTTCGAGCTACAGGTGCTTTACGCACGCGCCATGACGCGGGTGTGGGAAAATCTGCAGCGCCTCAGCACGCTGCCCAACCTCAACATCGCGGACTTCGGCACGAGACGGCGGCACGGCTTTCTCTGGCAGGACTGGTGCGTGCAGGCGATGATCGAGGGGCTCGGCAAGTCCTTTCTCGGCACGTCGAACTGCCTCATTGCCATGCGCCGCGAGGTCGAGGCGACCGGCACCAATGCGCACGAGTTGCCCATGGTCTATGCGGCGCTCGCTGATGGCGACCGCGCGCTCGCCGAGGCGCCTTATGCCATCCTCGCCGACTGGCAGGACGCCTACGACGGCAATCTCCGCATCGTGCTCCCCGACACCTATGGCACGGAGAATTTCTTCGAGCGGGCGCCGGACTGGGTGGCGAAGTGGACCGGCGTGCGCGTCGACTCGGGCGATCCGATCGAAGGCGGCGAGATGGCCATCGCCTGGTGGAAGCGGCATGGCCAGGATCCGACGAAGAAGCTCGCGATCTTCTCCGACGGTCTCGACGTCGATCTCATGCATAAGATCCATCGCCACTTCCACGGCCGCATTCGCATCGGCTATGGCTGGGGCACGCTGCTCACCAACGACTTCCGCGGCCTCGGGCCCAACGGCGGGCTCGATCCATTCTCGATCGTGTGCAAGGTGATCTCGGCCAATGGCCGGCCGGCAGTGAAGATCTCCGACAACCCGACCAAGGCCGTCGGACCGCCCGAGGAGATCGCGCGCTACCGCCGCGTGTTCCGCGTCGGTACGCAGGTCGCGACGCCGGTCGTCGTGTAGTAGCGGCAGGCGCGCGGGAGCGGCTACTTCGGGAATGTCTTGAGATAGGCGATCAGGTCCTTGCGGTCTTGCTCGTCCCGGATGCCGGCAAAGGCCATCTTGTTGCCGGGCATGGCGGTGCGCGGATTGAGGAGATATTCCATCATCTTCTCGTCGGTCCACACCCAGCCGTCCGCGCCGGCCTTCTTGTTGGCCTCGGAGTAGGCGAAGCCCTCGATGGTGCCCGCCTGGCGCCCGACGATCCCATTGAGAATTGGGCCGACCTTGTTTTTTGCGCCCTCGCCCAAATCATGGCAGGCGCGGCAGCGCTTGAAGATATCGGCACCGTTCTCGACATCCTGCGCCGAGACCATGCTCGTGCCGAGAAGTGCAGTCGCAGCGATGGCAGACAGTAGAATGGCGCGGTTCATCCTTAGCTCCCCATGGCGACCATCAGCGTGGCCTTGAGCCTCGCACACGTTTGCGCGACGCATCTTATACGCTTTGGGAGACGCGTGCCCGACTACGCGACCAAATGTTGCACGCGGAAATGCGGAAGATCAGGCGCGACCATCGGCCTCGCGGGCTTGCGGCGCGGGCCTGCGCTTCGGGCGGTTCGGCGCGACGGCCGTTTCCTTCTTGGTCGAGGCGCTGGGGTTCAGGCACGGCTTCAGCAGCCGGTCGAGATCGAGGCGCTGGTTCCAGTACGGCTCGGGGCCGTAGATCTCGCTCAGGAACTCGATAAAGACGTTGACCTTCTCGGGCATGAAGTCGCGGCAGGGATAGACCGCGTGGATCGCCACGCTGTCCGAGCCGGCGTACTGCGGCAGCAGAATTTTCAGCGCGCCACTCTCGAGCTCGGGCCCGATGTCCCAGGTCGAGCGCAGGCCGATGCCGAGCCCCGCAATCAAAGCCTCGCGCACGAACTCGAGGGAGTTCGAGCGGATATTGCCCTTCACCTTGAGCTGGTGCTCGCCGTCCGGACCATGCAGGCGCCAGTAGTCCTGGGCGCCGGCGGAGAGGCAGTTGTGGAAATCGAGATCGGCGAGGGCTGCCGGTGCCCCGAACGTCTCGATATACTTCGGCGCTGCACAAATGACGCGACGGTCGCTCGCAAGCTTGCGCTGAACGAGCGAGCTATCGCGCAGCTCGCCGATGCGCACGGCCAGGTCGAAGCCCTCGCGGATGATGTCGACGTAGTTGTCGGTCAGATGGAAGTCGAGCTCGATCTCGGGATACTTGGCGAGGAACTGCGCCAGGTAGGGCGCGATATGGAGGCGGCTGAAGGCGGTCGGTGCCGTGACCTTGAGCACGCCGCGCGGCTTCGTGTTGCGGCGGCTGACGAAGTCTTCCGCCTCGGCAATCAGGCTCAGGATGTCGACGACCCGCTTGAAGTAGCCTTCGCCGGTCTCGGTCAGCGTGAGCTGGCGCGTCGTGCGCTGGAACAGGCGTGTGCCGAGCCGCTCCTCGAGAAGGCTCACGCGCTTCGACACGACGGCCGGCGAGAGCCCCATCTCCCTTCCAGCGGCCGACATGTTGCCGGTGCGTGCGACGCGGGCAAAAATCTCGAGATCCGTGATGGCTGTCACTGCGTTGTCCCCTTAAACGCGCATCCGAGCCAGATGATGCTCTCCCTACAGAAGAGTCCATTAGGCCCGGCAATGACCAAAGTGTGTCCACTGAAAGAACCCGTCAGAATGAGTATTGTTCCCTGGTATTGAAAATTCGCAGGGCCGGGTATTCCTGAGCTTCGGCAAGGTACATCTTAGCGCGCAATCCGAGATCCATACACGCGCGTTGCAGGGTCCGCGCGGCCCAGTGCTATGATCAGACCTGCCGAATCTTGCTAGCTCGGCGCGCGCTTTGCCCTATGAGAATTCAATCCTAAGTGCACGCCTCCTCCAGCCGAACGGCGAGGGTCCGATGTCGATCAATGTTCTACCGCCGCCCGATCGCACGATTACTGCGCGCCGCGACGCGATCGCCAAGGATCTGGCGCGCCTTGTCGGACCCGGCGGCGTGATCGCCGACGAGGATGGTCGGCGCGCCTTCGAGACCGATGGCCTCTCGGCCTACCGCTGCATGCCGCTTGCTGTTGTCCTCCCGCGCTCGACCGAGGAAGTCTCGCGCGTGCTCAAGTACGCGCACGAGAACGGCATTGCAGTCATACCGCGCGGCGCCGGCACCTCGCTCTGTGGTGGTGCGCTGCCGGCTGAGGACGCCATTGTCATCGGCGTGTCACGTATGAACCGCGTGCTCGACATCGATCTCGAGAACCGCACCGCGCGTGTCGAGACTGGCATCACCAACCTCGGCATTTCCGGTGCCGTGCAGCCGCACGGTTTTTTCTACGCGCCGGATCCGTCGAGCCAGCTTGCCTGCACGCTCGCCGGCAACATCGCCATGAACTCGGGTGGCGCTCATTGTCTCAAGTACGGTGTGACGACCAACAACGTGCTCGGCATGAAGATGGTGCTGATTGACGGGCGCGTCGTCGAGATCGGCGGCGCGCATCTCGATGCTTCCGGCTATGATCTGCTCGGGTTGATCGTCGGCTCGGAGGGACAGTTCGGCATTGTCACCGAGGCGACGGTGCGCATTCTGCGCGCGGCGGAAGCGGCGCGGCCCATGCTGCTCGGTTTCGAGTCGAGCGAGATCGCGGGGCGCTGCGTCTCGGCGATCATCGCCTCGGGCATCATTCCTGTTGCCATCGAGTTCATGGACAAGCCGGCCATCCACGTGTGCGAGGCCTTTGCCAAGGCCGGCTATCCGCTCGATGTCGAGGCTCTGCTGATCATTGAGGTCGAAGGCTCGGAAGAGGAAATCTCGACGCTGCTCGCGCGCATCGTCGACATCGCCAAGCCGTTCAAGCCCAAGGGCGTGCGCGTCAGCCAGAGCGCAGAGGAAAGCGCTGCTATCTGGCGCGGGCGCAAGTCCGCCTTCGGCGCGCTCGGGCGCATCTCCGATTACTTCTGCATGGACGGCACCATACCGCTCGGTCGTCTGCCCGAGGTGCTCGTCCGCATTGGCGAGATCTGCGCGGGGCACGGCCTCAAGGTCGCGAACATCTTCCATGCCGGCGACGGAAATCTGCATCCGCTGATCCTGTTCAATGCGAATGACCCCGAGCAGGTCCATCGCGCCGAGCAGGCGGGCGCGGATATTCTCAAGCTGTGCGTGGAAGTCGGCGGTTGTCTCACGGGCGAGCACGGTGTCGGCGTCGAGAAGCGCGATCTCATGCCGAGCCAGTTCACATCCGGCGAGCTTGCGCTGCAGATGCGCATCAAGACCGTGTTCGACCCGCAGTGGCTGCTCAATCCGCACAAGGTCTTCCCGCTTGCGGGCCGCGAGATCGAGCATCAGGCCTGGGAGCATTGAAAGTGTCGCAGAATGCCCGCCCGGGGAGCGAGCGCGAGCTTCAGCGCCTGATCGCGGATGCCGCCCGCGCCGAGATGCCCGTCGAGGTGCTCGGGTCCGGCACCAAGCGCGCGGTCGGCCGTCCGACGAATTCTGGATTGGCGATCACCACGGCCTCGCTCAGCGGCGTCACGCTCTACGAGCCGACCGAGCTCGTGATGGGTGCGCGCGCGGGTACGCCACTTGCCGATATCGAGCAGCGGCTCGCGGATAAGGGTCAGATGCTCGCCTTCGAGCCGATCGATCTCGGCCCGGTGCTCGGCGCGCCGGCAAAGAGCGGCACGATCGGTGCCGTCTTCGCGACGAACCTCTCCGGCAGCCGCCGTGTCATCGCGGGCGGTGCACGCGATCACCTGCTCGGGATCGAGGCCATCACCGGCGCCGGCCAATCTTTCCGCGGCGGCGGACGCGTGATGAAGAATGTCACGGGCTACGATCTCTGCCGCGCCGTGTGCGGGAGCTGGGGCACGCTTGCCGTCATGACGAGCGTCACGTTCAAAGTTCTGCCGCGGCCCGAGCGCACCGGTGCACTCGTTTTTCTCGGCCTCGACGATACCTCGGGTATCGAGGCCCTTTGCGCGGCGCTCGGTACGCCGTTCGAGGTCTCAGGCGCCGTCCATCTGCAGGCGCCGCTCGCGGCGCGACTGCGACACGCTGGTCTCGCGGCGGCGCAGAAAGCCGTCACCGCTATTCGCATCGAGGCTTTCGCAAGCTCGCTCCGCTATCGCCTCGATCGCCTCAAGGAGGCGCTGGGTGCCTTTGGCGAGATCCACGAGCTCGATGACGAGAATGCGCGCGCCTTCTGGGATGAGCTGCGTCAGCTCTCGCCTTTGCAGGGCAGCACCGCGCCGCTCTGGCGCATCTCGACGGCGCCGCGGTCGGGGCCAGCCGTGGTCGCGGCCATCGCACGCTACATGGAATGCCGTGCGTACTACGACTGGTCGGGTGGTCTCATCTGGGCGGAGGTGCTCGACACGGCCGATGCCGGCGCCGCCGATGTCCGCCGCGTGATCGCCCATCACGGCGGGCACGCGACGCTCATCCGCGCAGCGCCGGCCGTTCGCGCGTCGATCGACGTCTTCCAGCCCCTCGAGCCCGACCTCGCCGCGATCACGCGCGGCATCAAGGCGGTCTTTGATCCGGCCGACATTCTCAACCGCGGGCGCATGCTCGCCGATCTTTAGGTACTGCGCGACCATGCAAACGAACTTCACGGCCGAGCAGCTCCAGGATCCGCGCATCGCGGAAGCCGACAGCATCCTGAAGCGCTGCGTGCACTGCGGCCTCTGCACGGCGACGTGCTCGACCTATGTGATGCTGGGTGACGAGCGCGATTCCCCGCGCGGGCGCATCTATCTCATGAAGGACATGTTCGAGCGGGATCGCGACGCCTCACCCGAGGTGCAGTTCCACGTCGATCGCTGTCTCTCCTGCCTCTCGTGCATGACGACCTGTCCTGGCGGCGTCGACTACATGCATCTCGTCGATCTCGCGCGCGCCCACATCGAGCAAACCGGCAAGCGCACGCTAAAGGAGCGTCTCGTGCGCGGCGTGCTCGCGCGCCTGATCCCTTATCCCGAGCGTTTCCGCAAGGCGCTCGCCTTGGCTCCCCTCGGCCGTCCGTTCGCGGGGCTCTTCACGCGCTTCGGTTTTCCCGAAGTCGCGGCCATGCTGGCGCTGGCGCCGCGCGAGCGACTGGCCGAAGCGCGCTTCGATGGTCCCGGCACGGCCGCGACGAGCGACAAGCGCCTGAAACGTGTGCTGCTGCTCGCAGGATGTGCTCAGCAGGTTCTGCGGCCCGAGATCAATGACGCGACGATCCGCCTGCTCGCGCGCAACGGCGTCGACGTAGTCGTGCCGGCGGGTGCGGGATGCTGCGGCGCGCTCGTTCATCACATGGGTCGCGAAGCAGAGGCGATCGCGCAGGCCAAGCAGAATGTGGATGCCTGGTGGAAGGTGATGGAGCGCGAGCCTGTCGACGCCATCATCATCAATGCCTCGGGCTGCGGCACGACCGTCAAGGACTATGGTCACCTGCTGCGCCATGAGCCGGCCTACGCCGAGAAGGCGGCGAAGCTCGCCGCGCTCGCGCTCGACATCACGGAATTCCTGACGCGCTTCGATCTCGGCGCGCCGCGCCGCTGGTCGAGTCTGCGCGTCGCCTATCATTCCGCGTGCTCCATGCAGCATGGCCAGCGCATCACGGGCGAGCCGAAGATCCTGCTGCGCAAGGCGGGCTTCACGGTGCTCGAACCGCCCGAGGGGCACATCTGCTGTGGCTCGGCGGGCGTCTACAACATCCTGCAGCCGGAGCTCGCGGGCGAGCTGCGCACGCGCAAAGTCGCGAACATCGAGAGCGTGCGGCCGGACCTCGTCGCGGCTGGCAATCTCGGGTGCATCACGCAGATCGGGCTCGGCACGCATCTGCCGATCGTGCACACGGTTGAGCTGCTCGATTGGGCCTATGGCGGTCCCGTGCCGCGTGGACTCGAGAATTTTAAAGGCTTCGTTTCGGACGTGCCGGGTCACGTGGCGGCGTGAGACAGACTAAGCACCCTCGTTCTCGGGCTTGAGGCGCGCCATCATGACCTCGTCGAAGTAGGTTTCTCCGATGTGCACCGATTGGCGCTTGATGCCTTCCTCGATGAAGCCCAACTTCCGATAGAGCGCCGCCGCACGTGCATTCGACGAAAGCACGGTCAGTTCGATGCGCGTGAAGCCGAAGGCGTCCGCATCCGCGAGCGCCGTCTGCATCAATCTGGTGCCCCAGCCCCGATCGCGCCACTCTGGTTTTAGGCCCATCGCGACGATCCCGACGTGGGCCTGCACGGCACGTTGCAGCGAGAAGATGTTGCACCACCCAACAACATCGCCGCCATCGAGCAGCACGATCAGCGGTGTGCCTTTGGCGAGTACCCCACGCACCATCGCTTGGACCTCTTCGATCGGTGGTGCCTCGGTCAGGTAGAGATACTGCCGTTCGCGCGCAACGACGTCGACGGCACTGCGAAAGCTGCCGATATCCTCCTCGCGAATCTGGCGGATCTCGGGTGACATAATCTGCTCTCCAAACGACTGCGGGGCGGATCGTGCGACCCGCCCCGCAGCCAACGAGCTATGTCGCAAATGTCAGTTCTTGCTCTTATCGACCAGCGCGCCGGCCTTGATCCAGGGCATCATGGCGCGGAGTTTCGCGCCGATTTCCTCGATCTGATGCGCGTCGTTGAGACGGCGCGTGGCCTTGAACTTCGGCTGGCCGGCCTTGCACTCGCGGATCCACTCGGACGTGAACACGCCGGTCTGGATGTCGTTGAGCACCTTCTTCATCTCGGCGCGCGTTGTGTCGGTGATGATGCGCTTGCCCGTCGCGTACTCGCCGAACTCGGCCGTGTTCGAGATCGAGTAGTTCATGTTCGCGATGCCGCCCTCGTAGATGAGGTCGACAATCAGCTTCACCTCGTGCAGGCACTCGAAGTAGGCCATCTCCGGCGCATAGCCGGCTTCCACCAGCGTCTCGAAGCCGGCGCGGATCAGCTCGACGAGACCGCCGCACAGCACGACCTGCTCGCCGAAGAGATCGGTCTCGCACTCTTCCTTGAAGGTCGTCTCGATGATGCCGGCCTTGCCGCCGCCGATCGCCGAAGCGTACGACAGAAAGAGGTCATGCGCATTGCCGCTGCGATCCTTGTCGATGGCAATGAGGCAAGGCACGCCGCCGCCGCGCAGATACTCCGAGCGCACGGTGTGGCCGGGGCCCTTCGGCGCGACCATGCCGACGTCAATGTCGTCGCGCGGCTCGATCAGGTTGAAGTGCACGTTGAGGCCGTGCGCGAACATGATCGCGGCGCCCTCTTTCATGTTCTTGTGCAGGTGGTCGCGATAGATGTCCGCCTGAAGCTCGTCCGGCGTCAGCAACATCATGACGTCGGCCCACTTGGCTGCCTCGGCGACCTCCATCACCTTGAGATTCTCGGCCTCGGCCTTCTTGGCGCTGGCAGAGCCCTTGCGCAACGCCACCACGAGGTTCTTGGCGCCGGAATCGCGAAGGTTGAGCGTATGGGCATGGCCCTGGCTGCCGTAGCCGATGATGGCGACCTTCTTGCTCTTGATGAGGTTGATGTCGGCATCACGATCGTAATAAACGCGCATGGGTGCTTCCCCTGGACGAGACTGGGCTTTTCGGGTTGGGTTCGAATGATGGAATTCGATGGCCCGAACGCCTAGCGGCTAAAGCGGCCCTCTTGCAAGCGAAAAGGCGCCTTCCGGCGCGCGGCACGGGCCCGCATTCCGCAGTTTACCAGAAAGAGGCCGATCCGTACGCGGCTTGTTCGTCCCCCAGCGCTTGGCCCTAACGCTTGGCCTCAGCGCTTGAGGAAATAGCCGATCGCGGCGCCGATCAGGGGCCAGAGCAGAATCTCGAGCTGCGGAATGAACTGGGCGGCGGCCTGGGTGATCGGCGGCACGAACGTGAGCGCCGCAAATATCAGCGCCAGAATGAGGGAGACCGTCAGCGTCCCGGGCCCTGGCGTCCGCACTCCCTTGAGGACGAGCGAGCCGACGAAGCCGATCACGAAAACGACGATGGCGAAAAGCACCGCCCAAACGAAGATCTCGACGTTATAGCCGCCAAACTGCGGGATGGCGGGAAGATAGCGCTTGATTTGAGGGGCCAGTACCCACGCGCCCCCGATCTGGAGAATCATGAGGATGATATATCCCAGCATGCCGCTTTCCCCTCGATTGGGCCCAATACCCCGGGCCGCAGACCTCGCCACTGGCGCTCGACGCTACGGGCGTCGCTCCGGCTGCCTCTCTAGCAGCCAGCCGATGAGGGCGCGAGGTGGGGTCTGACGATCGCTCGTGAAGTGTGGCTCGGAGGGCGCGCGATGCTGCCGAGGCGCGAGAATGGGTAGCGCAAAAACAGAAAGGCTGGAGCAAGCGGCTGCTCCAGCCTTTCCATGCGGATGTGTGGACCACGGATACGGGAAGCAGCAGAACGATGCTCAGTCGCTCGACTGCCTCGACGCCCGACGCTGTCCTGAGACGCAGTACGATGTGAACACTACTGTCCAGCGGCTATTGAGAATGGATCTCGCGAGCCCCGAACCTCGGACACGAGCGATAGTGCACCGCTCGTCAGTCCTGCAGCGTTGTCTGAGTGTGCCCTGCAACACGTGTGCGGCCCATCGGCACTTTGGCCGTGTGACCGCACCATCAGGCACACCACCACGCGCCACGCAGTACGAGGTGCGCACGTTACAGTGCTCACCTACATGAATTGCGTGACGGCAGAATCACACGCAGCACTGCATGTTCATAGTCCGTGGGCGTTTAGCTTGTCACGAACTGAAGTGCGGCCCGCGGTCGGGATTGCCTCAGCGTCCACTGCGATTGAGTCGGTCGCGCAGGTTCCTCAATGCATTGGAGGCCTGAGCGGGGGATGCCGGCGGCGCGGCCGTGTGGGCCATGTTTCCATGGGCGGCGGGCTCGGCGAGGCGCGGGCGCTGGCTGGCGGGCTCCGGTGACGGCGAGGGCGTGGGTGCATAGCGGCGCTGCTCCACGGGTGCGGCCGGAGCAGGGCTCCGCGGCTGTGCCGCGGGCTCGGGCGTGCCTGTCAGACCCATGGCATCGGCGAAGAGCGCGGTCTGGCTGGTCTCCGTTGCCGGCGAGCCGCTGACCGAGAGGCGCCACTTCTCCACGATCTGCTCGAGGAATCCGGTATCCGTGCTCGCCTGCTGCCACATGGTGGTGAACATGGCGGAGGAGCTGCGCGGCATGGCGTGCTTCGGCAGGTCGTCGAAGCGGATGCGAACCGGCAACGTCACGCCGTCGCCGAAGGCAATGGCCTCGCGCTGACCGAGCGCGGAAAGGAAGTCGAGCAGGCCGGAGCCCGTGTCCGAGATGGCCGATTTCACGATCTCCTGGTCGCGGTCATTGGACATGCGCAGCGCGAAGACGGTGTTGCACTGGGAGAGGATCGTCGGATCGATCTCCGCCGGGCGCTGGGTGACGATGGCTAGCGAGGCGCCATACTTGCGGCCTTCCTTGGCGATCTTGGCAATGGCGCGCTTGCAAGGCTCGAAGCCGAGTGCAGGATTGGCCGGCACGTAGCGATGTGCCTCTTCGCACACGATGGTCACCGGCACCTTGCCCTCACCCCAGAGCGCGAAGTCGAAAGTCATGCGGCACAGCACCGAGACGACCACGTTGACGATCTCAGTCGGCAGGCCGGTCAGTTCGAGGATGGTGATCGGTTTACTCTCGACGGGCACGCGGAAGATGCGGCCGAGGATCTGTGCCATGCCGTCATAGACGGTGAGCGAGCCGAACATGAAGGAATAGCGTGGATCGAGCGAGAGCGTCTCGATGCGTGTCTTGAGATTACGGTAGGGCGCGATGTCGCGCTTGTTCTCGAGCTTGCCCATGCGCTCGTCGATGAGCGAGGTGAGGTCCGAGAGGCGGTAGGGGACGGGCGTGTCGATGGTGAAGCGGCCGGCATCGAGGCGGGTCCGCGCGCTCTGGCCTTCCTTGCTGCGTCCCGAGTTATAGCGGCTCTTGGCGACCGGAATGAGCTCCTGAAGGATTTCGACCTCGTGCTTCCTCTCGGAGGGATCGCCGATCAGAACCTCGATGAGCTCCTCGAACGTGAGCAGCCAGAAGGGAAGCTGCATGTTGCGCGGCGAGATCACCTCGCCCCACTCGGGGAATGCGGGGGCGTACTCGTTGT
Organism: Pseudomonadota bacterium; assembly: GCA_023430315.1. Taxonomy (GTDB): domain Bacteria; phylum Pseudomonadota; class Alphaproteobacteria; order Rhizobiales; family Hyphomicrobiaceae. The sequence continues at coordinate 15,735 of JAEZAW010000334.1, read as the reverse complement.
GCGGATCGAGCAGCACGATGTGGGCCTGAGGGTTCTTCTCGAGGATGGAGCGCAGGATGAGCGCGGTCGTGCAGGACTTGCCGGTGCCGGTCGTGCCGAGCACGGCGAAGTGTTTGCCGAGCAGATCGTCGACGCGCACCATGGCCGGAATGGAGTTGTCCTGCCGCAGGCAGCCGACGCGGACCGAGCGATCGATATCGCCGCAGAAGGCCTGGTGAAGCTCCATCTTCGAGGCAACCCGGACGCGATCGCCGAGGCCCGGATACATGCTCACGCCGCGATTGAAGCTGGAGGGCGTGCCATCGTGGTCGCGCCGGAGCTCACCGACGAGGCCAAGCTCGGCGATGCGGATTTCGTTCTCGCCTTCGCGCTGAGCCGGCACCGGTACGCTGAGGGCTGACACGATCGCGAGCACGATGGTCTCCGCCGTCTCGATGGCGAGCAGCGTGCCCATGTCCGGGCGTGTCGCTGGATCGCGCATACGTCCGTCGCTATCGAGCAGGACAATGGCCTTGGCGCCGGTAACCGACACGATCCGGCCGATCGAGACGTCCGCGGTCGGCGCCGTCTGCTCTGTGATCTGGGACATCAGGGCCATCTATTTTGCCTCGGCTGGTGCGCTTGTGGTCAGTGCGGTCGTGTTGCTGTCGTGTCGGCAGCGTCAGTAGCGGTCGAGTACGAGCGGTTTGGTCGGGAGGCTGACCTTCACCTCCGTTCCCTGTCCCTTTGCACTGCGGATCTCGATCGTGCCGCCGTGGAGGTCGACGAGCGCCTTGGCGATCGGCAATCCGAGGCCGGAGCCTTCGCGCCAGCGCGTGCGGCTGGCATCGGCCTGACCGAAGGGGGCAAGAGCGACGCGGATTTCCTCCTCGCTCATGCCGACGCCGGTGTCGTGGATGCTGACGACGATGTCGCCGTTGGGCGCATTGGCGGCCACAACCTCGATCGAACCGCCGGGCGGCGTGAACTTGATCGCGTTGCCGAGCAGATTGCCGAAAGTCTGGCGCAGCTTCTGCTCGTCGCCCTGGATGATCGGCAGGTCGTTGCTGATCCGGCACACGAGATTGAGCCCGTGGTCCTTGATCGACTTGTCGAGGCTCACGAGCGTGTCGTCGAGGGCATCGGCAACCTGGACGTCCGCGGGATCGAGCATGAAGCTGCCGCTATGCAGCTTCGAGATGTCGAGGATGTTGTTGATGACCGTGAGCAGATGGGTGGCTGCATCCTGGACGAGGCGTGCGTATTCGACGACGTCCTCGTCGGAGAGCTTGCGGTGCTCGTGCTCGGTTAGAAGCTTGGAGAAGCCGAGCACGGAGTTGAGCGGCGTACGCAGCTCATGGCTCATGTTCGCAATGAACTCGGACTTGATCTTGTTGGCGAGCTGCGCTTCGAGCTTCGCTGCGCGTTCAGCCTCACGGGTCCGCTGACGCAGCACCGCCTCACTGAGGCTGATGGCGTAACTCCCCATCAGGGAACTGCCCTGGCCCACTCCAATAACCGCGTTCAGCATCGCGGACGCACCCCTGAACGATGAATGAATGCGTCGACAATAGTACTGAGAGCATAAGCATCGGTTAATTAGCGACGATCCGTCTACGGCGAAGCTGTGCGGTTCTGCACCGGTGTCATGCTTCGTGCGGCCCACTATATGTGCTATAGAAACAGGCAGATTGGGCGCGTTCTGGTTTACGTAGCGCCTTTACAACCCATAAGCCTGCGGGAAGCAGGCCAGGAGCGGCAATGGCGATTGACCCAGCAAGGGGCGCCGAAGGTGGTGGCGACCTGATCGACCCGTTCGGGCGCCATGTCAGCTACCTGCGCGTATCCGTGACAGACCGTTGCGACTTCCGCTGCGTGTACTGTATGTCCGAGCACATGACGTTCCTGCCGAAGCGGGATCTGCTGACGCTCGAGGAGCTCGACCGCCTGTGCTCGGCCTTCGTCGATCGGGGCGTCCGCAAGCTCCGGATCACAGGCGGCGAGCCGCTCGTCCGTAAGAATATTCTTTGGCTTTTCCAAGCGTTGTCGCGCCATCTCAAGAGCGGCGCGCTCGAGGAGCTGACGCTCACCACCAACGGCAGCCAGCTCCCTAAGTACGCCCAGGCATTGGCCGACTGCGGTGTCCGCCGGATCAACGTCTCGCTCGACACGCTCGATCCCGAGACCTTCCGGCGCATCACGCGCTGGGGCGATTTCACCGGCGTCATGCAGGGTATCGAGGCGGCCGAGAAGGCGGGCCTCCAGGTCAAGATCAACGCGGTGGCGCTGAAGGGCGTCAACGAGCACGAGATCACCGATCTCGTCCGTTTCGCCCATGGCCGCGGCGCCGATCTGACCCTGATCGAGACCATGCCGCTCGGGGACATCGATGGCGACCGCACCGACCAGTACCTGCCGCTCTCGATCGTGCGCGCCCGGCTGATGGATGCCTTTACGCTCCGCGATATTCCCTATCGCACGGGCGGGCCTGCGCGCTACGTCGAGGTCCAGGAGACCGGCGGTCGACTCGGCTTCATCACGCCCATGACCCACAACTTCTGCGAGAGCTGTAACCGCGTGCGCCTTACCTGCACGGGTACGCTCTATATGTGCCTTGGCCAAGAGGATGCGGCGGACCTCCGGGCGCCACTCCGGGCCTCGCCGGACAATGCCCTTCTTCATGCGGCTATCGACGAGGCCATCTCGCGCAAGCCCAAAGGTCACGACTTCGTGATCGATCGCCGCAGCAAGCGCCCGGCCGTCCAGCGGCACATGAGCGTGACCGGGGGTTAAGACGTCTCAATAGGGCGGCGTAGCAGCCCAACAATCAACAAATCGCCTGCCTCGCCCCTGCCGGAAGGGGCGGGAGGGAATGAGCGGCTGGGGAGGCCGGGGTGAGCGAGCCGGAAGGGCGCGGAACGCGTCCGGCAGCCGACGACGGCGGAACCGCAGCAGCAGGCAACGTCCGGGCCATCGTGGCGGTTTCGCTCGCCATGTGCTCGTTCGCCTGCGGCGATACGCTGATGAAGCTCGCCTCGCTGAGCCTGCCGACCAGCCAGCTCCTTTTCATACGCGGCGGCTTGATTTTCGTGGTCTCGCTGGGCGTCGCATTCTACCTCGGCGCGCTACGCGAACTCCGTCACGCCTTCGAGCGTCCCATGGTCGGGCGCGTCGTGGGTGACGTCGGCGGTGGCTGGTTCTTCCAGAGCGCACTCGCCCGCATGCCCTATGCCGACCTCACCGCGATCGGCCAGCTCAGCCCCATGATGCTGACGGCGGCATCCGCCATCTTCCTCGCCGAACGCGTCGGATGGCGGCGCTGGACGGCGACGGCCGTCGGCCTTCTTGGGGTGCTGATCATCGTGCGTCCCGGCGGCTCCACGTTCAACTGGTGGGCGCTCGCGGGCATTGCTTCTGTGTTGTGCACGACGGTTCGGGACCTTTCGACCCGCGGCATAAACCGTCGCGTGCCTGTCAGTCTCATCATGACGTTTTCAGCGGGCGGGGTCGCGCTGGCGGCTCTTGCCGTGGCGCCGTTCTCGAATTGGCAGTGGCCCGACCAGCTCATCATGCTGAAGCTGATGGGTGCGGGCATGTTCAGCCTCCTCGGCCAGCTCGGCGTCATCATAGGCATGCGTACGGGCGAGGTGTCGGCGGTCGTGCCTTTCCGCTATACGATCATCCTGTTCTCGATCCTCTCGGGTGTGGTCGTGTTCGGGACGTTTCCCGATGCGCTGACCATGCTCGGGATCGCGATCGTCGTCTTGGCCGGTCTCTACACCTTCTATCGGGAGCAGAAACTGCGCCGGCTGGCGGCACGACAATCCTGACTAAGCGAATGGCATGAGACTCCGGACGAGCGCGAGCCGGAGCTACGAAAAGTCGGCCTCGGCCGGCATGGGAGGTCCCGAGGTGGCGAGCGGTCCGCACCAGCAGAGCTTGCACGCGCAGGCGTCTGCGCACTTGGCCCCGCGCAACAACCTGCTGGCAATCGCGGCGGTCATCGGCGCGGGGTTCTTTCTGATCTGCTCGGATGCCTGTTTGAGACTGGCCTCATCCGAGTTGCCGCTCGGGCAGGTCGTGGCGGGCCGCAGCATTGTCGGCTGTGCTCTGCTCGCGTTTGCTGCTTGGACGCAATCGGCCCTGCGCTGGCATCCATCGATCCTGAAACCGGCGGTCGGCCTTCGTGTGCTCGGTGAGGTCGGAGCGGCCCTCTTCTTCATCGCGGCGATCCTGCGCATGCCGTTCGCGAATGCCGCCGCGATCCTGCAATTCATTCCGCTCGTCACGACGGTCGTTGCGGCATCGCTCTTTGCCGAGCGCGTCGGCTGGCAGCGTTGGACGGCAGGCGCGGTCGGTCTCGTCGGCGTCCTACTCGTACTGCAGCCGGGGACGAGTGGCTTCACGTGGTGGTCGCTGCTCGCAGTTGCCGCCATGCTCTGCATGTCGCTCAGGGATCTCGCGACCACGCGGATCGATCGCAGTATGCCGACGCTGCTCGTGGGCACTGTGTCGGCGGCGGGTGTTGCCGTCGGCGGTTTTGCCCTGCTGCCGTTTGCACCCTGGCTGTGGCCGTCGGTCGAAGCGACGCTGCTCGTCGTGGCGAGCGGGCTCTTCGTCGCCGCCGGATTCTATTGCATGGTGCAGGCCATGCGCCTCGGCGAGATCTCGGCCGTGGCGCCGTTCCGCTATGGCACCATGCTTTGGGCGCTCCTCGTCGGCATCGTCGTCTGGGGCGAGGTCCCGAACGTCCTTGCCGTCGTCGGCATCCTCATCGTGGTGGCCGCGGGATTGGCCATGTTCGCCCATGAGCGTCGTCTCATGCGGGCGCGACTGGCGGGTGCACGATGACAGTCATGATGAATGTCGGCGATGCGGCTCATTCCAACGGGCGCGCCATCGCGTTCATGATTGCCGGGCAGGCGAGCTTCACGTTCAACGACGTATTCATCAAGCTCGCGACAGCTGATCTGCCGGGCGGCCAAACGATCTTCCTTCGCGGCATCATGGCTTTTCTCGTGGCGCTTGCGGCCTGCAAGGCCGTTGGTGCGTTGAGCTTCGCGTCGTTGCGCGGTCACGGGCGCCTCCTGACCTATCGCAATATCGGCGAGATCGGCGCGACTTTCTTCTTTATGGCGGCGCTTTTTCACATGCCGATCGCGACGGCAACGGCGATCCTCCAATTCATGCCGCTGGCTCTCACGGCAGGTGGAGCGATCTTCCTGCGTGAGCAGGTCGGCTGGCGGCGCTGGCTTGCGACAGCGATCGGCTTTCTCGGCGTGCTCATTATCATCAGGCCTGGCGGCGACGCCTTCAATGTCTGGTCGCTGCTTGCTGTTGCATCCGTGGCCTTTACGGTGCTGCGCGATCTGTCGACGCGCAGGATCGGGAGGCATGTGCCGGCTATGCTCCTCGTCATGATTTCGGCTGGTACAGTAGCCGTGGCGGCAAGCGGCTTCGCCCTTTTCGAGACCTGGGTCATCCCTTCGCCGAGCAGCCTGCTGCTTCTCTTCGGCTCGGCATCTTTCCTTCTCGTGGGCTACTATCTCATGGTGGACGCCATGCGATACGGGGAGGTGGCGGTCGTCTCGCCGTTCCGCTATTCCGCGATACTTTGGGCGATCCTCGCCGGCATTCTCTTGTGGGGCGAATGGCTTGACGCCGTGGCTCTCTTCGGCACGGGGCTCGTTGTCGGTGCGGGTATCTATACATTCATGCGCGAGCGCAAAGTCCGGGCGCTCTCGGCAAGGAAGGGTTCGCGAATATGAAGCACGATACGGAGCGTGATGGGCCTCTCGCGGGGCTCAAGGTGATCGATTGCGCGACCGTGTTCGCGGGGCCGCTGTCGGCCATGGTGCTTGCGGACTTCGGTGCCGATGTCGTCAAGATCGAGCATCCGGACGGCGATCCGCTCCGCAAGATGAGCAAGTCCAAGGACGGCCACGGCTTCTGGTTCAAGGTCACGGGACGCAACAAGCGCTGTATCGTGCTCGACCTTCACGAGGATGACGGCAAAGCGGCCTTCCTTGCCATGATCAAGGATGCCGACGTTCTCATCGAGAACTTCCGCACCGGAACTCTCGAGCGCTGGGGCCTCGGGTGGGATGTGCTCTCGGAGATCAATCCGGGACTGGTCATGCTGCGTGTCACCGGCTTCGGGCAGACGGGGCCGTACAAGCATCGCCCGGGCTTCGGCACGATCGCTGAAGCTTTCTCCGGCTTCGCGCACATTACGGGCGACGCAAAAGGGCCGCCGACCCTGCCACCCTTCGGCCTCGCCGATGGAGTCGCGGCCTATCACGGTGCCTTCGCGATCATGTTCGCGATCTACGAGCGCGACGTGCAGGGCAGCGGCAAGGGCCAGGTTATCGATCTCTCGCTCTACGAGCCGCTTTTCTCATTGCTCGGCGGTCAGGCCACCACGTACGACCAGCTCGGCATCATCCAGCAGCGCGCGGGGAACCGTTCGGCCAACAACGTTCCGCGCAATGCCTATGAGACCAAAGACGGACGCTGGGTTTCGCTTTCAGCCGCTTCGCCAAGTATCACTCGGCGTGTGCTCGAGCTGACGGGCGGGCCGGGCACGGCGGATGATCCGCGCTTCCGCACAAATGCCGATCGTATTCGCCACGTCGATGAGGTGGATGCCATTGTGGGCGGCTGGATCGCAGAGCACACGCTGAAGGAAGTGCTCGAGGCTTTCGAGAAGGCGGAGGCTGCGATCGGGCCCGTCTACGACATTGCCCAGATCTTCGAGGATCCCCAGTATATCGCGCGCGAAAGCATCACGACCGTCCAGGATGCTGACCTCGGACCGCTCAAGATGCAAAACGTGTTTCCACGCATGTTGCGCACTCCCGGGCGTATCAAGCACGCCGGCCCGCGCGTTGGCGAGCACCAGCGCGAGGTGCTCGCCGAACTTGTCGAACGCGGCCTGCCCGCCGAGGTGGCAGCGCGGCTTCGCGCGAAGGGGGCGAGCGATAAAGCCAGCTGAGCCGCGCCTCTGCAACTCATGCCGACCCTGATCGCGCGCCCTTGACCTTTGGGCGTGCCCCCCGATCTATTCTCTGCGCACGTGGCCCATGGCGGCCATGCGGCAGCAGAACAAGGACGGCCTTTGCCCTTTTCCTCCGTCACCCAGGCCACCGGCGCGGCGCTTCGCGAAGCGTCGGGCTATCTCGTCGATCTCGTGACGCCGACCGTGCGGCTCGGTGTGACGGGGCTCTCACGGTCGGGAAAGACGGTCTTCATTGCCGGGCTCGTGCGCAACCTGACGCTCGGTGGGCGCCTGCCGTTCTTTTCGGTCGCGAGTGAGCAGCGGCTCATCCGCGCCTATCTCGAGCCGCAGCCGGACGACAGCGTGCCGCGCTTTTCCTACGAGGAGCATCTGGCGGCGCTCTCGCGCGATCCGCCTGTATGGCCCGAGAGCACGCGGCGCATCAGCCAGCTCCGCGTGACCATCGAGTATGCGTCGGCGAGTGCCATCCGCCGCACGCTTCTGCCGAACCGCCTGCATCTCGACATCGTCGATTATCCGGGCGAGTGGCTCATCGACCTGCCGATGATGGCGCAGAGCTATGCGGCATGGTCGGCGGAGGCCATGGCGCTTGCATCGGCGCCGCGTCGTGCTGCGGCCGCTGCGAACTTTCTCTCTTTCGTGCGCGCGCTCGGTTCTGATGCGCCGCAGGACGAGCAGGTGGCAATCCGTGGTGCCCGCCTCTTCACCGACTATCTCCTGGCTGCACGCGCCGCCGATCCGACACTCTCGATCACGGGGCCTGGTCACTTTCTCTTGCCCGGTGATCTCGAAGGCTCGCCCCTGCTGACGTTCTTTCCGCTGCCGCCAAATGGACAGCAGGTCACGCGGAGTGGTCTCGCGCAGATGCTGGAGCGGCGCTTTGAATCCTACAAAGCGCACGTGGTCAGGCCCTTCTTCCGCGATCACTTCAGTCGGCTGGATCGCCAGATCGTGCTCGTCGACGTGCTCTCTGCCCTCAACAGCGGCCCGGACGGCGTTGCTGATCTCGAGGCGACGTTGACTTCGGTGCTCGGCGCCTTCCGGCCGGGCCGCGCGAGCTGGCTAGGCCAGCTCTTCTCGCCGCGCATCGATCGCATTGCCTTTGCGGCCACCAAGGCCGATCACCTGCACAGCGCCAATCACGATCGCCTCGAGGCTATTCTCGGGGCACTCACGGCACGCGCAGAGGCACGCGCGGCGAGCGCAGGTGCCGACATCAAGGCCCTTGCCATTGCAGCCCTACGCGCCACCAAGGAGGGCGAAGTTACGCGCGATGGCCAGCGCCTTCCTTGCATCATCGGCACGCCGCTTGCGGGCGAGAAGATCGGCGGTGAGGTTTTCGATGGCAAGCGCTCAGCGGCAGTCTTTCCTGGCGATCTGCCGCCGCCCGAAGTTGTTACCGGCGAGCGAGCCGGCAGTTTCAAGCGCGACGTGCACGTCGTGCGTTTTGCACCGCCGCGGATCATCACCGAGACGCCTTCCGGTCTCGTCGCGCCATGGCCGCACGTGCGCCTCGATCGTGCGCTCGAGTTCCTGATCGGAGATCATCTCGTGTGATGGCTGCAAACACCGATCCCCGCCGCCCGCGCGCCTTCTCGCCCACCGAGGCCGAGATCATCGAGCCAGCGGCACCGCAAGCAGAGCCCTCGCGTGAAGGCGTGCCGCCCGAGCCCACGCTGCCGGCCGGCCTGCAACTTCCGACGTTCGACGACATCGGTCGCGGCTTCCGCTGGGGCACATGGCTGCTTTCGGCCATGGGTGCACTCGCCAGCATCGCTTTCGGTGTCTGGTTCTCGCGCTTCGTGTCCGTTGCCGTGGCGCGCGAGGATTGGATCGGCTGGATCTCTTTCGGTCTTGCCGTCGTGATCGTCGTCACGCTGCTCATGCTGGTCCTGCGCGAGCTCGTTGGCTTCGTGCGCCTGCGCCGCCTCGGGAAGATCAGGTCCGCCGCCGAGAAGGCGCTGCGCGAGCGCAATGTCAGCGAGGAGCGCGAGACCATTCAGGCGATCCGGCGCCTGCTCGCGGGCCGCGCGGAGCTGCGCTGGCATCTGGCGCGCCTCGACGAGCACGCGCGCGATGTCCGCGATCCCGGCGATCTCATGCGCCTTGCCGATCGCGATCTCATGCTGGTCATCGACGGCGAGGCGCGCCGGCTCGTCGCCAAGGCGGCAAAGCGCGTGACGGTCGTCACCGCGATCAGTCCGGCCGCATTCGTCTCCGTCGGCTATGTCCTGATCGAGAACCTGCGCCTCCTACGCAATCTCGCGGGCCTGTACGGCGGACGGCCGGGTTTTGCCGGCACGGCGCGGCTCGCGCGCATGGTAGTGACGCATATCATTGCGACTGGCAGCATCGCACTCACCGACGACCTCATCGGCCAGTTCCTCGGTCAGGATCTGCTGCGGCGCGTCTCACGACGCCTCGGCGAGGGTGTGTTCAACGGCGCCTTGACGGCGCGCATTGGCGCAGCGGCCGTCGAGGTGACGCGCCCATTGCCCTTCATCGAAGCCCCGCCTGTCCGCGTCCGCGATTTTCTCGGCGAGATCATGCGCCGCACGCCTGGGGCGGATGCGGGCGCAGAAAAGACACCGCCCGCGAGCTAAGCGGCTGTAATCGGTTCCGGCGCCGCCTTGCCGCGGATCATGTCGGACGCCTTGTCGGCGATCATCATGGTCCCCGCGTTGAGATTGGCGGACAGCATCGTCGGCATTATCGAGGCATCCACGACGCGCAGGCCTTCGAGCCCACGCACGCGCAACTGATCGTCGACGACGGCCAGAGGATCGCTCGCCGGTCCCATGCGGCACGTACCCGCAGGATGGAAGGTCGTCGTGCCACGCTCCTTGGCCGCGCCGAGCAGCTCGTCGTCGCTCTGGACGCTCGGGCCCGGAAAGTCCTCGCGCTCGAAGTAGGGCTGCAGCGGCCGGCTCTGCAGGAGGCCGCGCGCGAGCTTCATGGCGCGGAGCAGCACCCGACGATCGATCTCTTCCGCAAGATAGTTCGGGTTGATGATCGGCGCGTCGAAGGGATCGGCGGAGCGTGCGCGAACCGTGCCGCGGCTCTCCGGGCGCTGCTGCCAGGAGGCGACGGTCATGCCGGGCTCACGCTCGAGCTGGCCTTGCACGCCCTCCATGTAGCTCGCTGGCGTGAACGTGAACTGGATGTCGGAGCTCTCGGCCGTCTCGCCCGAGTGCCAGAAGCCGTAGACCAGCGTCGGGCTGAGCGCGAGGATGCCCGTGCGCTGGAAGGTCCACTTGGCGACCTCCGTTGCGAGCTTGAAGCCGCGCGTGCGCTCGTTGATCGTCTCGATATTCTTCACGCGGGCGGCAAAGCGCGGCGCGTAGTGATCCTTGAGGTTCTCGCCGACGCCCGCAAGCGCGTGGCGGACCTCGATGCCGAGACTGTTCAACAGATCCGGCGGGCCGATACCCGAAATCTGCAGGATTTGCGGTGAATTATACGCGCCGCCGCAGAGGATCACCTCTCGCGTTGCCTTGAGCGTGTGCTGCGCGCCGTTCCGCCCACCCTTACGGTAGGTGACGCCGGTTGCGCGCCGCCCTTCGAGGTCGATGCGCGTCACGTGCACGCCCGTGCGCACATCGAGGTTCGCGCGCTTCATGGCGGGATGCAGGAACGCACGTGCTGCGCTCACGCGCCGGCCGTTGTGGATCGTGCGCTGGGCGTAGGAAACGCCTTCCTGGATGCGGCCGTTGTAGTCGGGATTGCGGGGAATACCGGCTTCGACGCAGCCCTGGATGAAGGCCTCGCAGAGTGGGTGACGATAGTCGATGTCGGTGACCGTCAGCGCGCCGTCGCGGCCGCGATAGGTGGCGTCACCGTCCCCGATGCGTCGTTCGAGGCGCTTGAAATAGGGGAGTACGTCGGCATAACCCCAACCGCGGTTCCCATATTGGGCCCAGGTGTTGTAGTCGCCGCGCTGGCCGCGATTGTAGACGTGGCCGTTGATCGAGCTCGAGCCGCCGAGGGTCTTGCCGCGCGGGGCGAAGATGCGGCGACCACCCGTCCATTCGCTCGGCTCCATGTCATAGAGCCAATTCACGCGCTTATCGTAGAAGGTCTTGATAAATCCGGCGGGGATATGGATGTACGGATGCCAGTCTGAAGGGCCGGCCTCGAGAACCGCGACGCGACATCCCTGATCCTCGCTCAGCCGGTTGGCGAGCACAGATCCGGCAGAGCCGGCGCCGACGATGACGTAGTCGAACGTCTCCAATTCCCCCTCCCAGACATTCCAGCCCCGGAAACGGGGCATTTGATGCGCAGGTGCACGAGCGGGCATGATGTCGTCAAGGTGGCCCATTAAGCGGACCGGTCAACTGCGGGGCAGGCATGACCGTGAGGCTTGGCCGGCGTGTAGGCGGGATCGCCCGCAATTTAAAATTGTATAATATCATTATGCAACCAATAATTGCACTGACTGTCGTGTCATGGTGGCAACGATCGCGTGTCGCCACTGCATCAGTAGGTCTTTGAGTGGGATTTGTGGACGCAATAGGCTCTCGAAATGCCGAGACGCCCACACCTCCCGCCCTGCCGAAACGGAATGGCGCACGAGTGGGGCTCAGCACTAGGAAAGAGCCCAATTCAGGGCACTTTTGCCCTCATCTCGGCTCGACGCCCCGCGGGATGCACGCGCGTTGCAGGCACACGAATAGGCGGCGTGCTGGCAAACCAACGGGCAATCCGGGACGTACTCTCCTAATTCGTAGAGCAGACGAAGAGAAACTCGTGTGTTCCAAGCACATTTCAATCGGGTATGATCAGCCCAAGTGACTGAGCCTACATTCCTAAAACATTGATTTAATAGCATAATAGTATGGATTGAGAAAAGCAAGTGAATGCACGTAATGCGTGCATGTGCCTGATTCGCCACTGGAGGCATCGAAACAGCTCAGTTTCCGGCATTAACTGTTTACCGGTCCGAGGGCGCTGAGCTACTTCTTAACAACCGGCAAGGGGTCGATGGCCGTATCAGTGGCAATCGAAGTGATCGGCCAGCGACGGTCTCGCGTCGATAGTGGCGTGAAGTAGCGTTAGCGAAATGGAGTGGTGTCATATGTATGGGGGACTGTTGAAATCGGCTAGCGCGCTGGCGATCGTCGCTGCGGCTGGCCTGTATGGCGTTAGCCCCGCGTCGGCCGCCGATCTCGGCGGCGACTGCTGCGCCGACCTCGAGGAGCGGGTTGCTGAACTCGAGGCAACAACTGTTCGCAAGGGTACCCGCAAGGTCTCGGTCACGCTCTCGGGCCAGATCTCGCAGGAATTGCTGTTCTGGGACGACGGCATCAGCAGCGACGTGTACGTCGGTGGCGCCAATACCTCGAACTCGCGCTGGCGTTTCGTCGGATCGGCCAAGATCTCGCCCGAGATCACGGCCGGCTTCCTGTACGAGCTGCAGGCTTATGCCAGCGCCACGAGCAGTGCGAACCAGTCGCCCGGCGGTGACGACCTCGGCGGCGCTCTGTTCGGTGGCGGTGCCAACGCACTTCGTGAGGCGATGGCGTGGATCGAGCACAGCCGTCTCGGCCGCATCTCGATCGGCCACGGTTCGAACTTCGCCAACAACTCGATCCTCGTTGACCTGTCCGGCAAGGGCATGGCGGCGTCGAACGGCGTGTTCCTGCATGGTGGAAATGGCTTCTTCATCGCCGACTCCGGCGGCAGCTATGTGAATGCCACCTGGGGCCAGTTCATGCAGGGCGCTACCGGCGAGGACTGGCTGAACACCCGCAACGAGCACATCCAGTACCGCACCCCGACGATTGCCGGCTTCACGCTCGGTGCCTCGTTCGGTGAGGACAACTACTGGGATGTCGGCATCCGCTACGCCGGTGAGTTCAACGGCGTTCGCATCGCTGCCAACGTGGCTTACTCGGTCAACAGCGAGTTCGGTACGGTCGAACCGACCCTGCCCGGAGACCCGCCTCCGGCATTCCCGTCGGCGCTCACCTGCTACGGTAACTGCGACAAGGAAGTGACGCAGCTAGCCGGTTCGGCCTCGATCCGTCACATGCCGACGGGTCTGTTCTTCACCGGCGCCGCCGGCTGGCGTGAGACTGACAACGCGCAGAGCGTGAGCAGCACTACGGGTGCAATTACTGATCGCGGCAGCTTCGACTCGAGCTTCTACTACCTCTCGGCTGGTATTGCCCGTAACTACTTCGGCCTCGGTGACACGGTGCTCTACGGCGAGTTCAGTGAGTGGAAGGGCGTCGGCCAGAGCTCGTTCGGTACGGCAGCCGAGGATACCACGCTGCAGCATTGGGGTGTTGGCATCGTCCAGCACGTCGACGCGGCGGCGATGGAGCTCTTCGTGGCCTACAAGAACTTCTCGCTGAAGGATACCCCGACCAGTGGCGCTGGCGCGATCAGCGGCCTCGACGCCGAGGACATCCACGTCGTGACGGCTGGTACCCGCATCCGCTTCTGATCTGAACCGGATCGAGACGAGCAGATTAGGAAAGGGCCGCCTTCGGGTGGCCCTTTCTCACGAGGAAGGGCGGCGCACCTGCAAGGAGCCGGCTATGCGCGGCCTGCACGACCGTCACCCGCCGCGGGCGCTTCGACCCTTGCGCCGCCTCCCGGCCTGAGCTACCACCCCACAGAGACGAAGATGCTGCGGCGCACGATTCCGCGGCGTTCCCCTGACGAAGCCGTGGCCCGCCAGCCACCGGGACGGACCGATGCCTGAACTGCTGATGGACTATCTGCCGATCGCCGTCTTCCTCGGCGTCGCGCTGCTGATCGGCCTGGCGCTCATGATTGCGCCGTTTCTGGTTGCCGTCCGCAATCCCGATCCGGAGAAGGTCTCAGCCTACGAGTGCGGCTTCAATGCCTTCGACGATGCACGCATGAAGTTCGACGTGCGTTTCTATCTCGTCGCCATCCTCTTCATCATCTTCGACCTCGAGGTGGCCTTCCTCTTTCCCTGGGCCGTCGCCTTCAGGGAAACGGGTGCCTTCGGCTTCTGGTCGATGATGATCTTCCTCGGCGTGCTCACGATCGGCTTCATCTACGAGTGGCGCAAAGGAGCGCTGGAATGGGATTGATCACGCCGCCGGTTCCGGTCTTCGACAAGCCGCGCGAGGGTGCCGGTGGCATCGTGAAGCCCGGCGACCGTGGTTTCACGGAGCTCTCCAACGAGCTCGCTGACAAGGGCTTCCTCGTCACCACGACAGACGATCTCATCAACTGGGCGCGCACGGGCTCGCTTATGTGGATGACGTTCGGCTTAGCCTGCTGCGCCGTCGAGATGATGCAGGCCTCGATGCCGCGCTACGACGTCGAGCGCTTCGGCTTTGCCCCGCGCGCCTCGCCCCGCCAGTCGGACGTGATGATCGTCGCCGGCACGCTCACCAACAAGATGGCGCCGGCGCTCCGCAAGGTCTACGACCAGATGCCGGAGCCACGCTACGTGATCTCCATGGGCTCATGCGCCAACGGCGGCGGCTACTATCACTACAGCTACGCCGTCGTGCGCGGCTGTGACCGCATCGTACCCGTCGACATCTACGTGCCGGGCTGCCCGCCGACGGCCGAGGCTCTCGTTTACGGCATTCTGCTGCTGCAGAAGAAGATCCGGCGCACCGGAACGATCGAGCGGTAGGATCGACATGCAGACGCCCTTCGAGAGCCTCGACGAGCTCAGGGAGCACATTGCCGCCGCACTCGGCGACAGGCTCTCAGATGCAAGCATCACCTATGGCGAGCTGACGCTCGTCGTGCCGCGCGAGCAGATCGTGCCGGTGTTGACGTACCTGCGCGACAATGGTCGCTGCCAGTTCGAGGTGCTGATCGATATCTGCGGCGTCGACTATCCCGCGCGCGAGCGCCGCTTCGACGTCGTGTACCACCTGCTCTCCGTGCGCCAGAACCAGCGTATCCGTGTGAAGTTGGAGACGGACGAGGCGACGCCGGTTCCGAGCGTGATCAGCGTGTTTCCGGCCGCCAACTGGTACGAACGCGAAGCCTACGACATGTACGGTATGCCTTTCTCGGGCCATCCGGACCTCCGTCGCCTGCTTACGGACTATGGGTTCGAAGGCTATCCCCTGCGCAAGGATTTTCCGCTCACGGGCTATGTCGAGGTGCGCTACGACGACGAGCTGAAGCGCGTCGTCTACGATCGCGTGCGGCTGACGCAGGAGTTCCGCGACTTCGATTTCGAGAGCCCCTGGCAAGGCGTGGAATACGTGCTTCCCGGTGACGAGAAGGCGGCCGCCGCGCCGGCAGCCACGCCTCCGCCTCCGCCGCCGAAGTCCTGAGATCTACGGCGGTGCCGGACGCCGCTGTGCATCCGCTCAATCGCGTGCATCGACCTTGATCATGTCCGCGGCCTTCTCCGCGATCATGATCGTCGGCGCATTCGTATTGCCCGAGATTAGGTTCGGCATGATCGAGGCGTCGATCACCCTGAGCCCGCCGATGCCGTGCACGCGCAGCCGCGCATCGACCACGGCCATGGGATCGTTGCCCATCTTGCAGGTGCCGCACGGGTGAAAGACCGTCGTGCCGCGCTCCATGGCGAACTGCATGAAGTCCTCATCGCTGCTGCACCCGAGGCCCGGGATCGTCTCGTTGCGGATGAGCGGTTTGAACGACGGCTGCTCGGCGATGCGTCGGGCGAGCTTCAGGCCGTCCAGCGTGACGCGGCGGTCGCTTTCCGCGGCGAGATAGTTCGCGATGATCGACGGTTTCTCCTTGGGATCGGCCGAGAC
>JAEZAW010000168.1 GCA_023430315.1 Pseudomonadota bacterium | reverse complement strand
GTGACCATGTCCTCCTTGGTGAGATGGCGGCCCTCGATCGACTTCGAGCGGATCGAAAGCGGGATCTCGGTCTGGAAGAACGTGCGCACTTCCTGTCGGAAGGCATTTTCCTCGGGGCTGAAGCGCAGATCCATGGGCGGCTCCTCGGTCTACTTGATTTGGCGGCACATTAGGCCGGTCGGGCGTTCAGGTCGAGGCAGGTTCGGATGCGGCTGAGCGGCGCGCGGCCTCCTCCGCGACCAGCTCCTTCTTCGAGAGCTTGCCTACGGCGGTCTTCGGCAGACTCTCGCGGAACTCGAGCGCTGCCGGAAGCTCGTGGCGGCCGATCTTGTCGGCGAGGAAATCGCGCAGCCCTTCGAGCGTGAAGGGAGCGGCACTGGCCTTGAGCTTGATGAAGGCCTTGGCAGCCTGACCGCGATAGGCATCGGGAATGCCGATGACGATCACCTCCTCGACGGCCGGATGCTCGTAGATGGCTTCCTCGATCATGCGCGGGTAGACGTTGAAGCCGCCGGATATGATCATGTCCTTCTTGCGGTCGGTCAGGAAGAAGAAGCCTTCGGCATCCATGTAGCCGATGTCGCCGGTCAGCAGATAGCCGTCGGCGAACGCGGCCGCCGTTTCCTCGGGCCGGTTCCAGTAACCTCGTGTGACGTTCGGCCCTTTGATGCGGATCTCGCCAATCTCGCCCGGTGGCAGGATGCGGCGCGGATCGTCGAGCGCAACCACATCCATGAGAATGCCGGGCAGCGGCAAGCCGATGCTTCCGCGCAGATCGGGCCGGTGGCTCGGAATGTTCGCGCCCGCGGGCGACGTTTCCGTCATGCCCCAGCCGCCGCCGAGCTGGAGGCCCGTGATCGCCTTGATGCGGTTCTCGATCTCGATGGGAACGGCCGCACCGCCGGAAGACGCGCTCTTGAGCGAGGAGAAATCGAGCTTCTCGACACCCGGATAGTTGGCGATCGCGATCCACATGGTCGGCACGCCGGGAAAACTCGTAGCTCGCTTCTCGGTGATGTCGCGCAGCGTCTGCTCCACGTCGAAGCGCAGGCGAAGGAGAATCTCGCTGCCGAGGTCCAGGCCGCGTAGCACGCACGCGGTGATCGCATACATATGGAAGAGCGGCAGCACGCAAATGACGCGGGCCTCGCCTGGCTTGACCGAAGACTGCGGCGCCGACCACGCCTTGCCGATCTCGACGGCGGCCGTGAGGTTCGCGTGACTGATGATAGCGCCCTTGGGCACGCCGGTCGTGCCGCCCGTGTATTGAAGCAGCGCAACGTCATCCGGCACGACCTCGGGCCACGCGGCAGGCGCCGGACCTGCAGCGACTTCGTCGAAGTTCAGGATCCCTACCTGCGGAACCGGCATCGGCGCCGTCACTGGCGAAGGTCCCCAAACGGAGTCGTCCGCGATGATCACGCGATCGACGTGGCCGGCAGCCTTGAGCTTGAGCGCCACGCCGGCCATGGGCCCGATATTGGTTGTGATGAGCGTGCGAGCTCCCGAATCCTTGAGCTTGTGGGCGAGCTCGCGCTCGGCATCGAGCGGCGAGAGATTGACGACGATCCCTCCGATCCGCGTCACGGCGAATAGCGATACGGGCTGCACGGGGCAATTCGGCAGGTAGAGGGCGACGCGCTCGCCCTTGGTAATGCCGAGGCGCAGAAGCCCGGCGGCGAAGCCCTCGACCCGACGACCGAACTCCCGGTAGCTGATCCGGCGGTCGCGATACTCGAAGGCCGGCTTCTCATCCCAGCGCGCGACGGCGCGCGAGAGCAGGGCGGGCAGGGTGCCGACCTCGATGTGCGCATCCCATCGGACGCCCGGCGGATAGCTCTTTTCCCAGGGAAGAGGGCGTGCGATCTGCATGAAAGGCCGCAGGTGCTCCGTGCAATGAGGCGGTCAACCTAGGCGCCGTCACCTGGGTTGGCAACGGGTGCGGAAAGTCTGCGTTATGGTGCGCTGCGGCATCGCCAACCCTCGCACGGCAGCTATCCTGCGCACGCCGGACCACAGGCTTGAAGTCCGGGACACTTACGGCATATGAGAAACATTCAAATCGGCCGCCCTCATCGGCAGGGCCGCATTGCCGCCTGGAGAGAGAACCGCACACCATGGCCAGCCCGTCCGCCCCGAAGACGCTCTACGACAAGATTTTCGACGATCATATCGTCGATCAGCAGCCGGACGGGACGTGCGTGCTTTATATCGACCGCCATCTCGTGCATGAGGTGACCTCGCCGCAGGCCTTCGAGGGTCTGGCGCTGGCCGGCCGCAAAGTGCGCGCACCCGACAAGACGCTCGCCGTCGTCGATCATAACGTGCCAACCTCCGATCGCCGCGCCGGCATCAAGGAGGAGGAGTCGCGCATCCAGGTCGAGGCGCTCGCCAGGAACGCCAAGGACTTCGGCATCGAGTATTTCGACGAGCTCGACGTGCGCCAGGGCATCGTCCACGTCATCGGCCCCGAGCAGGGATTCACGCTGCCCGGCACGACCATCGTGTGCGGCGACAGCCATACCTCGACGCACGGCGCTTTCGGCGCGCTCGCACACGGCATCGGCACGAGCGAGGTCGAGCACGTGCTCGCGACGCAGACGCTGCTCCAGCGCCGCATGAAGAACATGAAGGTCGAGGTGAAGGGCACGCTGCCCGCGGGCGTGACCGCCAAGGACATCACGCTCTCGATCATCGGCGAGACCGGCACCGCAGGCGGCACCGGCCACGTCATCGAGTACTGTGGCGACGCCATCCGCGCGCTCTCCATGGAAGGCCGCATGACGGTTTGCAACATGTGCATCGAGGGTGGCGCACGCGCCGGCATGGTGGCGCCGGACGAGACGACCTTCGCCTATCTCAAGGGCCGGCCGAAGTCCCCGACGGGCAAGGCCTGGGATATGGCCGTGCGCTACTGGGAGACGCTCAAGTCGGACGAGGGTGCGCACTTCGACAAGGTGCTGACGCTCGACGCTGCGAACCTGCCGCCCGTCGTCACCTGGGGCACGAGCCCCGAGGACGTGATCTCGGTCGGCGGACGGGTGCCGACGCCCGAGGAGGCCCACAACGAGCAGAAGCGCGCCTCTATCCAGCGTGCACTCGACTACATGGGCCTCAAGGGCGGCGAGAAGATCACGGACATCGCAATCGACCGCGTGTTCATCGGCTCGTGCACGAACGGGCGTATCGAGGACCTGCGCGCTGCCGCTGCGGTTATCCAGGGCCACAAGGTCAATGCGAACGTGAGCGCGATGATCGTGCCGGGCTCGGGCCTCGTGAAGGAGCAGGCGGAGGCCGAAGGGCTCGCGCAGATCTTCATCGATGCGGGCTTCGACTGGCGCGAGGCGGGCTGCTCCATGTGCCTCGGCATGAACCCCGATCAGCTCCGCCCGCGCGAGCGCTGCGCCTCGACCTCGAACCGCAATTTCGAAGGCCGCCAGGGCCGTCTCGGCCGTACGCACCTCGTCTCGCCGGCCATGGCGGCAGCGGCGGCGATCGCCGGCCGCTTCGTCGACATCAGGACGTGGAAGTAGGCGCGCGTCTATAAGATCCGAATACGAGAGCGGCGGGTGGCATCACCCTCCGTTCCGCGTTTCAGCGCGCTACTTCAGCTCGTCATTTGAGCTCGTCACTTCAGCTCGTCGGGCACCTTGCCGCCGTTCGCCGCGAGCTTGGCCATGACCTGCTTGTGCAGCCAGACGTTCATCGTCGCGCTGTCGCTCGTGTTGCCGGTATAGCCAAGCTCCTTCGCCAGCTCCTTGCGGGACGCGAGGCTGCTGTCGAGTTTCAAGAGCTTCATCAGATCCACGATCGACTTGCGCCAGTCGAACTTCTCCTTCGATGCCTTGGCCAGCGCATCGAGATTGGCGGCCACGTCGACGGCTGCCGCTGCGGCAGCAGGCTTGGCTCCGGCCGCGGGCGTGCTGGTCGGCGCAGCGCCCGTCGCTGATGCTCCAGCCGTCGGCGTCGAGATGACGCTCGTGTCCGCGCCCCAGATCGCCGCCTTGATCGTGTCGAAAATGCCCATGGTGGCCTCCTGCCACTACACACGGCGGATGGCCCGCCTGCCAACGCCCCGAGCCTTCGAGGACACAGCAGTCTAGCCCTCCAGACTGTGGCTGTCTGTGGTCGGAACTATTGATCCGAGGGCACAATTCTCCCTACGTTTGGGCAAAAATGCGCGAAAGCGTGGGTCCGGATGCGCGCTACTTGTCGGCGTACGGATTGGCGCCCTTGCGCAGATTGATGCGGATGGGCGTGCCCGGCATTTTGAAGGCCTCGCGCAGGCTGTTCGTCAGATAGCGCAGGTAGGATTCCGGGATGCCACCCGGCTGCGAGCAGAAGGCGATGAATGTCGGCGGGCGAGCCGAGGGCTGCGTCATGTACCGGATACGGATGCGCCGGCCCTTGGACTGCGGCGGTGAATGACGCGCGACCGCGACCGCGAGCCAGCGGTTGATGTCGGCTGTCGAGATGCGGCGTGACCATACGGCGTGCGCGTCGAGGACCGCCTTCATCAGCTTGTCGAGGTTGCGTCCCGAAGCGGCAGATATGGTCACGACGGAAACGCCCGCGACCTCTGCGAATGTCTCCGCGACCGTCTCCTTGAGATCCTTCAGCTTCGCCTGCTTGTCCTCGACCAGATCCCACTTGTTGACCGCGATGACGAGCGCGCGCCCCTCCTCGATGACCATGTTGCCGATCGTGAGGTCCTGCTGCTCGAAAGGCCGCTCGGCATCGATGAGGAGCACGACGACCTCGGCGAAGCGGATCGCACGCACGGCGTCGCTTGCGGCGAGCTTTTCCGCGAGTTCGTCGATGCGCGCCTTGCGGCGCAGGCCCGCCGTATCGAACAGCTTGATTGCGCGGCCCTGCCACGTGAGGTCGCTCGATATGGAGTCGCGCGTTAGCCCGGGCTCGGGGCCGGTGATCATGCGCTCCTCGCCGAGGATCGCATTCACGAGCGTCGATTTTCCCGCGTTAGGGCGGCCGACAATCGCAACGCGGATCGGCTTGCCGGGATCTTCGGCCTCCGCTTCGTCCTCCTCGACGGACGCGACGTCAGGCTCTGGCTCCTCACCGCGCCGCTTGCGCCGCGCCTTCACGATGGGCTTCAGACCGAGCGCGGCAAGCAATTCGCTTTCGAGTTCCGCCAGGCCCTCGCCGTGCTCGGCGGAGATGGCGACCGGCTCTCCGAGCCCCAGCGCGTACGCCTCGTAAAAGCCCTCCGTGCCGGCTTTGCCCTCGCACTTGTTGGCGACGAGCACGACCGGACGGCCCGAGGCCCGCGCAATCCTCGCAAAGGCTTTGTCCGCCGGCGTTACCCCGGCGCGGGCATCGAAGACGAAAGCAATAGCGTCGGCCTCGCGGATGGCCGCTTCGGACTGGGCGCGCATTCGGTCGGCAATGGAGCCCCGATCGGCCTCCTCGAGCCCGGCCGTGTCCACGACCTCGATGGTGTGCCCGCCGATGTCGGCTTCGCCCTCGCGCCGGTCGCGTGTGAGGCCCGGCATGTCCGAGACCAGCGCCGTCCGCCGCCCGGTCAGGCGGTTGAACAGCGTCGACTTGCCGACATTCGGCCGGCCGACGATGGCGATGGTAGGCATTTTAGTGATCCTCGGGCGGTCCCGGCCGCGCCGGGGAGCGTATGTGGCCGGAGTTAGGGCCTTGCGACGTTCAGCGCAAGGCGAATGCCGGTTTTTGGCTGTATCGGGGCATCGACAACGTCAAATGTTTGCTGTATGACGCCCACCAATCTTTTCCCACAAAGTGGGTTGCATGAGCCGTAAGCATCCGGCAACCGGATGGCTTCTAGGTGCTCCTCTGCTGTGGCTGCCAAAACGGAAAACAACAATGAACATCATCGCAGAGCTCGAGAAAGAGCAGATTCGCGCCATTTCCGCCCAGCGGGCGGTGCCGGATTTCCAGGCCGGCGACACCGTCAAGATCATGGTCAAGGTCATCGAGGGCACCACCCAGCGCCTTCAGGCCTATGAGGGCGTGGTCATCGCCCGTTCCGGCCAGGGCCTGAACGAGAACTTCACGGTCCGCAAGATCTCCTATGGTGAGGGCGTCGAGCGCGTCTTCCCGATCTACTCCCCCTTTATTGCCGAGATCACCGTGCTGCGCCGCGGCCGTGTGCGTCGCGCGAAGCTGTACTATCTGCGTGGTCTGCGCGGACGCGCTGCCCGCATCCTCGAGCGCACCGACGCGCGCGCCAAGAAGCTCAATGCGGCCTGGAAGGGCTTCAAGAAGCCCAAGGGCGCGGCTGACGACCTGACGAAGATCAAGGGCATCTCGGCGGAGCTCGCCGCCCGCCTCGCCCAGCTCAATCTGATCAAGTACGACCAGCTTGCGGACCTCTCCGACGAGGACAGCGGCAATATCGACGAGGCGCTGAAGCTCGAAGGCGCGATCGAGAAGCAGGACTGGGTCGGCCAGGCCCGGGCGCTGATTGCCGAGGCCACCGCCGACGAGGTTGCGGTCGAGGGCGAAGGCGAGGCGAAGTCCTGACGATCGGCCCTGCTCATGGTTACGATGTCGCGATTGACGCTTACCGGAGGTTGGGCTAGAACAGCCCACTTTCGCGAAGATCAAGCCGGTTCGGCCCCTGCCCTCGATGGCGGGCCGTTTCGGCATTTCGCGGTTTCGGCACAGCAGGCCAAATCCATCTACTCGGCGGGCTAAGCCCTTGACCGAGCGCTAAATTCGAGAAGTCCAGGAGAAGCACGTGGCCCGTATTGCAGGCGTCAATATCCCGACCCAGAAGCGCGTTCTCATCGCGCTCCAGTATATCCATGGCATCGGCCCGAAGTTCGCCAAGGACATCTGCGAGCGGGTCGGCCTGCCGCTTGAGCGCCGCGTCAGCGAGCTGACCGACGCCGAAGTGCTGCAGATCCGCGAGGCGATCGACCGCGACTATATGGTCGAGGGCGACCTTCGCCGTGAAGTTGCGATGAACATCAAGCGGCTCATGGACCTCGGCTGCTATCGCGGCCTGCGCCATCGCCGCGGCCTGCCGGTCAACGGCCAGCGCACGCACACCAACGCCCGCACACGCAAAGGTCCGGCAAAGGCGAGCGCCGGCAAGAAGCAGGCGACCAAGAAGTAATCGGCGGCTTGATACGGGGCCGCGCACTGCGGTCCGACCATCACCACACACGCCCACGCCGTGCAGCGGGGCATCGGAGAGCAGAGCTACATGGCCAAAGAGCAGCAGCGGGGCAAGGTCCGGCGCCGCGAGAAAAAGAACATCGCGTCCGGCGTCGCGCACGTCAACGCGAGCTTCAATAACACCATGATCACCATCACCGACGCGCAGGGCAACACCATTGCCTGGTCCTCGTCGGGCATGATGGGCTTCAAGGGCTCGCGCAAGTCGACGCCCTATGCGGCGCAGATGGCCGCCGAGGATGCCGGCAAGAAGGCCGTCGAGCACGGCATGAAGCATCTCGACGTCGAGGTTTCGGGTCCGGGCTCGGGTCGCGAATCCGCGCTTCGCGCTCTTCAGGCGGTGGGCTTCCAGATCACGTCGATCCGTGACGTGACACCCATCCCGCACAACGGCTGCCGGCCCCGCAAGCGCCGCCGCGTCTAAGTCGACGCATTACGAGGCTCTCCGCGGCGTCCGGCGCGTTCCGAAACGCAGGCCGGACGTCGGCGTGATGAGCCCTTGAGATTTTCACAGCACCGCGCCCGATTGCGCGGCCAGACACGAGGATCGTCCCGTGACCAACGTGTTGCAGAAGAACTGGCAAGACCTCATCAAGCCCGGCAAGCTTGGCATCGAAACCGGCCGTGACAGCGCGCGCATGGCGACCATCGTCGCCGAGCCGCTCGAGCGCGGCTTCGGCATGACGCTCGGCAATTCGCTCCGTCGCGTGCTGCTGTCGTCGCTCCAGGGCGCCGCCATCACGACCGTGCACATCGACGGCGTGCTCCATGAGTTCTCGTCGATCCCGGGCGTGCGTGAGGATGTCACCGACATCATCATGAACATCAAGGAGATCGCGCTGCGCGTCCATTCCGAGGGCGTGAAGCGCATGGTGCTCAAGAAGGAAGGTCCGGGCGTCGCGACTGCTGGCGACATCGAGGCCTCCTCGGACGTCGAGATCCTCAATCCGGATCACGTCATCTGCACGCTCGACCAGGGCGCCTCCATCCGCATGGAGTTCACGGCGACGACGGGCAAGGGCTACGTCCAGGCCGAGCGCAACCGCCCCGAGGACGCGCCGATCGGCCTCATCCCGGTCGACAGCCTCTACTCGCCGGTCAAGAAGGTCTCCTACCGCGTCGAGAACACCCGCGAAGGCCAGATCCTCGACTATGACAAGCTCACCATGTCCGTCGAGACCGACGGCTCGGTGAAGGCCGAGGACGCCGTCGCGCTCGCCGCCCGCATCCTGCAGGACCAGCTCACGGTCTTCATCAACTTCGAGGAGCCGCGCAAGGCCGTCGAGGAGCGTGCGCACCCCGAGCTGTCGTTCAACGCAGCGTTGCTCAAGAAGGTCGACGAGCTCGAGCTGTCGGTCCGTTCGGCGAACTGCTTGAAGAACGACAACATCGTCTACATCGGCGACCTCATCCAGAAGACCGAAGCCGAGATGCTGCGGACACCGAACTTCGGCCGCAAGTCGCTCAACGAGATCAAGGAAGTGCTGGCCGCCATGGGCCTCCATCTCGGCATGGAAGTGCCGAACTGGCCGCCGGACAACATCGAAGACCTCGCCAAGCGCTTCGAGGACCAGTACTGAGAATTCCGCGCGCGCATCGGACAACCGCCCGATGCGCTGCACGGTGAGACCAAGGGAGAGGCCAAAGAACCTCCCCGCCAACAACTGTAAGGAGAAGACCACATGCGACACGGAAAGCTGGGGCGCCGCTTCAGCCGCGACAGCGGCCACCGCCAGGCGATGTTCTCGAACATGGCCGCCGCCCTCATCAAGCACGAGCAGATCGTAACCACGCTGCCCAAGGCCAAGGACCTGAAGCGCGTCGTCGACAAGTACATCACGCTCGCCAAGAAGGGTGACCTCAACTCGCGCCGCCTCGCCGCCTCGCGGCTCCGCGACGACGACATGGTCAAGAAGCTCTTCGACGTCCTCGCACCGCGCTACAAGGACCGCAATGGCGGCTACACGCGCGTGCTCAAGGCCGGCTTCCGCTACGGCGATAGCGCCCCGCGCGCGGTCATCGAGCTCGTCGATCGCGACGAGAGCGTGAAGGGCCGCGAGGATCGCGAACGTCACGCTGCCGAGCTGGCCGCGCAGGAGAGTTCGGCGAGCTGAGCTCGGCTTCATTTTGAGTTTCGAAAAGCGCGGCAGCTTCGGCTCCGCGCTTTTTCTTTTTGCCGCGGGCCATTCGCGCCTTCGGCGCGAGCGAGGCTAGCCTCGCGCTCCACCGGGAGGGACACCCTCCCGGACCCGCCCGTCTTTATGACTGTCGCGCTCGCGGCTCGCTCCAAG
>JAEZAW010000263.1 GCA_023430315.1 Pseudomonadota bacterium | reverse complement strand
CGCCCCCGCCCCCCCGCCCCCCCCCCCCCCCCCCCCCCCCCCCCCCCCCCAACTCTATTTACCGGGGTCGATCTCGATCCGACCCGAAGGGCTGCAATGAACGACAAGGCCATCTTCGTCTGGCAAGGCAAGGTGTGCCGCAAGGCAAGGCTCGCCGAGGATGCCGCGTTCGCGGCCGGCGAGGTGCGCAAGGCGGCTGTTGCCGGCGATCCCGCGGCGCAGCTTTCCTGGGGCTTGATGCTGCTCGATGGTCATGGCACGCCGCGCGATCTCGATGCGGCATTCAAGTGGATCCAACTTTCGGCGCGCGCGGGTGGTCGAGATGCCGCCAACATGCTCGGCCGCTGTCATGAGCTTGGCTGGGGTACGCCCATCAGTCTGACGAGTGCGGCGCGCTGCTATCGTGCAGCCGCCGAATTGGGGCACGCCTGGGCGCAGTTCAATCTGGCCTGCCTCATTCTTCGCGAGGACGGCGTGCCGGGTGAGCTGGCGGAGGCGCTGGGGATGCTTGCGCGTTCTGCGCGTCGCGGCAATGCCAAGGCCATGAACATGCTCGGCCGCTGCCGCGAAGAGGGCTGGGTCGGCGAGCCCAATTTAAAATCGGCGCGCCGCTGGTATTTGCGCGCCGCGCGCGGCGGCTGCTTCAGGGGAGCTTTTCACACGGCCCGTCACCTGATCGCCGGTGGCGATATCGATCGCGCTGTCTTCTGGCTGCGCAAGTCCGTGAGCGTTGCTCCTGCGGACTTCTGCGAAGAACTCGGCGCGATGTTCACCAATCACTCCGACGAACGCCTGCGTGCGATCTCCAGACTCGCCTTCGAGCAGGCGCCGCGTGCGGCAATGCAAGCGCCATCCAATAGTCAGATCGATGCGACCGAAGAGGCGCCTCGTGCTTCGCGGCCGCGGCATCGCAGAAGGCGCGGTGTGCTTGGCGCCGCGCGACGTCTCGCGACATCGGCTGGGATCCTCCGGCAATGACGACCACGCTGTCGGGCAAGACTGATGATCACGGCAAAGCCGCCCCATCTCGGCCTGCGTCTCCTGTCGGAGACAGGACCACGCAGCGCGGTCGACCCGGCCGTCCGCCGAAGAACAAGTGGACTAGCCGCTCCTTCTGGCTGCGCCACATGCAGCAGTGGCATTGGATCAGCGCTGCGATCTCGCTGGTGGGCATGCTTCTGTTCGCCGTGACAGGCATCACGCTCAACCACGCATCGCAGATCGATGCGTCGCCGACGACGACCCAGCTCGAAGCAAAACTGCCGGCGGATTTGCTGGCGCTCGTCAAGGCCGATCCCGCCGCTGCAAAGGTTCCTGTGCCGCAGCCACTCGCGGACTGGATCAACGCACGCATTCGCATCGACGTCGGTGGCCGTCCCGCCGAGTGGTCCGCATCGGAAGTGTATGTCGGGCTCGCGCGACCCGGTGGCGACGCATGGCTCACGATCGATCGTGCGGGCGGCGACATCTCGTACGAACGTACGGATCGCGGCTGGATCGCCTATCTCAATGATCTCCATAAGGGCCGCAATACAGGCCTCGCGTGGAGCATCTTCCTCGATGTGTTTGCGCTCGCCTGCATCATCTTCTGCGTGACCGGTTTCGTGCTGCTGAAGCTGCACGCCGTCGGGCGCCCTTCGACCTGGCCGATGGTCGGGCTCGGCGTTGCCGTGCCGATCATCGTGCTCATCATCTTTGTCCACTAGAACGAGGAACCCATGCGGATTGCGCTTACGGTCGGACTGTCGGGTGCCATGGCGGCGCCGACGCTCGCGGCCGACATCAATCTCAATGTCGAGATCCCGCGACTGAGCGTGGCCGAGTATCATCGTCCCTATGTCGCCATCTGGCTCGAGCGCGCCGACAACAGTGTCGCTGCAAATCTCGCCGTCTGGTACGACGTCAATCTGCGCAACAACGAGGGTACCAAGTGGCTCAAGGACCTGCGCCAGTGGTGGCGTCGTACGGGTCGCGAGCTGACCATGCCCGCCGACGGACTGACGAGCCCTACGCGTGCGCCCGGCAAGCATGATGTGCCCTTTGCGGTCGCCAGCAAACCGCTCGCCGACTTGCCGCCGGGTCAATACCAGCTCGTGATCGAGGCCGCGCGTGAAGTCGGGGGGCGCGAGCTGCTGCGCATTCCCATGCAGTGGCCTCCCAAGGAGACCGTCAATCTCATGGCGAAGGGCGAGCATGAGCTCGGCGCCATCTCCGTGACTCTGAAGCCGTGACTCTCAACGCATGACTCTGGCCATGACACCAGCGAGAGGGATGAACATGAAGACAACTGCCAAGCTTGCCGTCGTCGCGCTCCTCGCGTGCCTGCCCGTTGCCGCCGAGGCCCATCGGGCGTGGATGCTGCCATCTGCGACCGTGCTTTC
The DNA here is from genome assembly GCA_023430315.1 of Pseudomonadota bacterium. Lineage (GTDB taxonomy): Bacteria > Pseudomonadota > Alphaproteobacteria > Rhizobiales > Hyphomicrobiaceae. The sequence goes on along the minus strand of JAEZAW010000263.1, from coordinate 5,528 downwards.
GGGCGATGATCCCTGGGTGACGGTCGACGCTGCCATTTCCAACGATCTCTTCTACTTTGAGCACTTCCCCATGCGGCTCGCCAACATCGGTGCCGATGAGGACGGCGGACCGGCCGCTGGTGCGAAAGGTCCCAAGGGCAAAGGTGGGCCGGCGGGACGCCGCGGTGGGCGACCGGCCGATCTCGTCGTGACGGCGCCGGACGGCTCGGCCGTCGAAGCGCAAAACGGCAGCATGGGCCGCTATCGCGCCACGTTCGATGTTCATCTGAAGCAGAAGGGCACCTATCGCATCGCGGCCATCAACGAGATGCTGACGGCTTCCTACAAGCTCGGCGGCGAGACGAAGCGCTGGCGCGGCACGGCCGAGTCCTTGGCAAAGGACATCCCCGCGGATGCCGAGGATCTCAGGGTGACGGAGGGCCACAATCGCATCGAGATATTCGTCACTTCGGGCAAACCGACGGATACGGCGCTCAAGTCCACGGGCAAGGGTCTCGAGCTCCTGCCGATGACGCATCCCAATGATCTCATGGTGGGCGAGACGGTGAAGTTCCGCTTTGTTGCGGATGGCAAGCCGGCCGCCGACATGGCGGTCAAGGTGATCCCGGGCGGCATCCGCTATCGCGACAAGCTCGGCGAGATGGACTTCAAGACCGATGCAGAAGGTGTCCTGAGCTTCAAGGTCGCAGAACCCGGCATGTACTGGCTGAACGCCTCGCTGGGTGATCTGCCGAGCACTGTCGACAAGGCCAAGCGCCGCGTCGGCTACGTCGCTACGCTCGAGTTTCTGCCGCAGTGACCGCTGGGCTTACGACATGAGCGGCGGCGCGCTGATGCGGTCGCCGCTCACTTCGGCCCGGCGCGTCGTCGTGCCGGAGATCACAGCCGCTCATGCGCTGTGGCCGATGCCGGGTCGCGACACGCTCGTGGAGGTGAGTGGCGAGTCTATGGGGACCACATGGTCCGCGAAGCTCTACGCGACTTCCAACTCCTGCGCGCCGCAGGTCAGGCGGACCATCCAGGATGCGCTCGATCACGTCGTCGATGAAATGAGCCCCTGGGTCACGACATCGGCGCTCTCAAAATTCAATTCAGCGCCGGCAGGCAGTTGGCACACGTTGCCCGTGAACTTCTTCGCTGTGCTGAAGACGGCATTGACGATCGCGCGGGACAGCAATGGCGCCTTCGATCCGACGCTCGGGGCCTTGACCGATGCCTGGGGCTTTGGCCCGTCAGCCGTGCCATGCTCGCCGCCCGGCGCCCATGACACAGAACGCATGCTGGCTAGTGCGGGCTGGCAGCGTCTCGAGATCGACCACGCGCAGCGTCGCGTGTGCCAGCCCGGCGGCCTCCACATCGACCTCTGCGGGATTGCGAAGGGATTCGCTGTCGATCAGGCCGCGCGGGCGCTCAAGAGGCTCGGCGTTCGCGATTTCCTCGTCGAGGTCGGCGGTGAGCTGCGAGGTGAAGGCGTCAAGCCGGATGGCACGCCGTGGTGGGTGGCGCTCGAACAGCCTCCAATCGGGAACAGCCCGGAAGCAGCCGTGTCGGACATCGTGATGGCCTTGCACGGGCTCTCGGTTGCGACGTCAGGCGACTATCGACGATTCTTCGAGCACGGTGACCGCTGCTACGCACATACGATCGATCCCGCGAGTGGTCGCCCTCTCGCGAATGGCGTCGCCGCCGCTACTGTCCTGCACAAGAGCTGCATGTGGGCCGATGCGCTAGCGACAGCCATGATGGTGATGGGAGCAGAGGCTGCCGTGGCCTTTGCCCGACCGCATCGGATAGCAGCCCGGATCGTGCAGCGTACGCCACAGGGATTCTCGGAGACACTGACGCCGGCCTTCGAGGCACTCCTCGAGGCGTAAGCAGCAAACTACGCTGCTTTGCTGGTCGGCGTGGTGCCCGCATCGCTATCACGCGATGTGCTTGCCACAAGCTCGCGATCACCCTCTGTCGCGGTTGTGGCCGCGTAGATGGTGTACTGGCTCCAGGGCTGCCACTTGGGTCCGCCTTCGGTCACCTTCCGCAGGACGGACGAGTTCTCCAGCACATCGTCGTACTGCGGGTAGACGTAGACGACATAGGCTTCACGAGGCTTTGCCTTCAGCGAGGTCTCCAGGTTTGCGACGACCTCCTGAAGGATCTCGCGTCCGAACGGATCGAAGAGATAGAGCACGACCGGCTCGTCCCCGTAGGCGTACTCAAGAGCATCCATGCACTTGAGATCGAAGCTCGCGCACTGCTGGGACGCCGGCTTGTAAAGCTTCACGTTGTCCTCGGCGATCTTGTGGAGGCTGTCCGAGAGCTCAATGCCGACGATCTTCTGGAACGGGAATTCGGATGCGACGAGCAGCGCACGACCTTTGCCCGATCCCATGTCGACGAACGTAAACTTCTCCGACTCGAGCGGGAGGAAGGTCAGGATGCTGTAGATGATGGAAGCGGTCGTCGGGACGTAGAAGTGAACATCCGTCCGCTGGTCACGCTCGAACGTGGGCGCCGACGTATCCGTGCCGAAACGCGCGTCGAAAGCCTCGAGCCGCTCCTCGACATACGATCTCACGTACTCGAACACATAGAAGATGCGTCCGATGATCGGCCCGTTCAGATCGAGCGGGCCGCGGAATACCTTGGTCAGCAGAGGGTTCAGTGCAGCCACAAGCGCCTCCTGAAGTACGCGCGCAAAATTGCTCCAGCTCAGCGGCAGGCGTCGTGAACGGAGGGCGGCGCTAGTTGATGCAGCGTCGAGGCATTACCGCTGTGGCCGGAGAGGGCGCACGATGGTGTCCGCGACTTCGGCCGGTCGCGCTCGGAGACACTGCACTTGCGGGATTGCCTTGGTTCCGTAGTTCTCGATGCTCGTCGTTGACGTCGACATTTTGGCGGGCAGGAGCGCCCGCTTGCCGAATGGACACAGTCAACCTCGTTGATGTGGCAACTTGAGGAAATGCGACATTCGATCCCGGTGCTGCGGCCGAGCTGCCATATCACAGGACAACAAGTAGAACGCTCGCTGTAGAATGTGCATATATGGCCGTAATTTCCGACCGTTGCAGCGCTTTTCGGGCTCACGAGGATGGATCGACATGCGCACCGATGATCTCGAAGATGTGATTGCCTGGCGGCGCCAGCTTCACAGCAAGCCCGAGCTCGCCTTCGAGGAACGTGAGACGGCGGCGTTCATTGCGCGTCAGCTCGGTGCATGGGGCTTGAGCGTCAAGACAGGCATCGCCGGCACGGGTGTCGTCGGCACGCTCTCGCGTGGCTCGTCAGGGCGCACGATCGGGATCCGCGCGGATATGGACGCGCTCCCGATCGAGGAAGCGAGCGACATACCGCATAAGTCGACGCGGCCCGGCAAGATGCACGCCTGCGGTCACGACGGCCACGTGTCCGTGCTGCTTGCGGCGGCGCGCCGCTGCGCCCAGAACGTTGATTTCGACGGCACGGTGCACTTCGTCTTCCAGCCCGCCGAGGAAAGTGAAGGCGGCGGCCGCGAGATGGTCAAAGCCGGCCTGTTCCGCGATTTTCCCATGAGCCGGATCTACGGGCTCCACAACTGGCCGGCGCTCCCCGTCGGAGAGGTCGTAGCGCGCGACGACGCCATGATGGCCGCTTTCGGAACTTTCGAGATCGAAGTGCGCGGGCGCGGATCGCATGGCGCCATGCCGCACGAAGGCGCCGATCCGGTCGTTGCGGCAAGCAATATCGTCGGCGCCCTACAGACGATCGCGAGCCGGAATGTTTCGCCGGTCGAAGCCTCAGTGGTTTCGGTGACGCAGATCCACACGGGCGATGTCTGGAACGTCATTCCCGAGGTCGCCGTCATCCGAGGCACCACGCGCTGGTTCGACGCCGCAATAGGCGACCTCATCGAGAAGCGCATGGTGCATGTCGCTTCGAGCGTCGCAGCCGCCTACGAGTGCACGGCCGAGACACGGTACGAGCGCCGCTACCCGGCGACCATCAACGATCGGAACGCCGCGGAGATTGTGCGCGCGACGATCACAGCGTCCACGCCGGCTCTGACCGTCCGCGACGCCAAGCCGAGCATGGCCGCCGAGGATTTCGCCTTCATGCTTCAGGAGGTGCCCGGAGCCTATATCTGGTTGGGCGCTCAGAAGGCCGGCGCCAATCCCGGCCTCCATTCACCCCACTTCGATTTCAATGACGCGGTGATCCCGCACGGCGTGGAGCTATGGTCCGCACTGGTGGCAAGCGAGCTGCGTCCTGCTTGAGCGCCAGCGCCATATTTTCAGAACGATTAAAGAGTGCTAACGGTCGTGCGCCTGTTCAGTCGATCGCCGTTCAGCACCTTTCCGGATCCGCACGCTCATGATCGCTCGCATCTACCGTCCTGCTAAAACGGCCATGCAATCGGGCCAGGCCCGCACGAAGGAGTGGGTTCTGGAGTTCGAGGGCGAAGCACCGCGCGAGGTCGATCCGCTTATGGGCTGGACGAGTTCGACGGACACCCGCGCGCAGGTACGCCTGGAATTCGAGACCAAGGAAGAAGCAATCGCTTATGCCGAGCGAAACGGCATTCCCTTCCGCTTGAGCGAGCCGAAGCCCCGCCAGCCCATTCGCAAATCGTACGCCGACAATTTCAAGTTCGGCCGCCGCGAGCCCTGGACGCATTAGTTTCCGGCCGCGGACTGCGGGAACTTCCCATTCGTTGTTGTGCCTGCAGCGGCCGAACGTGCGTTCGCGCCTCGCAAACGCACCGTATTTGCAATCCCTTATGATTCCGAAGGCGCGGCTTTTCCCTGCGCGAGGCGCCGCTGGAATAGGAATTCAGTGCTAAGCGGTGAAACAATTCTGGGGGCCGCCACAATTGATCGGATTACACAAAAAGGCGAGATAGGGGCAAAGGCGAGATAAGTCTTTGAGCATTAATGCGTTAGCAAAAGGCGTGGCGGAATTGCGACGTGTCCAGCCGGAAGCGATTGTGGCCATTGAGAAACTGCTTGTACGAAAAATGACAAATTCCTGTCGGAAGATCATCGTGCTGAGCAGAGGGTCGGGGGGCCGCACGCACAGCGACGGGGGAATGCATGTCCGAGCGGATTGTCCCGATGGTCGAACGTCGACCGTCTTACGGGGCATTTGCGGTTGAACTGGCAGCATGTGTGTTGAGTGTCGAGGGGGACGAGCCAGTAGTTCTTATCGACGAAGCAAGCACAGGCGAAGCACGCTTTCCAAGCGTGGCCTTTGATCCGGAAGCCCATAATTGTCTCAACCGTGGTGTTAGAGACTGGCTCCTGGAAAATACCGGCATCGAGGTGGGGAGACTCGAGCAGGTGCACACCGCGCGCCGGAGCGATGCCGGCGGTGGACTAGATGATGGGTGCTCCGCGCTCTCGATCGGGTTCCTGGGACTTGTTCCGCCCCAGCAGCGCGCGACGGTGGTGGGGGGGACGTGGCGCCGCCTGCCTCGCCGAGATGGGGCGCGAGACTTTGGACAAGCGTGCAGCGCTCGAGCGTGCTGGTCTCCTCCCACGGTGTGCTGTCGAGACCGA
>JAEZAW010000155.1 GCA_023430315.1 Pseudomonadota bacterium | reverse complement strand
AGGCTCAGAATGCGCGGGCTCGAATTTCTGATCAGTTCGCCGACCGCCACGGCCGCCTTCGCCACTGCTGCGACATCCGCTGCGGGCTCGCCGCGCGTTCCAGCGAGCACAGGCCAGCAGCGCAAGGATCGCAGGGCCGCGAGCGCATCGTCGATCGTGAAGGGCGGGAGCAGCAGGCGCACGTCCGGCATGGCCTCGACGTACTTGCCGCCATCGCCGTGCACGACGACGGGTCCGAAGATGGGATCGCGATGCGCACCGATCATGAGCTCACGTTGTCCGCGCACCATGCGCGCGACGATCACGCCGTCGAAGGTCGCGCCGGCTTTCGCGATGGCGCCCTCCATATCGCGGAAGGCGGCGCGTACGGCGTCCTCGTTGTCGAGACCGAGACGGACGAGACCGTGCTCGCTCTTGTGCGGGAGGTCGGCGGAGCAGCCCTTGACTGCGACCGGACCGCCGAGGTTGCGCCACGCGGTCGCGGCTTGCGCGGCTGTGCGGCAGAGATGGTGCGGTACGACATCGAGGCCGGCGTGCACGAGCACGTCGAGGCTTTCGGCTTCGTTGAGCGCGCGTCCTTTAGCTTCAGAGCCGTCCTTCGAGCGCGTCCATCCGGGTGCCGGGCGCGCTTTGGCGCGGGCGACCAGCGCGTCATGATCAATGAGGCGCGTGAGAGCGGAGATCGCGTCGGCTTCGAGCGGAAAGGTCGGCACGCCGGCGTGCTTGAAGACGTCGGCGATGGACTTCTGCCATGCCGAGACGACGACCGGCGTGCCCGTGGCTTCGGCGAAAGCTGCGGTATCGCGTGCGAACGTCGGCACGTCATAGCCTTGGCCGGCGATCGGGAAGCCGATCATGAAGTTGTCGGCGGCATTCTCGTTGGCGAGCACGGGGAGAATGTCCGAGAGCAGGCGATTGTTCTGGAGTAGCGCCGCGGTGAGATCGATCGGATTGGCGGCGGAAGCGAATACGGGGAGGATTGCGTCGAGCTTTTGCCGCACGGGGCCTTCGAGGCGGACCATTTCGAGGCCTGCGAAGGTGGCTTCATCCGCGCTCATGACGCCGGTCGCGCCGGAGCCGGAGATCGTGACGAGGCGGCGTCCCTTGGGCTTCCAGCCCTTGAGATAGATCTGCGCTGCCGACACCAGCTCGCCGATATTGCGTGCGCGCCAGATGCCGACGCGTTCGAGCGCTGCGTCGACGATGCGATCCTCGTTGGCGAGGGCACCGGTATGCGAGAGTGCGGCGCGCTGACCGGCTTCCGTGCGGCCGGACTTCAGCGCGACGACATACACGCCGCGCTCGTGCGCGATCCGCGCCAGAGTTTCGAGCTGATCAGGACGCGGGATGCTCTCGATATAGAGGAGCAGCAACTTGATGGCCGGATCACTTGCGGCGGCGGCAGCCATCTCCAGAACGGAGACATCGGCGTCGTTGCCGGTCGCGAGCGAGTAGCGCACACCGAGACCCTGCTCGAAGAGCAGACCGACGGGCACCGCGCTCATCGCGCCACTCTGGCTGACGACCGCGACAGGCCCATCGACCGGCTCGGACTCCATCCACATGGTGGAGAAGCTCGTCACCGCGCCATTGCCGAAGTTGGCAAGGCCCTGCGTGTTCGGGCCGATCATGCGCATGCCGGCAGCGCGTGCGGCAGCCACCATGCGGGCTTCCTTGGCCTTGCCTTCGGGATCGGACGTCTCGCCGAAGCCGGAGGTCATGCAGACGAGGCCCTTCACGCCTTTCTTTGCGCAGGCTTCGACGGCGGCGACGGCATTGTCGCCGGGAACGGCGACGACGACCACGTCCGGCACGTCCGGAAGATCGTCGAGGCTCGCAAAGCACTTGTAGCCTTGCACCTCGGGGCGCGTGGGATTGATGGCCCAGACCGGCCCCTTGAAGCCGAAGCGCTTCAGATACGCGAGCGGGCGACCGCCGATCTTGTTCGAGTTTTCGGAGGCGCCGAGCACGGCAATGGAGCGCGGGGCTAGCAGCGGCTTCAGGCTTTCGATGGACATGGGCGACCTCAGGCGCGCTTGAAGAAAGGTATGGGACGGCCGGCAAGTTCGACGACGCTTCCAGCGACGCGATCGCCGATCGCGAGGCCGGGTGCGCCATGCGCCATGAGCCGGAAGCCTTCGTCGGCATCGACCATGACGAGCGTGTAGGGCGCGAGCGCCTTCATATCCGGTGTCGGTGCGCGATCGACGATGGTCACGGCGTGCACGATGCCGGCGCCGGATGCGGGCGAGGTTGTTGGCTCGCGTGTGCCGCACTTCGGGCAGAAGTTGCGCACGAAGTACCAGACGTGCCCGCAGGGTGTGCAGCGCTGATAGCTGATCGCGTCGCTCATCCCATTGCTCATTGGACGCGCTCCATGATCAGGCTGACGTGCGAGGACATCACACCGCCATCGCCATGCAGGAAGGCGAGACCCGCATCTGCAACCTGACGATCACCGGCGCGCCCCGTCATCTGGAGTTGCGTCTCGACGAGATGGGCGAGTGCACCCGCGACGCCGCAATGGCCGTAGCTCATCAAGCCACCATGCGTGTTGAGCGGCTTCGCACCCGAGCGCGAGAAATAGCCTTCGCGCGCCATGCTGCATGACTGCCCGCGCGGGGCGAGACCCAATTCCTCGAGAAGGATCGCAAGCGTGATCGTGAAGCTGTCGTAGATGGCGAGAGTGTCGGCATCTGTCGTCGCGAGCTTACGCCCACTCGCAGCAATGGCGCGATCCATGGAAAGGCGCGCGCCGAATTCGGTGAGGCTCGGCGCCTCGCTGATGTGCTGGTGCGTATGAGCTTGACCCGCACCGATGATGCGTACGGCAGCGGTGCCCGTGCGCTCGCGACTGACGATGAAGGCGACCGCGCCATCGGCGGTTGCGCAGCAGTCGAGCAGCTTCAGTGGCCGCGCAATGGGCTTCGACGCCAGCACGTCGGCGACCGTGATCGGCTCGCGGAACTGTGCACCCGGATGCGTGGCCGCATTCGCGCGCATGAGCACGGCAAGCCCGGCGAGATCGGCCTCGCTCAACTTGTGCTCATGCATGTAGCGATTGGCGACGAGACCGTAGTAGGCGGGAATGGTCGGCCCGAGCGGGACCTCGTGCACGGGATGACCGACCTGCGCGAGTGTCTCGACGACCTTATCGCGACCGCCGGGGGCGGACAGGCGGTTCTCGCCGGCAACGACGAGCACGTGCTCGAGGCGTCCTGCCGCAACCAGTTCGTGCGCCAGCATGGCCATGGCGAAGCCCGTCGCACCGCCGACCTGCAACCCGTGCGCATAGGCCGGGCTCAATCCGAAGTGCTCGCAGAACACCGTCGCGAGCATGATGTGCGGCATGGTCGTGGCGTAACCCGTAAGCACGCCGTCGAGGTCGGCGCGCTTCAGGCCGGCGTCGTCGAGGGCCAGTGCCGCCGCCTCGCTCATGAGGTCGAGCGTGTTCTTGCCCTCATGGCGCCCGAACGGCAGCAGGCCGACACCTGTGATCCAGCTCATGGGAGCCGGCTCACACCGTCGCGATGGCGTTGGCCGGCGAGCCGACAGCACCGGGCAGGTTCAGCGGCGGTGCTGTCATGAGAAAGCGACTGCGGTTGTTGGCGCGCAGCCAGTCGGCGAGCTCCGAAAGGCGCCAGATCTCGCCGAGATTGACGCCGGTCTTGAAGAGGCAGTGCTGGTGCAGTGGCAGGGCCGCACACTGGCCGGGCTTCAGCGGTGCGTTGTGCACCTCGACGGCGTAGTTGTCCGAGATGAGCGCGACGAGCTTCGACTCCGTGATCCACTGATGCAGCTTGGTGTCACTGCCGTCGAGGCCCGTGCAGGTCTTGTGCATGGCCTCCTCGGTCGGCTTGCCCTTCTGCTCGAAGATGACCTCGTCGAAGCCGGTCCTGAGGCACACGAAGTCGCCGGGCTCGACCTTGATGCCGTCGGCCGCCATGACGCGCATGAGATCATCGTACGTCACGGCGTGCTTGCGCCGTCCGAAGTGCGCGAAGAGGTCGATCATGACGCCGCGGCCCTGCAGGCACTTCTGCGCCATGTTCTCGACGCCGAGCTTCTTTGCGGACGACGTCGCCTTCGCATCGACGAACGTGCCGGGAACGGCGCCCGCCTGCTTGGGATCGCTCGGGCCGACCATGTCCGTGGCGGCGCGAAAGCCGTTGTAGAACACGGGCTCGGCAACGCCGTCGCCATCGGCGTCGAACAGTGAGCCGACGTGCGCGAACGTGTCCCACTGGGTCGAGTACTGCAGGTGCAGCAGCACCATGTCGTCGTTGATGACGTCCGTGAGTCCCGGGTGATCGAAGTCCGTGCGGTAGATCCAGTTCGGCCGGTCGCTGCGGACCGTGGGCCGCAGCAGCGGCGGATGGCGGCGCGGATTGAGCACGTTACCGCCCGGCAGGTCGAGCGGCATGGAGAGGCAGAAGGCGCGCCCCTCCTTGACCTCCGAGACCGCTGCCTTCAGGCGCTCGGCGTTGAGCTCGTTCATGCGGCCGAGCTGGTCATTGGGGCCATAGTCCCCCCAGGTCGAGTTCTCAGGCCGCTGCTTCCAGCGCTCGCTCTCAGGCATGGGCTTCCTCCGGTGCCGCGCTGAAGCCGCGCGTTCTGACGATGCGCCGGCGGTGTCGCCGGTCGTCGCGCCAGGATACGTGCAGCGTGCGCTGTGGCAAGCCGGGACTGAAGGCCCCAGCTATGCGCCGCGCCAGACCAGCACCGGGACCTTGGTGTGGGTGAGCACCTTCTTCGTCTCGCTGCCGAGCAGCAGCCCCGCGATGCCGCGGCGGCCGTGAGAGGCCATCACGATCAGATCGCAATGCTCCTGATCCGCTGTGCGGGTGATGGCTTCCCAGGGATGGACGTGCTCGATCTCGAGAGCCGTCACGGGAATGCCCGCCTCCTTGCCGGCCTGCTTGACCGTATCGAGCACCGC
>JAEZAW010000121.1 GCA_023430315.1 Pseudomonadota bacterium | reverse complement strand
AGCACGCAATTGCTGTCCGTCACCGTCGCGCGCGTGCCGCCGCGCCCGTAGCACGCCGGCCCCGGCATCGCGCCCGCGCTCTCCGGTCCCACATGCAGAATTCCGCCCGCATCGACTTCCGCGATGGAACCGCCACCCGCGCCGATGCTCGCAATATCGAGGCTCTGCAGCGCCACCCGCTGCCCGCCGAGGCGCCGATCCGACGCAATGGCCGCCTCGCCACCGATGACGAGCGAGATATCCGTCGACGTGCCGCCCATGTCGAACGGAATGAGATCGCCGTGCTCCATGAGCTGCGCGGCATAGCGACTGCCCGCAACGCCACCCGCCGGTCCCGAGAGCACCGCGCCCGCCGCAAGCCGCACAGCATCGGGGATCGTCGCGACGCCGCCATGCGACTGGATGATGAGCACCGGCCCCGCGAGGCCCGCCTCGCCGAGCCGCTCGGCTAGCCGCGTCAGATAGCGCTCCAACACCGGCCCAACATACGCATTCACGATCGTCGTGCAGACGCGGTCATATTCCTTGATCTGCGGTAGCACCTCCGACGAGCGGCACACATACGCATCGCCGAGCGCCGCCTTCACGGTCTCCACCGTCGCCTTTTCATGCGCACCGTCCCGCCACGCGTGCAGGTAGCAGACCGCCACCGCCTCGACGCCATCGCGCTTCAGCGCCGCGATCGCCGCATCCAACGATCCACGATCGAGTCCCGTCTCCACGCGCCCATCGGGCCTGATACGCTCGCGCACGCCGAGACGTCGCTCGCGCGGCACGAGCTGCTCCGGCGGCGGCTGACGCAGGTTGTAGCGATCGTCCTTCAGGCCCTCGCGCATCTCGACGATGTCTCGATGCCCTTCCGTCGTGAGCAGCGCGACTTTCGCGCCCTTGTGCTCCAGCAGCGCGTTCGTCGCGACCGTCGTGCCGTGCACGATGATCTCCGTCTGCGCGAGCATGTCGGCGCGCGAGACGCCGATCGCCTCCGCGAGCCGTTCGAGCCCGTCCATGACGCCGACCGATTGATCGCCCGGCGTCGAGGCCGCCTTCGCGATCCTGACCTGACCTTCCGCATCGACAGCCACGAGATCCGTGAACGTGCCGCCGACATCAATTCCAATGCGATACATGCGCTACTGTCCCCGCGTCACGAAACCAAGCGACTTGTCACGCGCGCGCGCCTCGTCCGTCCGCTCTTCCGGCGCCCCCCATCCGCCGCCGCCGCCCGAGCGCACCTGCAGCACATCGCCGGGCTTCAGCACCACGCCTGTCTCCTTGGTTTTGAGCGGCCGATCGGGCGAGCCCTTCGACTCGAGCCAATAGTTATGCGGCGCGCCGTCCTCGCCGCCGATCATCCCGCACGCGCCGTACTTCACACCATCACCGGCCGTATTGCCGACTGCCGGCACTTCCGTCTCGATGACCATCTCCAATTCCGCGCCCGGCCCGCCGCGATACTTGCCATCGCCGCCGCTGTCCGGCCGGAACTCATGTCGCCGGAAGAATAACGGAAAGCGCACCTCGTGCACTTCGATACTGCCGAACTTGATGCCGCCCGCCGCCTGCCATTCGCCCGCTGCAGCCCATCCGTCGCCAGCGGACGACGCGCCGCCACCCGGCCTCGCCTGGAAAAGATGCCAGATAAAGGGCTTTGACGTCCGCGGATCTACGCCTTGGATCGCGACACGGAAGCGCCGTCCCCAACCCGCCATGGCACGCTCAGGACAGGCCGGCGCGAGCGCACGGATGATGGCCTCCATGATCTCTTGTCCGCAATGGTTTGTGCAGAGCGTCACCGGCGCGCCGGGACGGGGACACACCACCGTGCCTTCCTTGAGCTTCACGTTCAGCGGCCGGAAAGCACCATCGTTCTTCGGCGTGTCGGGATCGATCAGGTAGGCGAGCGCGACCACGACGGCCGACTGCGTATTCGCGTAGGACGAGTTGATGAAGCCCGTTACCTGCGGATGGCTCTCCGTCAGATCGACATCGAGATCGCTGCCACGCTTCGTCACCTTTGCGCGGATGTAGACGTCCTTGAACCCGTGGCCGTCGTCATCGAGGAAGGCCTCGCCCTCGTACACGCCATCCTTCCACTCGGAAATGATCGCCCGCACCTGACGCTCGGCCCCGTCGAGCACGGCCTCCACTGCCGCACGCGATTGCTCCGAGCCGAACTCGCGAATGAGCTCGCTCATGCGCCGCTCGCCGAGCCGTGCCGAGCCGATCATGGCCGCGAGATCACCGCGGAAGTCACGCGGGTGACGCACATTCAGCACGATCATCTCGTAGACGTCTTCGCGCCGCACGCCCTGGTCGTAGAGCTTCAACGGCGGAACGCGGATGCCCTCCTGAAAGATCTCCTTGGCGCTCGCGTTGTACGCGCCGTGCGTGGCGCCGCCGATGTCACTCTGGTGCGAACGGTTGATCGCCCAGTAGACGAGCTTGTCGCCGTCGAAGACCGGCACGAATGCCGTCAGGTCCGGGAGATGGTTGCCGCCCCGGTAGGGATCGTTCAGCAGATAAACGTCACCCGGATGGATCGTGCCCTTGAAAAAGTCGTAGACGGACTTTGCCGCGAAGGGCAGCGCGCCGACATGGATCGGCACATGCTCGGCCTGGGCAACGAGCCGCCCCTCGGGATCACACAGCGCCGTCGAGAAGTCGCGGCTGGAGTTCAGGATCTGCGAGTAGGAGGTCCGCAGCATCGCCTCGCCCATTTCCTCGACGATGGCGCGAAGACGGTGCTGGATCACGGAGACCGTGATCGGATCGACGGCTTGGCTCATGCGGAAATCTGTCCTGGGCTGAAAGCTTTGGCCGGCGTGTCCGGCTACGCGGAGAATGCAATGCAGCCAGAGCCTGCGTCAACGCGCGGCACGAAGTGTTGGCGTGCGCATATTGCGTGTTATGTTTCCCCTACCGCATGGCCCGGCGCCACGACGGCCGACGTCAGATCGGAATTCTGGGAGAACGCCACGATGACTGCTTCAAGAGGCCGGGGGGCGCTCGCGCTTGCCCTGGCCACGCTGCTATTCGCCCCCGCCGCCCACGCACAGAAACAGGGCGGCATTCTCAAATCCTACGTCTGGGACCAGCCCCCGAGCGCCTCGATCCACGAGGAGGCCACGATCTCGACGGTGTTCCCGTTCATGCCCGTGTTCAACAACCTCGTGCTCTTCGACCAGACGAAGCTCGAGGCGAACCTCGACACGATCGTCCCTGACCTCGGCAAGAGCTGGGCCTGGGACGACAGCAAGACAAAGCTGACCTTTCAGCTCGAGCAGGGCGTGAAGTGGCACGACGGCAAGGCCTTCACCGCGAACGACGTGAAATGCACGTTCGATCTCGTCTCGGGTCTCGTGAAGTCGGAGGACTTCCGCAAGAACCCGCGCAAGATCTGGTACCACAACCTGAAGCGCGTCACGACCAAGGGTGACCACGAGGTGACCTTCGAGCTGAACGCGCCGCAGCCGAGCTTCCTCGCGCTTCTCGCGTCCGGCTACACGCCTGTCTATCCCTGCCATGTCGAGCAGAAGCAGATGCGCGTGAACCCCGTCGGCACGGGGCCGTTCAAGTTCGCCGAGATGAAGCGCGGCGACTCGATCAAGCTGACGAAGAATCCCGACTATTGGAAGAAGGGCTTCCCGCGTCTCGACGGCATCGATTACCGGATCATCAACAACCGCTCGACACGCGTGCTGGCCTTCATTGCCGGCGAGGTCGATCTCACTTTCGTCTCCGACATAACGGTCGCAGGCCTCAAGGACGTCGAGGCCAAGGCACCGAAGTCCGTTTGCCAGTTCGTACCCTCGAACAACACGATCAACATGATCGTGAATGCATCGGCGCCACCCTTCGACAATCCGAAGATCCGCCTCGCCATGGCGCTGGCCATCGACCGCGCGGCCTTCAATACGATCCTCGCCGAGGGCAAGTCGTCCATCGGCGCGGTCATGCTGCCCGGACCGGAGGGTGTGTGGTCGATGCCGCCCGATGAGCTCGCCAAGCTGCCGGGCTACAATCCCGACCGCTCCAAGGACCTCGCCCAGGCGCGCAAGATCATGGAAGAGCTCGGCTACAACGCCAGTAAGCCACTCAAGGTGAAGGTCGCGACGCGCAACATTCCGCTCTATCGCGACCCAGCCGTCATCTTCATCGACCAGATGAAGGCGGTCTATATCGAGGGCGAGCTCGAGAATGTCGACACGCCTCTCTGGCACGCCAAGGTCACGCGCAAAGACTACGCCGTCGGCCTTAACACGACCGGCGTCGGCGTCGACGATCCCGACGTCAATCTCGTCGAGAACTACACGTGCGAGTCGGAGCGCAACTACACGGGCTACTGCAACAAGGAAGTGGACGCTCTCATTTTCGCCCAGTCACGCGAGACGGACCCTGCCAAGCGCAAGCAGATCCTCTGGCAGGCCGAGCACAAGATCGTCGAGGATGTGGCACGCCCCATCATCCTGCACAACAAGGCAGCGACGTGCTGGGCACCGCACGTGAAGGGCGTCACCAGCCACATCAACTCGCTCTACAATAGCTGGCGCATGGAACAGGCTTGGCTCGACAAATAGCTCACGAGGCGTCGGTTAAATGCAAAGGGGGCTTCATGACGAAGCCCCCTTTCGTTTTCGACTTTTCCTTTAACGCTTAGCGGAGCGCGAGCGGCAGCCAGAGCGCGATGCTCGGGAACATGACGATGGCGATCAAAACGATAACCTGAATGATCATGTAGTCGGCCATGCCTCGGTAGATCGTCGCGAGGCTCCACTGCGGAACGACGTTCTTGAGATAGTAGGCAGACATCGCCACCGGTGGACTGAGGAACGCTGTCTGCAGATTGACCGCCACCAGCGCGCCGAACCACACGAGCATCTCGAACTTGGTCATGCCGAGCTGGAGATTCTCCACGACCGGCAGGAAGATCGGCAGGAAGACCAGCACGACGGCGGGCCACTCGAACGGCCAGCCGAGTACGAAGATCAGGAACATGATCAGCGACAGCTTCCAGATGTCCGCGATCGGCAGTCCGACCAATGTCTTCGTGATGACGCTCGCCGTGCCGAGCTGGGTGAACACCGCGCCGAAGACGTTGGAGGACACGGCGAGCAGCAGCACCATGCTCGACGTGACCATGGTGTTCACCGCAGCATTGAACAGCGCGGTCCGCGTGAGTTTCCCGTAGAGCAACGCAAGAAGCGTCGCGCCGAAAGCACCGCACGAGGCCGCTTCCGTCGGCGTCGCCAACCCTGCGAGGATCGTTCCGAGCGTGAAGCCAATGAGCCCCGCAAGCGGCACAACGCCCAGCAGGAACTCTTTGATGACAAGCCCGAAGTCGTGGGCACGCTCCTCCATAGGCACCGGAGGGCCGAGAGCAGGATTCCAGAAGCTGCGCACCATGCTGTAGATGATGTAGGAACCAGCCAGCAGGAAGCCAGGCCCGATCGCGGCCGAGTACAGCATATTGACCGGGATGCCCATGGTCGGCCCCATGACCACGAGCATCACGCTTGGCGGAATGAGAATGCCGAGCGTACCGCCAGCTGCGATGGCACCCGCCGAAAGCCGCGCGTCGTACCCCGCCTTGATCATGATCGGGCCCGCCATGATCCCGAGCACCGTGACTGCTGCGCCAACGATGCCGGTCGCCATGGCGAAGATCGTCGCAGTGAGGATCACGGCGAGATAGAGCGAGCCGCGCACGGGTGCCAGCAGATGCCGCAGCGCCACGAACAGGCGCTCCATGAGACCGGCTTGCTCGGTCATGTAGCCCATGAAAATGAACAGCGGCACAGCCGGGAGGATGTCCTCCTTCATGGTGCCCCAGATCTGAAGGTAGGCGAGATTGAAGGTCTGATCCGCTCCGATGCCGATCGAGCCGAATACAAAGGCCAGGAACAGCAGCGTGAACGAGATCGGAAAGCCGATGAAGATGACGCCGACCATGCCAAAGAGCATGATGAGCCCGAGAATTTCATTGGTGCTCATCGCGCGTCAGACCTCGATCTTCTCGTGCTGCGTAAGCACCTGGCCCGTGCGCGCCGCCCACAGGCTCTTCATGAGTTCGGATATGCCCTGGATGAAAAGTAGCGCGGCAGTGATCGGGATGACCGCCCGGAGCGGCCAGACCGCTGGCTGCCACAGGCTTGATGTCGACCTCTCGTCGATCGACATCGAATAAAAAAAGTCGTCAATCGAGATCGCGAACAGCACGGCCATCGACGGCAGAAAGAAGACGACGTAGGCAACGCTGTCGATGACACCCTTCTTGCGATCGGAGAACTTCTCCCAGAGCATATCCGTGCGAACATGAGCCCCTTTGAGCAGAGCAAAGGCCGCTCCCAGCATGAACAGCGCACCGAACGACATGGTGGTCACGTCGAGCGCCCAGGATGTCGGCGCCAACATCACGTAACGCATGAAGACTTCGATGACGTTGGCGATGACCAGCGGTGCGATCAGGATCGTGAAGACGTAGCCCGTCCAGGTCGTGATGCCATCAATGGTACGAATGATGGCGAGATAGCCGGGCGAGGGTTGTCGCGACCGGTCCGTCGCTGACTCACTGGTCATGTGAATTGACCTCGTTTTTGATTGTGACAAAAAGGGGCTGTGCCAAGCACAGCCCCTTCCAATCCGCGTCAGAGCATTACTTCTTGGCGGGCCAGTACCAGTCGGCACCAGCCGAGTAGGGCGGGATCACATCACGCCGCCCGGGCACGACCTGCGAGGCATACTCGCGCTGCGAGTCGAGAACCTTCTTGAAGAAGGGGTTCTTCGCCGCGTTGTCCTTGGCGATCTCGTCCCAAGCCTCAAGTACCTTGCGCAGGATGTCGTCTGGCGTGCGCTCAATCGTTACGCCATGCTTCTCGCGCAGCTCTTTGAGGGCAACTGCATTCGCCTTGTTCATGATCGTCTGCGAGCGGAAGGTGGACTCCCAGGTCGCCGCAACGACAATCGCCTGCAGATCCGGTCCGAGACCCTTCCAGACATCGGCGTTGATCAGCAGCTCGAGCACGGTGGCGGGCTCGTGCGTCGACGGCATATAGAAATGCTTGAACACCGACTGGAAGCCGATCTTCATATCCTCGGCCGGGCCGACCCACTCGCCGCAATCGATGACGCCGCGCTCGCCTGCCGGCACGATTTCACCGCCAGGGAGGTTCACGGTCGCCATGCCTGATTTGCTGAAGACCTCGGCTGTCACGCCCGTCTCGCGACACTTGCGACCTCTGAGATCCTCCCAGCTCTTCACAGGCTTTCTGAACCAGCCAAGCACCTGGTTGGCCACCGACGTCAGTGGAATGGGCACGACATCGCGCTTGAGCTGCTCCTGATAGAGCTCGCGATAGAGCTCCAGGCCGCCACCATCATGGATCCAGCCCATGTAATCGGTCATGTCCATGCCGAAGGGGCCGCCGGGCGCCGGTCCGAACAGAGTGGCAGCCCTGTGCTTGCCGACCCAGTAGGCCGCGGCGGTGTGACCACCGTCGATGACCTTCTTATGGACGGCGTCGAGAACCTCGAAGGCCGGGACGACCGTGCCGGCCGGCAGTACCTCGATCTCGAGGCGTCCGCCCGACATCACTTTGACCCGGTCGGCGAAGTACTTGAGGTTGTCGAAGATCATGCTCGACGGCGGGAAGCTCGCCTGGAAGCGGAGCTTTTGCGTCGTCTGAGCGCTTACCTCTGTGGGTTGTGCGATCGCGCACACGGCCAGAGCGACCGCGGCAGCCGCGGACGCAATTCCTGATAGTCTCATAGGCGTCTTCTCCCGAAACTTCTTGTGGTTAGGCAACGCAGTATTGCGCTTCCATCAGTCAACCGCAATCCCGTCGGCAGCAACACGCCACGGCGTTCATCCGGCTTGACGGGCGCAACATTCACCGCTCCCTCGCGCACTGCGTGTGCGGATCATTCCGGCCGGTGGCACGCGCTGGCGACGGGGGGAGCAACACCCGGTCGAGACCACAGGGACACGCGTGACAGGCGAGGCTCTCCGCGTCTCAGGCACTCGCCTTGGAGAGTGCGGCAACGTCGTCCTTGCTGAGCTTCACGTCGGCACATTTCAAGATCTCGGCGAGCTGCGCCGTCGTCGTCGCACTCGCAATCGGCGCCGCGATGGCCGGCTGCGCGAGGAGCCATGCGAGCGCGACCTGCGCCGGCGTCGCGTCATGTGCTTCGGCAACGGCATCGAGCGCCTTCAGAATGCCGAAGCCGCGCGGCGTCAGATGCTTCTTCACGCCGCCCGCACGCGCCCGCTGGCCGAGATCGGCATCCGAGCGGTACTTACCCGTGAGAAAGCCGCTCGCCAGCGAATAGTAGGGAATCACGCTGATGCCTTCGGCAACGCACAAATCCTGCAGCGCACCTTCGAACTCGCCCCGGTCAGCAAGGTTGTAGTTCGGCTGCAGCGTCTCATAGCGCGGAATATCCGCCTTGGCGCAAGCGGCCAACGCCGCCTTCAGGCGATCCGCGTTGTAGTTCGAAGCGCCGACGACGCGCACCTTGCCGGCCTTGATCAGCTCGGCTTGAGCCGCCATCGTCTCCTCGAGCGGCGTCGCGGGATCATCACGATGCGACTGGTAGAGATCGATGTACTCGGTCTGCAGGCGCTTCAGCGAGTCCTCGACGGCGCGCACGATGTAGGCCTTCGAGAGCCCCTTCTTGTCAGGCGCCATCTCGTTTCCGCACTTGGTGGCGAGGATCACCTTCTCACGCTTCCCGCTCGCCTTGAACCACTTACCGATAATCGCTTCGCTCTCGCCGCCCTTGTTGCCCTGCGCCCAGCGTGAGTACACATCCGCCGTATCGACGCAGTTGAATCCGGCATCGACAAAGGCATCGAGCAGGGCGAACGAGTTCTTCTCGTCCACTGTCCAGCCGAAGACATTCCCGCCGAAAACGAGCGGTGCGATCTCGAGCTTGCTCCGTCCAAGTTTGCGCTTCTGCATGGCGACCTCATGAGCAACTTCCATCTCATCGTCGCAGGCTAAGACCCGATTCCAGCGCTGGCAAGGCGTGAAACGGCCGGAGAGGCGAGCCCCCTCCGGCCGTTCTTGCTCATGACCTCAACAATGCGCTTCGACACCCTAAAGCTTGAGTAGGTGCTCGATGCGGATCGGCAGCTCGTGGATGCGCCGCCCCGTTGCGTGGAACACGGCGTTCGATATGGCCGGCGCCATACCGACGAGCGAGATCTCGCCGAGACCTTTCACGCCGAGCGGATTGACGTATGGGTCGACCTCATCGACGAAGTGAACATCGAGCTGCGGGATATCGAGGTTCACCGGCAGCAGATACTCGGCCATGTGCGCGTTGACCGGCCGCCCGTCACGCGCATCGAGCGAGGTGTGCTCCATGAGCGCCATGCCGATGCCGCCGATCATGCCGCCGAGGCACTGGCTTCTCGCCAATCGCGGATTGACGATGCGCCCGGCACCATAGACGCCAAGCGCCCGCCTCACGCGCGCGAGACCGACATCCGGATCGACGGAAATCTCGACGAAAACCGCGCCAAAGGCGTGCATCGAGTACTTGGCCGCGATTTCCGGATCACGCTCGACGCTGACAGTCGCCTCGATCGGCGCACCGCCGGCCGCCGCGATGATCTCGGCATAGGACTGCTCGGCGGAAATACCGCCCTTTCGGCGCAGATGGCCCTCGACCCATTCGAGTGCATCCATTCCGGCATTGTGCATCGGTGAGCGCGGATTGGCGACGGCACGCTCGACCAGCATGTCCTGCACCGCCAGGCAGGCCGCACGAATGGCCGACCCGACCGCGGCCATGGTCTGCGATCCCCCGTGCGGCGGCGCAGGAGGGAAATCCGAGTTTCCGAGACTGAATTTCACGCGGCCAACAGCAAGACCAAGTATCTCGGCGGCGACCTGCGTCATCGAGGTGTATGTGCCTGGCCCCATGTCACTGGCGGCAACCTCGATTTCAGCCGAACCGTCCGCGAGGAGACGCGCGCGCGCACTCGACGGGAACTGCAGCGCCGGATAGGTCGCCGTTGCCGTGCCCATGCCGATCAGCAGCCGGCCATCACGCATGGACTTGGGCTCGGGCGTGCGCTTTGCCCAACCGAACCGCTCTGCCCCCGCCGCATAGCACTGCATGAGCGAGCGGCTCGAGAACGGCACCTTTATACTCTCGTCCATCGTCGGCTCATTGCGCCGACGAAGCTCGATCGGGTCCATGCCGAGCTTGTAAGCCAACTCATCCATCGCCGTTTCAAGCGCATACATACCGCTCGATTCGCCGGGACCGCGCATGTAGGTGGGCGTTCCGATGTCGAGCGGCACGAGACGATAGCGCGTACGTACATTGGGGCACGAGTACATGAAATCCGTGCCGGACGTCAGCGACTCGACGAAGTTCTCGTAGCGGCTCGTCTCGCCCATGCCTTCATGAATGATGCTGGTCAAGCGGCCGTCACGCGTTGCGCCAATGACCATGCGCTGCAGCGTCCGCGGCCGATGCCCGGTCGTATAGGACATCTGGCGCCGCGTGAGGACGAGCTTCACGGGTCGGCCGACCTGCCGGCTCGCTATCGCCGCCAGTGTCACGTGCGGCCACGTACGCAGGCTCGTGCCGAAAGCACCGCCGATGAACGGGCAGATGACGCGCACATTCTGCTGCGGGATGCCGAAGACCGCTGCGATCTCGGCCTGCTCGTTGGCGACGTACTGGCTCTTGCTCCAAAGCGTGAGCTGATCACCCTTCCATGCCGCAATCGTCGCGTGCGGCTCCATGGGATGATGATTCTGGCGACCGATGTCCGTGCTTACATCGACGGACACGGCTGCCGCCGCCATCGCCGCCTCGGGATCACCGCGCACGGTGTCCGCTTCCAGACGGCCGTATGTGGCTGGGGCAATAGGCTCAGCCTGCTTGTCGCGCGGGTCGACGACCGGTTTGCGAGCTTCATACGTAACGCGCAGCGCAGCCGCAGCGCGTTCAGCACGATCTAGCGTATCGGCGACGACGATCGCGACGGGTTGACCGTAGAAGCGCACCAAATCGTCCTGCAGCATATGCAGGCGCTCGCCAACAGGCGGATCGATGCCACCTTTATGCGGATTGTACGCAAGGCGCGGCGCATTGAGATGGCTCACGACCGCGAGGACGCCCGGCAGCCGCAACACTGCCGCCGTATCGATGCTGGCGATCCGACCGAGACCGACGCTGCTCGAAACGATGACGGCATAGGCCTGATTGGGCTGATTGAACTCGGCCGCATAGTGAGCCGCGCCCGTCACCTTCGCGCGACCATCGACACGGGCCAGCGGTTTTCCGATTGCTTGCAGGTTCATGACACGTCTCTCGCGAGTTCGAGGGCCCGAACGATGGTGGCGGGCAGGAGCTCCATCTTGAAGGCATTGCCGGATCTGGCTTGAGCACCAGCGAGCGACAGACCCGCAGCCTGCTCGAACGTCGCACGATCAGCCGGCTTACCGGCCAGGGCCTTTTCACTCGCGCGCATGCGCCAAGGCATGGTGCCGACGCCGCCGCAAGCAATGCGCGCTTCGCGGATGGTGCCATTCTCGATGTCGAGTGCTGCCGCGGCCGAGACCACAGCGAACTCATAGGACGAGCGATCGCGCACCTTGAGATAGCGAGCCCGTCGCGCATAGCGACCGCCCGGCACGCGCACATCGATGATCAGCTCGCCGGGCTGCAGCCTGTGCTCGATGTGCGGCGTGGCACCCGGCAGGCGGAACAGCTCTTCCACTGGAAAAGTCCGTTCGCCATTTGGCCCGCGCACGCGCATCGTGGCGTCCAGTGCAATGAGGGCGACTGCGAGATCCGACGGATGCACCGCGATGCAGGCGCTGCTCGTTCCGAGTATGGCGTGCCCGCCATTGTATCCGTCGATCGCCGAGCATCCCGAGTTCGGATCGCGCTTGTTGCAGGCCGCATCGAGCATTCGGAAATACGGGCAACGCACGCGCTGCAGCAGGTTGCCGCCGATCGTCGCGAGGTTCCGCAACTGCGGCGAGGCACCTTCCACGAGGGACTCCGAGATCACCGGCTGCAGGCGCTGCACGTCCGCGTGCGCAGCGCAATCCGACATCGTGACGAGCGCGCCGATGACGAGCGTATCGCCCTCGGTCTGAAGACGCTTCAAGGGTAGCGCGTTGATATCGACCAGCCGACCGGGCCGCTCGACCTCGTCGCGCATGAGATCGACCAGTGTCGTACCGCCCGCGATATAGCGACCACCGGCCGTCGCCGCGGCAATAGCTTCGCCGACGCTCGAGGATCTCTCCAAGCTGAAGGGGATCATAGCTTGCCCTCCTTCGCGACTTCGGTGATCGCCTCGACGATGCCCGCATAGGCGCCGCATCGACAGATGTTGCCGCTCATCCAGGCTTTGATCTGCTCAGGCGAGTGGGCATGGCCTTCGGCGATACAGGCAACGCCGGACATGATCTGGCCGGGCGTACAGTATCCGCACTGGAAGCCTTCATGCTCGATGAAGGCCTGCTGCAAAGGATGCAGCTTGTCACCTTCGGCGAGGCCTTCGATCGTCGTGATCTCGGCGCCGTCGTGCATGGCCGCGAGCGCGAGGCAGGAGTTGATGCGACGGCCATCCAGCAGAACGGTGCAGGCGCCGCAGGCTCCGGCGTTGCAGCCCTTCTTCGTGCCCGTCAGGTTGAGGCTTTCGCGCAGGACATCGAGGATGGACTGGCGCGGATCGACCGAAAGCGTCCGCGGCTGCCCGTTCACGATGAGGCGTATGGTGACCTGCTCTGGGGCAGCGGCCGCCGCTGGCGCGGGCTGAGCCTGCTGAGCTTGCGATGGCGTGCTCGATGCGCCTGCCAATGCCATGGCGCTGGCAGCAGCCTGCAACGCGGCACGGCGTGTCACGCGCGCAGGCGCTGCAGCAGATGGCCATGGTTCGGCGTGATGTGCGTCTTGAGACATGGCTATGATCACTCCTTTTTTGCTTCGACTGTCATTCGCTCGCCTAGACGAGCCCGCCGTCGGCCCTCAGCACCTGGCCGTTGATCCAACCTCCCTGAGACCCGGCGAGGAATGAGACCACCGACGCGATGTCCTCGACTTCGCTCAATCGTTTGGACAGCTCCAACTGGTTCAGTTGCTCGACGACTTCAGGCGATTGACCATTGAGCATCGTGTCGATCGCGACGGGGCCAGGCGCGACGGCGTTCACCGTGATGCTCTTGCCCCGCAGCTCCTTTGCCAGAATGCGCGTCATGGCTTCGATCGCCGATTTGGTTGCCGCGTAGATGCCGAACGTCGGCAGATAGAGGCCGACGATGCTCGACGAAATGCTGATGATCCGACCGCCCGGGCGTAGGCGCTTGCCGGCCTCCCGCATGCCGTTGAAAGCGCCGTGCAGATTGACGGCCACCTGCTGATCGAAATGGTCATCCGTAGCCTCCACGATCGTCGACAGCATCATGACACCGGCATTGTTCACCAGGACATCGCTGCCGCCGTATGCCGCCTCCGCCTCATCGAACAATTGCTCGAAACGATCGGCGTCGCTCACATCCGCCTGCACGGCCGTCGCGCGGCCGCCTGCCGCTCTGATGCCCGCAACCTGTGCATCGGCTGCCGCCCCGTCCTGAACGAACGTCAGGACAACCGAGAAACCATCCAAGGCCAGGCGGCGCGCGATAGCTGCGCCAATGCCCCGCGTTGCGCCCGTTACGATCGCGGTTTTGCCGTTCCGCGCTCCCGTCTGCATGTTCAATGAATTCGGCATTCGCTGGTGAATCCTGCTGGCATTTGATCGGCTTGATTGATGCTTACCGAGCCTGTCCGTGCCAGTTAGGCGATGTAAATTCTTGCTAGGGCCAGCGCCGCCGGAGCCTTTGCAGCCAAACCCGCTCACCCATCTGCGCGTTGCACGACGATCGAGAACCGCGAACCCCGGCCAACCTCCGAGCGAACCTCGATGCGATGGCCGAGCAGCGCCACGGCCCGACGCACGACGTAAAGGCCAAGGCCGAGCCCGTCGGAGGTGGCGCTGTCGAGCCGCTTGAAAGCCTCGAAAGCCCGCGGAACCTGATGGGGGGCGATCCCTATCCCTGTGTCGCAGATATCGATACGGACATTCCGGCCGGAGCGGCGGCATCCGATCAGGACCTCGTGGCCCGCCGGCGTATACTTTATGGCGTTGCGCACGAGGTTCCGCACGATGCCCTCGAGGACGACCTCGTTGCTCACAACGACGGCGCGGGTCGGGCGGACCCGAAGCTCGACGTCACGGGCAAGAGCCAGATCACGGTTCTCGGCAGCGATCCCGCTCAGGATCGGACCGAGCGCTACCTCGGCGGACTCCATATTCGAGGTCTGCTCATAAAGACGCATGACCGAGACGAGGCGATCGAGCTGCTCCGCGATGAGGCGGATCGCGCGCTGACCACGGGCGAACTGCGCCTGCGCCTTGTCCTGCCCGAAATGATGCTCCAGCCAATCGTGTGTCGATTGGAGAACCTGCAGTGGCTGGCGCAGATCATGTCCGGCCATGCCGAGCAGCACCGCGTAGACATCCTGATCGTGAATTCGGCCGCCGCTACTTCTGCCGGCGTACTCGAAAGCTTCCTGGTGAGTTGCGTTCATGGTGCAATCCTCCACATACCGTCAAAGCAGCCGCATCTGACGTGTGCTGCAATGAAGTTAGAGATCGGGCGCGAGGATCGCGAGTAAAGGGATGCAGAACAGCGCTAAACGTTGTCTGGATAACCGTAGCGCAGCGTTCTGCACGCGCCGACGTGATGGTGAAATCGCGAAAAACTCAAGTCTGATCGAGACATCCGAGAGGCGCGCCGCTCGATGATCGCGCCGTACGTGGTTACTGCGCTAAACGCGCGCAACACACGACGTTACGCGCTTTAACAAGGCTTTGCCAAAGCCTGCGACACCTAACTGGCGATGAACATGGTTGCGCATTAGCTCTGATGGGGCACCGGGATGCGGTGCTGCACATGAGCCCAAACGTGCACTCGAGCGATCGAGTTTCGAGTGCCCTGCAAGGAAGGGATACTCCCATGAAGTCGTCAGCCATCATCGCCAGTGTGATCATCGCTCTGTCGACCGGCGCGGCCGTTGCGCAGTCCGGCAGCTTCGACGCACGCAAGTTCTTCGAGCGCTTTGAGGCCGAAGGCGCGTCGATGCCCGCCAACTTCGATGCCCGCAAGTTCTTCGACCAGCTGCAGCTCGACGGCGCGAGCAGCTCCAAGCCGCTCAGCGCAGAAGAATTCTTCGAGAAGCTCCGCGCCGAGGGCGCTTCTGTTCCGACCCAGTTTGACAGCAAGGCCTTCATTAGCAAGGTGCGCTCGGAAGGCATGCTGCCGCCAGTCGTCGCGGTTCCCAAGCAGTGACGCCGATGAGTGCCGGATGCGCGTTCTCCGTCGCGTGTCCGGCGCTCACTCGTGAATGCAATCAAAGATGATCATGAGCACCTTCTGAAGCAATGAGCGCGAGGAGCACGGAAATGCTGCATTCGAAGCTATTTGCGCCCATCGCGGCCACTCTAGGTGTACTCGGTTTCTCTTGCGTCGCCATGGCCAGCGAGCCATCGCCGACGGAAAACAAGTCGGCACGTCCTGCAGCGCTACCACTGCCGATGGTCAGCTTCGCCCAGCTCATCGAGCGCGCGCTGCCCGCAGTCGTGAGCATCAGAGTGACGGGCGAAACGCTCGTGCCTGTTCAATTGCGCCAGGGAGATCCGCCAGCCGAGCCGACGCGGCGCCCATTCCGGTCGGGCGGGTCCGGTGTGATCGTCAATGCCGAGCTCGGGCTTATCGCGACGAACCATCATGTAGTCCGCGATGCGGTGACGATCGAAGTCGGGCTTCATGATGGCCGGGAGACACCCGCAAGGCTGATCGGCGTCGATTCCGGCACCGATGTCGCCATGATCAAGATCGATCTCAAAGACCTCACACCCATGCCGATCGGCAACTCGTCACAACTGCGCGTCGGCGACTTCGTGATCGCGATCGGCAATCCGTTCGGCCTCGAGGGCAGCGCCAGTGCCGGCATCGTCAGCGGCTTGAAGCGCTCAGGCATCGGCTATGACATCTACGAGAGTTTCATCCAGGTCGATGCAGCGGTGAACCCGGGCAACTCCGGCGGCGCCCTCGTCAATCTCGACGGCGAACTCGTCGGCATCAACACCGCCGTAGGCCGCCAGGGCGGCGGCTCCGTCGGCATTGCCTTCGCCATTCCGATCAACATGGCGCGCCGTGTCGGCTATCAGCTCTACAAGCACGGGCGCATGCGCCGCGGCTCGCTCGGCTTCGAGACAACCGACCTCTCACCGGCACTGGCGAAACAGCACAACCTGCCGAACCGGCGCGCGGCGCTTGTCTCGCGGGTGGCGCCCGGCTCACCGGCGGACGTTGCGGGCGTCAAGCCGGGCTGCATCATTGTTGCCGTCAATGGTTTTCCGGTGCGCAATTCCAATGACTTCATTGCTCACTTCGGTAGCGCCGTCGTCGGCGACGAGCTCGAGATCGATTTCGTGAAGCCCACGGGAACGCAGAAGCTGCGGCTTACGGTGACCGACCAGCTCACGGACCCGCCGGCCATCACGGTCTCGCGCGATGTGAACGGGCTTGGTGGCCTAACAGTCACGAGCATCGGACCGCGCTCGCCGCTGTATGGTCAGGTGCGCGGCGCTGTCGTCACGGGCGTGGAGCCGGATGGACCAGCCCACGCCTCCGGATTGCGCGCTCAAGACATCATCCAGTCCGTCAACGAGCTCACGATCAGCGAAGCCGGCCAGATCAGCGATTTTGCGAGCTATGCCGTGCCGATCTCGCGAGCGCGCATCACGCGAGCCGGCACACCCTATATTGTCGAGTTCGGTCGCTAATAGATCGCCTAAGCCGGCTAGAGCGCGTCGAGTAATTCCCGTGCAGACATGAGGTCAGGCGTATCGAACCCCTCGCGGAACTCGGCATAGATCGGTGCAAGCAAGGCCCTCGCCTCATCCGCGCGCGATTGAGCGAACCATAGGCGCGCCTGGCTCGTCGCCGTTCGCAGTTGCCACGCCAGGGCCCGCTGACCGCGCGCCAGCGCAAGCGACTCTTTAAAATGCTCCTCGGCGGCAGCAGCCTCCGTCGCCCCGTGCATGGCCCAAACGATCTCGCCCTTCACCCGCAGCATCTCGGCCGTGGCCCATCGCTCGCTCGTTCCCTCGGATTGAGCGAGCGCTTCATCGATCGCCGCGAGAGCTTCCGCGCCCCGGCCAGCTACTCCAAGACCCTTTGCGAGCACGACGAGGAAGGCGGTGTAGTATTGGACGAAGCGCGCCTTGCGTAGCTCGTCCACCGCCTCGTGAACGAGAGGCAGCCCGCCATCGACATCTCCCCTTTCGAGGAGGATCTGGCCGCGGTAGCCTTTGGCGTAGAGGTGCCAGATATCGAGACCGTGACGGGCCGTCTCGCGCAGAAGAATACCATTGAAGCGCTCGGCCCTATCGAGATCACCGGCCAGAAGTGCAACCGGACACGCCGCTTGGGCAGTCGAATTGCAGAGCGAGAGCGTGTGATCGATTGACTGGGCCTCATCTACGCCCGAGTCCACCACAGATATTGCTTGGTCCGCCGAGCCCTGGAGCCAAAGCACGCGCGCGAGCGTGATCTTGGCAGTCACGCGTGGGTCGAACTGGTAGCGGACCACATGCCACCGACGTGCCGGCGCCGTATAGTCGGCGAGCATTCGCTCAATGTGGAGACGCGACGCCGGCTGATCGCCGAGGAAGTGAAGCGCTGCCCCCATCATCCGATCGCCGATGGCACGGTCGGTGTAATCGGTTGACTGCGGGGCGAGCGCCGAAAAGCGATGTGCAAGCTCGTGCGCCGCCACGAACTCGGCGTTGTTCATTTTGCCCGCCCACAATCCCCACAGGGCCCGCAAACGGTAGTCGATGTTGTCGAGACGCTCGGCGAAATCATAGGCGGTTGCCCAGGCGGCGCCGGTCTCCCGGGCCCGGCTGTTCGTATACATCATCGACCAACCGCGCGCCGCGTGAAGCTTCATTGCAACATCATCATTCTGCGCCTTGTCGAGGTGAAGTGCGGAGAGCGCCTGCTCGACACGCTCGCGGCATTCTTTGATGAGAGATAATTGAAACCACAGGGGCACGGCAGCGACCGTCAGACCGACACCGAGCCTCATGTCGCCACCGGATGAGAACGCCCAGTTCAGCGCCGCCCGTACGTCGTCGATCAGCCAGCCATACTCTTCCGGCGGATTCGTAGCCCGATCCGTGGCCCATGCAGCCTCGACGGAATTGAGGACGTCTCGGCAGTGCTCGGCATGTCGCCTCGCCAGCTGCCCCGCATCCGCACCGGCAGCGTGCTTCTCGCGCGCATAGGCTCGCGTCGTCTCCAGCAATCGGAAGAACGTCTCGTCGCGGCTGACGTCCGCCGAGACAAGAGACTGCGATACGAGCTCGGAGATCCCTTCGACGACATCCATTGCGCTGAGCTCGCCCCATGCCGCGACGGCTGAGGCCGACCCCAGGGTGAACGTGCCGGAAAATACGGACAGTCTCTGAAGCAGAATGCGGTCCCGCGGCTCGAGCAGGTTGAAACTCCAGTCGAGCGTCGCAAACAGGGTTTGGTGACGTGGCAGAGCCGTGCGACGCCCCTTCGTGAGGACCGCAAAGAGGCTGTCCAGCGCCGCAGCCAGTCCGCGGACGCCGAATACGTCGACCCGACCTGCGGCAAGCTCTAGTGCGAGCGGAATGCCATCGAGGCGCCGGCAGATCTCGATGACGGAGCCGATATCCTCGTCACGAAGCACAGAGGCCTCGGTGCGGGCATTGGCGCGCTCGATGAACAGCTCGACGGCTGGATATGCGAAGGCCTCGTCCGATGTGAGGTCCGACGTGGTCGGCGGCATGGCGAGCGGCTGGAGATGATGCACCCATTCGCCTTCGATACGCAGTGGCTCCCGGCTCGTCGCCAGAATGTGGACCTTGGGGGCTTCGCGAAGTATGGCATCCGCAATTTGCGCAACGGCGGCGATCACGTGCTCGCAATTGTCGAACAATACGAGCAGCTCCTTGTCCTGCAGATGAGCAACGACGTTCGCCAAGGAGGCATCAGCCACGGTGGCCACGCCGAGCGCCGATGCGAGAGCGCTCGGCACCAGTCGCGCGTCGGCGAGCGAAGCCAGATCGACGAAGTACGCGCCTCGCCAGCCGGCGAACCGGGGCTCATCGAGCAGCCGCGTCGCCGTTGAAACGGCAAGCGTCGTCTTGCCGACGCCGCCTGTGCCGACCACGGTCACGAGGCGCCTCTGCATGACTTGCTCGCGCAGGGCCTCACCGGCCTGATCCCGTCCGATGACACGGCTCTGCAGAACCGGCAAAGTCCGCGACGCGGACTGGACGAATTTCGGCGGCGCCGCCTCATGCGGGCCCTCATCCGCGCCACGCTGGACGGACTCGACGAAGCTGTAGCCGCGGTTCGGCACATTGACGATGTAGCGCTGGCCGTCACGCCCATCCCCGAGCGCCTTGCGAAGGCCCGCGACGTGCACACGAAGATTTCCGTCGGCGATATAGGTCTTGGGCCAGACCCGCGCGAGGATCTCGTCCTTGCTCACGATCTGGCCCGCGCGCTCGACGAGCAGGCACAGAATATCGAGCGCGCGACTGCCGAGCTGGATCGGCGTGTCCTCCAGCAGGAGCTGACGCTGGGCCGGCTTCAGAACAAATGGGCCGAAGAGTATCGTCTCGCCGGTTTCGGAAGAAAGCGTCGCGTCGCTGCCCGTGATCTCAGGCGCGATTGCAGTCTCGGGCTGACGACCACGCTCCGTCATCGATCCGGTTGCCTTATCCTCTTCCTGGCTGTCCATCACGACAGCCGCCCTTTCGCTCGAGTAGACGTGCATTCCATGAGGGCTGCGGGCCGACATCGCGAGCAGTCGCGCGCAGCGCGTGTCATTTGAGGGCCCGATGAATTACAGCCTGATGCTGCGGCTCACGACCCAGCTACCGCCCCGATCATCTCAATCGAGGGCCTGCGCGGCTGGAGCGAATGGTGCCGGCGGATACCCAAGGACCGGGAGCACCGGCATCATTCCACGGAACTTCCGTCACAGTACGCCGAATTTCTCAAGCGGCTGATATATAACAGACAATTTCGGACACGACGGTCGTTCCAGCCCTGAAGATGCGGCCGTCGTCCTGTTTCGGTGCACCAATGATATCGCACTTGCCGCGCCTCACAATAGAGGCCCGAGCATGGATGCATGATCAAACCTTATGGCGGGCGCTCGTCATCGGCACATTGTAGTTGTCGCGCGCATGCACCAGGGCGTCGATGAAGTCACGCACGAGTTGCGACTTCGGACGGTCGGACGGAAGGATCAAGAGGCTGCGGACCTGCACCAGCGGCTCGAACGGTCGAAACACGATCTTCGAACGATCGCAGCCGCCTATCGAAGGCTCGCTGATCAGCGTCACGCCGATGCCTTCCGACACGAGTGCAAGGGCCGTCGCTCCGTAGATGGTCTCGACGACGATCTCCGGCTTCGCGCCGACCTCCTCCAATAGTTTGTCGAGCCGCTGCCGCGAGCGATCCTCCGGCAAGTAGGCCACGAGCGGCAGGCCATCCAGGTCCCGCGGTGTGATGACTTTCTTAGCCGAGAGCGGATGCCCCTTCGGCATCGCGCAGAGGCTCACACACGACATGAAAACCTGGCTCGCGACACCGGTCGTGTCGATCTCGTCGGCCGCAATGCCAACGTCGTACCGCCCGGAGGCAACGAGATCGCGCACGTCTCGCGACGGCAGGACGAGATATGTTATCCGCGTGTCCGGTCGACGCTTGCGGAACAGCCCGACGGCCATCGACACCACGGACTGCCCGAGCGACGAGAGCGACGCCACCTTGATCTCGCCCGAGCCGTGATCGCGAATGCGGGCCGCCGCCGCGCGGATCTTGTCGATGCCGTGGAAGGCGGCCTGGACATCGTTGTAGAGGAGGCGCGCCTCGGGCGTGGCGACGAGGCGATTGCTGATCCGCGCGAAGAGCGAAAAACCAACCGCGCGCTCGAACTCGACGATGGTCCGGCTGACGGCCGGCTGCGTAACGCCAAGCACCTCCGCGGCACGGGAGGCACTGCCACAACTCATCACTGCAGCGAAAGTCTCGATTTGGCGAAGATTCATTCAGACGGCCCCGGAGTTCGCTTTTCTAGGCGAGTTAACCATTCCGCTGCAACAGCTTGCTTGCTGCGCACACGGAGGCTTTCGCGAACCTCGCGACGGACAAGAGCGGGCGTCGGGTTCAGCCCACCTGATGCTGCAATGCCACTGCGCTCCTGCTGCTAGTTTTCATGTCCATCGCGGCATGCAAGTGTCTGCCCGCAACAGAGAATCGAAAGGACGGGAATGTACCGGATCGGCGTCGATATCGGCGGCACCTTCACAGACTTCGCATTGAGCAACGCCACCGGCGGCCGAATGGCGATCCACAAGCGGCTCACCACCCCCAGCGATCCTTCCGAGGCCGTGCTCGCGGGCGTCGCCACGCTCGTTGCAGAGAGCGGCATCGGCATCGGCGATATCGCAGACATCGTCCACGGCACGACCCTCGTGACGAACGCCGTGATCGAACGGCGCGGCGCTGTAACCGGTATGCTCGTCACGGCCGGCTTCGGCGACATCATGGATATGGGCCCCGAGCGCCGCTACGACCTCTTCGACCTGCGCATCAAATACCCGCCGCCGCTCGTCCCGCGCCGCTTGCGGATCGAGGTCGACGAGCGCACGCGCTACGACGGCAGCATCGAGCGTCCGCTCGATGAGGCCAGCGTGCGCGCCGCGGCGCAGAAGTTCCGCGAGCTCGGCGTCGAGGCCGTGGCCATCTGCTTCCTGCACAGCTATCTCAACCCCGAGCCCGAGCTGCGCGCTGCGGAGATCCTGCGCGCCGCCGCGCCCGAGCTGACCGTCTCGACGTCGGCCGATGTCTTCCCGAACATGCGCGAGTTCGAGCGCTGGACGACGACCACGCTCAATGCCTTCACGCAGCCGATGTTCGACCGCTACGTCAAGCGGCTGGAGGACGGGCTTGCCGGCGCCGGCTTCACCGGCCGCCTCTACATCATGGGTTCGAGCGGCGGGACGCTGACGACGGACGCCGCGCGCCGCTATCCAGTGCGCGCCCTCGAGTCGGGACCGGCAGCCGGCGCCCTGATGAGCGCCCATCACGGCCGCTCGCTCAAGCTGCCGAACCTGCTCTCGTTCGATATGGGCGGCACGACGGCCAAAGGCGCGCTCGTCAAAGACGGCCAGGCCGTGAAGAAATACTTCATGGAAGTGGCGCGCGTGCACGAGTTCCGCCAGGGCAGCGGCCTTCCCGTGCGCATTCCCGTCATCGACATGATCGAGATCGGTGCCGGCGGCGGCTCCATTGCCGAGGTCGACGCACGAGGACTGCTGCGCGTCGGCCCGCGCAGTGCCGGCGCCATGCCGGGCCCAGCCTGCTACAGTCAGGGCGGCACGAAGCCGACGTTGACCGACGCCAATCTCGTGCTCGGCTATCTCGACGCGAACTTCTTCCTTGGCGGCAAGATGAAGCTCGACAAGGCAGCCGCGGAGAAGGCCATTGCCGAGAATGTCGGCAAGCCGCTGAAGCTCGAAACGCTGCGCGCAGCGTGGGGCATTCACGACATCATCTGCGAGGACGTCGCGCGTGCCTTCCGCATTCACGCGACGGAGCGCGGCTTCGACTACCGCAACAGCAGCATGGTGGCATTCGGCGGCTCCGGTCCGCTCCACGCCCTATCGGTTGCGCGGAAGCTGAAAATCCCGCGCGTCATCCTGCCGGTCGGCGCCGGCGTCATGTCGGCGCTTGGCCTGCTCGTGAGCCCGCTTGCCTTTGAGGTCGCGCGCTCGCGGCGCATTCATGTCGCGGACATCGATGCCTCGGATTTCGCCTCGACTTTTGCCGCCCTGGAGAGCGAGGCGTCGGGTTACCTGAAGCGTGCCGGCGTCGGCGAGGCCGACATCAAGATCGTCCGGCACCTCGACATGCGTTACCAGGGCCAAGGCCACGAGATCGAAGTGACGCTGCCCGCTAGCAGCACTGTCGCTAACCTCTTCGATCAGCTCGGTGAGCTCTACGGCAGCGCCTACGAGAAAACCTATGGTCTGCGCCTCGACGAGCCGACCGAGATCGTCAACTGGAAGGTCGAAGCCGTCGGCCCGACGCCCTCCATTGCCGAAGGTCACGGCGGTAAGGCCGCAGGCGGCGCCGATCGCGCGCTCAAGGGCACGCGTAAGGCCTATGATCCGGCACGCGGCGACGTCACTGACTGGCCGGTCTACGACCGCTACGCTCTTGCCCCCGGCGCCATCGTCAAAGGCCCAGCCCTCATCGAGGAGCACGAGAGCACGTGCGTCATCGGCAGCGGGGACGCCGTGACCGTCGATGCGCACTTCAACCTGATCGCCGAACTGAGCGCCTGAAGGAACCACACCCATGAGCACGAAATCCTTCGACGCCGTCAGCCTCGGCATCATGTGGGACCGCCTGGTCTCGCTCACCGACGAGATCGTCTCGACGCTGGTCCGCAGCTCGTTCTCGACCATCGTCTATGAAAGCTACGACCTTTCCTGTGTCGTCCTCGATGCCGAAACGAACTCAGTCGCGCAGGGGACGTTCGGCATTCCGGCCTTCATCGGCAGCGCGCCCGTCACCGCGCGGCACATGCTGAAGAAGTTCCCGGCCGAGACACTGAAGCCCGGCGACATCATCGTCACCAACGATCCGTGGCTCGGAACGGGCCACCTCTTCGACATCACCATGATGCGCCCGGTTTTCCGCAAGGGCCGCATCGTCGCTTACACAGTCAGCATCACGCACCTTCCCGACATCGGCGGCAATGGCTTCGGCTCGGCCTCGACCGAGGTCTACCAGGAAGGTCTACGCCTGCCGATCTGCAAGCTCTACGAGGCGGGCCGTCTCAATGAGCTGATCGTCGAGATCATCCGCACGAACGTGCGCGTGCCCGAGCAGGTCATGGGTGATGTCATGGCCAACGTGAGCTGCAACGAGGTCGGCGGGCGCGAGCTGCTCGCCTTCATGGACGAATACGGCCTCGATGATCTCAAGGAACTCTCGGCAGCGATCCGCAGCCAGTCCGAGCGCGCCATGCGCGCGAAGATCAGCGAGTTCCGCGACGGCACCTACCGCAATCGCATCAAGGTCGAAGGTTTCGGCGAACCCGTCGAGTTCGTCGTGCGCGTGGACGTCAAAGGCGACAGCGTCGAGATCGACTTCGACGGCACATCCGGCTGCGTGCGCGCGGGCGTGAACGTACCCATCTGCTACACGAATGCCATGGGGCTGCACGCCATCAAGTCGCTGACGCTGCCGTCCATCCCGAACAACGAGGGCTCCGTCGCGCCGATCAAGGTGAAGGCACCGCCGGGCTGCATTCTCAATGCGCTGCCGCCTTTCCCAACGGGCGGTCGCCACGCCATGGGCCACTTCGTGACGCCGACGATCTATGGCGCGCTCGCTGAAGCTGCACCCGACCGCGTGCAGGCGGACTCCGGCATGATGAACCTCATCACCTTCCAGGGTCGCCGCCGCGACGATCGCGCCTTCTCCTGCCTCTACTTCGCGGCGGGCGGCTATGGCGCGCTCGAAAACCTCGATGGCTGGGCGACACTGCCCCATCCCTCGAACATGGCCGTCGTGCCGGTCGAGATCTGGGAGACGCTGACCAACATGACCATCGAGAGCAAGCGTCTGCTCACGGACTCGGGTGGTCCCGGTCGCTGGCGTGGCGGCCTCGGTCAGGAGGTCGTGCTCCGCAATGATACCGGCCACACGCTGACCATGCTCG
This sequence comes from Pseudomonadota bacterium, assembly GCA_023430315.1. Taxonomy (GTDB): domain Bacteria; phylum Pseudomonadota; class Alphaproteobacteria; order Rhizobiales; family Hyphomicrobiaceae. Next base: position 319 of record JAEZAW010000121.1, on the reverse strand, counting down.
GCATGGGCAATCGCATGGAGTTTCCGGCGCGCGGACAGTTCGGCGGTGGCGCGGGCACCCTGCGTGTGCACGCCGTCGACGGCAAGCCCGTTCACGCCAAGGGGCGCATCGAGGTTGCACCGGGAGCGCGCATTACCGTCACGGAAGCGGGCGGCGGCGGTTTCGGCGACCCGCGTCAGCGCGATCGCGACAGCGTCCGCGCCGACGTGCTCGAAGGCTTCGTCAGTGCGGAAGCCGCCCGCGCGGTGTATGGCGCGGAGAGCTGAACGCCGTCACGCTACGTTCCCTCTGGTGGAAACAGAATCCCCCTCCCCCTTGT
>JAEZAW010000148.1 GCA_023430315.1 Pseudomonadota bacterium | reverse complement strand
CAGGATCCCGCTGCGCGCTGCCGAGGCCGGCCGCGAAGCCGTGACGATGAACATCGGCGTCTTCCTCAACAACGTGAACAGCTTCCTGATCGTGGCCTGGGCAGTCTTCATGCTGGTCAAGGGCGTCAATATGCTCCGCCAGCGCTTCGAGAAGTAAAAGGCCGCCGCGCCGCCACCTCCCCCGCCACCCTCCGAGCAGTACCTCAAGGAAATCCGCGACGCGCTCGTCAAGAAGTAAGTGCGTTCTCAGGGGCTCGGCAGCCGCTGAGCCCTTTTTAAGATGCGAGCGCCGCTGCGACGTGGCTGATGGCCTGCTCCAGCCGCGCCTCGCGCTTGACCTGCCGTGGCGCGCTCGCGAATACGTCCTCGCCCTTAAGCCAGCGCGCCTCCGCGTCGGGTACCGCGAGGGCAGCGTCCAGCGCGGCAGCGAGTTCCAGAGCGTCCGTCGCAAAACCCATCGCCCGCATCGCACCGAGTAGTGTTATGTGCGCGTTGCTTGCGTGTTGGAGATGCACGCCCGAAATGGGGATCTGCGCATTGAGATTGCGCCCCTCGTATTCATCGATGCAAACGGCAACGTCGAGCGACGTCGCCTGCCGGCAGACGAGCGGCCGAAAGCGATAAACCGAGCAGCCGCCATCGACGAGCAGCGGACAGGCGAGCTTACCGCCGATCCGCGCCTCCGGGCTGACGCCAATTTGCGCGCGCCCGCGCTCTCGAACGACATCGGGTGCCATGCCTGCCGCATGTCCGGCGCGCACCGCCGCAGCCAGGCGGAAAACCTCCGGCGGCGTGATCGCGACGAACGTGTGGCAGCAGTAGCTGCACCCCCGCGTGCAGGCGATCTTCTGCTGCGTGGATGGTCGCGCCGCCAGTGACGTCTCTGCCAGTGTCTGCGCGAGCTCGGCCGCCTCGCTCGCCCGCCGATCGTTGCCGGCTTCGTCGAGCTTGGCCTTCACGACCTGCGCGATGGCCACAATCTCGGAGGTCCTGGGTTGCAGAGGCAGGCCGTGGCCGAGCAGATGACGGCCGACCTTGATCCGCTCCCGCGCCTCGCGACGGCGCTGCTGTCTCGTGACCTCGCTCATGCGCTCTCCCGCACGCCCTGGAACGACCACCTTATGCGGTTCGCGCCTGCGGCGCGAGCGAGGCCATGCCTCCGGCATGCCTTCGGCATGACCCTCGCGCTCCACCGGGAGGGACACCCTCCCGGACCCACCCGCATTTTATGACGATTTCCTTCGCGGCGCGCTCCAAGTCACAAAAAGACGGGGGCTTCGGGGGTGTCCCCCGAGCGAGTTACAGGGCGGCAGCCCTGTTCGCGCCGAAAGCGCGAGGCGTCAGGAACAGCTCCCACCGCCCAGCGCGCAGAACTTCGCGCAGTGCGGGTGGCAAAGTTTGACGTGGCCGCCCTCGAACATGCCGCCGTCCGCGCGCGCCGCCTCGCTGAGTGTTGCACCCATTTCGAATGCGCGCTCATAGGGCAGCAGCGTACAGGGTACGACCGCCGGTCGTTCCTCGCCCTTGCGTTTCACGATCATGCGGCTCTTCGCGCACATCAGATCGCTCGGGCTCTTGCCGAGGATCTGCCAGCATCCGACGCTGATTTCGGGAACATCGTGGCTGCCGTCCATCTCGGGGAGTAGCACGAGCGCCAGCGGATCCTCGGGATCGATACACCAGCCGCGTTCGGCGATCAGCTTCGCATAGCCGGCGCGCATGTCATGTTCACTCTCGTTCCAGCAGCTGCGGCCTGCGATGGCGATCTTGAAGCCTTCCCCGGATAGCCAGTCGATAGCGTCGAGGGACTTCGCAAACGTACGTGGCCCGCGCTCGGCTTCGTGGAGCTGACGCGTGTAATGATCGAGGCTGATGCGCATCGTGAGGCGGTCGCCGTATGCGGACCTGAGACCGAGAAGCCCCTTCTTGAGGCGCGGGCGCAGCATGGGCTGGAGGCCGTTCGTCAGCACGAGGACCTGAAAGCCGCCGGAGAGCGCCGCGTCGAGCATTGCGATGATGTCGGGGTTCATGAAGGGCTCGCCGCCGGTGAACCCGATCTCGACCGTGCCGAGGTCCTCCTGCGCGATCTCGTCGAGGAAACCGCGTACCTCGTCGGCGCTCAGATAGACGAGGCGGTCGTTCGTCGGACTGGATTCGATGTAGCAGTTGCGGCAGGTAATGTTGCAGAGCGTGCCGGTGTTGAACCAGAGCGTGCGCAGGGTATCGAGCCCCACGCTGGCGCGCCGGTCTCCGCCAACCGTCCAGTCCGGGTCTCTGAATTTGCCGCGCGGGGCCTCAGATTTGTTGGCAGTTTCTTCAACGTCGGCCAGCGCCACCCGTAGTCTCCTCGCAGATGCCATCCATGGCGGAACGCTAGCATGGCGCGCCACACCACGAACTCACATTGACTTTATTTGGCGCGCTCAGCCGAATATGAGTGGAAGCTGGCGCGGCCCGCGCACTGTTCCCTCCGACCATGTGACGGGGATGGCCGGATCGAGGCGGAACTCGGGAATGCGCTTCAGCCATTCCTCGATGGCGACCGTCATCTCGAGCCGCGCGAGGTTCGAGCCAACGCAGCGGTGAATGCCGAGCCCGAAGGCCGAATGGCGGTTCTCCTGGCGATCGATGATCACCTTGTCCGCATCGGGGAACATTGCCGGATCGCGGTTCGCGGCGGGGAAGGACAGCAGCACCATGTTGCCGGCCTTCACGGGGCAACCCTCGACGACGGTGTCTTGCACGACCTCGCGTGCCATGGTGACCGGCGCATAGGCGCGCAGGAATTCCTCGATGGCCGTCGGCATGAGCTGCGGCTCGGCAATGAGCCGCGCGCGGTCGGACGGTGTCTTCGCCAGATGCCAGAGGCTCGATCCGATAGCGCTCCACGTCGTGTCGATGCCGGCGATCAACAGCAGCCGGATCATGCCGAGCGTGTGCTCGGGTGGCAGGGGCTGGCCGTCATGGCGCGCCATGATGATACGGCTGATGAGATCATCGCCCGGCTCCTTCGTGCGTGCGGCGACAAAGCCGTGGAAATAGGCTGTCATCTCGCCGACCGCCTTCATGAGGATCGCCTCGTCGGTGATGCCGAGCTCCAGGATCTCGTGAATCCATTGAATGAACTGGTCGCCGTCACTCTCCGGCACGTCGAGCATGTGGGCGATGACGCGTACCGGAATATGCCGCGTGTACATCTGAGCCG
>JAEZAW010000090.1 GCA_023430315.1 Pseudomonadota bacterium | reverse complement strand
CCCCCACAAGGGGGGAGGGACAAGTGAAAGAAACTGTGGCGAGGACAGGACATGAAGCAGGCGCGCATTCCGGCCGTGTTCATGCGCGGCGGAACATCCAAAGCTGTCATGTTCCATGCTCGCGATCTGCCCCGGGAACGCGAGGCCTGGGCGACGATCTTCCGCGCCGCGATCGGCGCCGATGACCCAAGTGGCCGCCAGCTCGATGGCATGGGCGGCGGCGTCTCCTCGCTCTCGAAGATCTGCGTGATCGGACCGCCGAGCCGCCCCGACGCCGATGTCGACTACACGTTCGCACAAATCGGCGTCACCGATGACACGGTCGACTACGCCGGCAACTGCGGAAACATGTCCTCGGCCATCGGTCCTTTTGCCATCGACGAAGGGCTCGTCCCGCTGCCGACGGACGGACGCGCCGTCGTGCGCATTCACAATACGAACACGCAGAAGATCATCGTCGCGCGTTTTCCACTCGATGCCGGCGAAGCGGCCGTGGACGGCACGATGGCACTCGACGGCGTCGCGGGGACGGGTGCGCCGATCCGCCTCGAATTCATGGCGCCGGGCGGCTCGCGCACGGGCAAGCTGCTGCCGACCGGCCGTGCGATCGACGAACTCAATGTGCCGGGCCTCGGTCACATCGCGGCAAGTCTCGTCGACGCCGCCAATCCCTGTGTATTCGTCGCCGCCGAAACGCTCGGCTGCTCAGGCATAGAGATGCCGACGACTATCGAAGCCAATGCCACCTTGCAGGCCAATCTCGAGGCCATCCGACGGGCGGCCTCCGTCGCCATGGGCCTCGCCCGCGATTTGGACGAGGCGGCACGTATCAAGAGCGTGCCCAAGGTCGCGATGGTCGCGGCGCCACGCACGGCAACCACGTTTGCCGGCGTCGAACTCGCGCCCGCCGACATGGACATTTGCGTGCGCATGATCTCGGTCGGGCAGGCGCACCGCGCCGTGCCGCTGACCGGCGCACTCTGCCTTGCAGTCGCGACGCGGTTACCGGGCACGATCCCGGCGCTCTGCGCGCGCGGGCTCGCCGCGGATGCCTCGGCCATCCGCATTGCCCATCCTTCAGGGCTGACGCTGGTTGATGCCAAGGTCGATCCTGCAGGTGCGGACGGTACCCCGCACGCCGAGTACGCCGCCGTCTACCGCACGGCACGCCGCCTGTTCGAAGGTCGCGTGCTCGTGCGCGGGGCTGCCGTCGCCTGAGAAGCGCGGGGGCTTACTGCTTGGCCCACTCGTCTTTCACCTCGTCACACTTCGGACCGATGAAGTCGTTGATGTCCTCGATCAGCGTCGATTGCAGGACGTTGAACGTGTTGTCGGTCGCGGTGGCCGTCCACATCGCGCCCTTCACCAGCGTCGGGGCTTCGATGGCGCCCCAGTTCAACGAGGCCTTGGTCGCCTTGCCGTTCGCGAACGTGACCTTCGGATTGAAGGCGAAGCTGATTTTCGACGGCCCCTCGTTCTCGCGCTCGACCTCGCAATTGACCTCGTGCTTGCCGATCTCGGAAACGTAGGTCGCCTCGGTCATGGCCTTGACGAGGTCGGCGCGCTTCAGGCGGACGTCGGCAACGCACTTCACCTTACCCCAGGGCCAGGAGACCTTGGCCCGCTCGACCATTTTCTGAAGCTGCTCCTTGCGCCAGGACTTGAGCACGCTGCAGGAGATGTCGGGCCCCTCGGCCTTCTTCTGATGAAAGGCCGCGCAGATGGTAACCTTGCAGGCCTTGCGCCCTTCGCGCTCGGCGATCTCCTCAGGCGTCAGAGCGTCATCGGGCTTCGACAGGAGCTGCGCCGAGGCCGGCCCCACGCCTGCAACGCCAATCATCATCGCCAAGCACACCGAAATCAGCCGAACATTACGCATTTGTTGTATCTCCCCGAGGTGGCCCCGGACGCTCCCGCGGGCAGCACGGCGGCTCTTCTGCCGCCCTCCCGAGACATTCTGATGGCAAATGCATGGGCGAAAGCGGCCTATAGGCCACAGTGCAGTTGCTTGAAGTCAGCGCCTGCTATCCCATATGAATCGGAGCACGCTCAGGCGCCCGGGTTCACGGGGCCACGCGCAGATCCGGACGCCCGACAGGGGCCGGTAATTCGCAATGGGCTGGCGAGGTCGCTTCTGGGAAAAGGGCTTGCTGCAATGCCACGGATGTCGCTGCTTTCGAGCCCCATGTTGCTCGGCTTCGACGAGATCGAGCGCCTAGTCGACCGTGTCGCCAAGGGTGGGGCCGACGGCTATCCCCCTTATAATATCGAGAGAATTCCCAAGGGCGAAACCTCGGCGGAGACGCTGAGGATCACACTTGCCGTCGCCGGCTTCACGCGCGACCAGCTTGATATAACGCTCGAGGACAACCAACTAACCATCAGGGGGAAGCAGGACGACGACAAGACGCGGGAGTATCTGCATCGCGGCATCGCGGCCCGGCAGTTCCAGCGCACGTTCGTCCTGGCCGAAGGGATCGAGGTTCGCAATGCCGACCTGAACAATGGTCTTCTCGCGATCGATCTCGTCCGCCACACACCCGAGCGGCTAATTCGCCGCATCGAGATTGGACGGAAATCGTCCGGGTGAGCCGTTTCAGTTACAGATCATACAGCCGAATCGTCAGAACATTCGGTTGCATGAGCGGACTGGCCCTGTCGGGGAGCCCCGCAGGCGTCGGTCATGGAGGCCAGCCTGCGCCTCTAGCCGTTAGGAGTACCGTCATGGAAAGAAGCAGCAAAAGCAGCCCGCGCCGTCGATCAAAGAAGATGGCTGCCCCGATCATCAGCGAAATCGATCTCGCCCGCCTCGGTGATGGCGTCGTCGCCTACATCCGCACGATGACATCGGAAGAGGCCAAAGAGCGTTTTCCGTCGATCGACAACCTGCCCCGCGGCCTGACGCTTTACGCGCTGCACGCCGCCGATGGCACGCCCATCGCACTGACCGACACCCGGCAGGCCGCCATGAGCCACGCGCTCGGCGATGACCTGGAGATCGCAACGGTGCACTGAGCACTGACGAGGTCCAATCGGCTGAATTCCTGGACGGCGGAGCGGCAACGCTCCGCCGTTCTGCATATCCGCCTTCCGGACACGCGGGATTTCGAGACTTGTGGTCTCATCCATCGGGCCGCATTCTCCCACCCTCGAATGATAACAGGGTTGGAAATGCCGCATGAAGCTAGATGACCACCAGAAGGCCATGCTGGCCGGCGCGGAAGGCCGCGCCCGTCAGTACGCCATGGAGCAAATCCTCAAGGTCGGCCGCTTTTTCGATGCCGAGGACTGCGTTCCTATTTCGCAAGTCCATCTCATGGCCGACCCGGAGGCGCTCGGTCCCTCGGGCGTCGACTTCCTGGAACACCTCGCCCAGCTGCCGCTCGCCGAGCGCCGTGTGCGCGTGCCCTCGATCACCGATCCGCGCGGCGTCGATTTCAATACCTACAAGCGCCTTGGCCAGACCGAGCGCATGGCCAACCTCGAGCGCCGGGCCACTGCCGCCTTCGAAGCCCTCGGCTTCATGATGACCAATACCTGCATCAACTATCAGTCGGTCATTCCGCCCGTACTCGGCGAGCACCTAGCCTTCGGCGACACCGGCTCCTCGATCTACGCGAACAGCGTGCTCGGCGCGCGCACGAACTTCGAGGGTGGTCCCTCGGCACTCGCCGCCGCGCTCACCGGCGTCACACCGCGTTACGGCTATCATCTCGACAGCCATCGCCGCGGGCAGACCCATTTCGAAGTGACGACACGGCCGCGCGACCTCGCGGAGTGGGGTGCACTCGGCGGTCTCGTCGGCCGCGCCATGCGCTCGTATTGGGAAGTGCCCGTGCTGAGCGGCATCGAGAGACCGGTGACATCCGACGAGATCAAGCAGTTCGGCGCCGCGCTCGGAAGCTTCGGCTCGACACCCCTCTTCCACATGATCGGCATCACACCCGAGGCGCCCGATTTCAAAGCTGTCTTCGACGGCCCCGTGCCGGCGGCGACGCCGCTCGGGCGCGCGGAGATCGATCGCCTCATGGCCTCCTACCGGCCGAAGGACGATAAGCTCGATGTCGTCGTATTCGCTGCGCCCCAGCTCTCGCTCTTCGAGATGCGCACGCTGGCCGATCATCTCGACGGGCGGCACATCCACAAGGATGTGGCGCTGCTCGCTACGACATCGCCGGACATCAAGGCCGCTGCCGACCGCATGGGGATCACCGCCTCGATCGAAGGCGCAGGCGGCATGGTCCTCTCGGGCGTCTGCTTCTATCAGATGTATGCCCGCGATATCGGCGAGGCCAATGGCTGGAAGCGGCTGATGTCGAATTCCGCAAAGCTCGTGAACATCCTCGGCGGCTACGGCTACGAGCCCATTCTCGACAGCATGTCCGCCTGTGTCGAAAGCGCCATTGCCGGCCGCATTGTCGGAGCTTCAGCATGAGCACGCGCATTTACAAAGGCCACCCCGGCCCCGGCATCAAGGTCACCGGCGAGGCGCTCGTCGCGTCCGACAACTTCTCCGCCCGCTACGATCTCGATCTCGTCAAAGGCATCGTCTCGCGCCCGACGCACAAGCTCGTTGGACAGAGCTATGTCGGCAAGATCCTCATCCTCAACATCGCCAAGGGTGGCGTCGCGTCCGCCTGGATGCTGCGCGACATGGTGCAGAGCGGGCGCACGCCAAAGGCGCTAATCCTGAACTTCGCCAATCCCATCATGGCTCAGGGCGCAGCTTTCGCCGACCTGCCGCTCATCGACCGCTTCGAGGTCGACATCACCACCGTCATCAAGAGCGGCGAGATGGTCACGGTCAATCCGCAAGCGGGGACGCTGACGGTCGGGGTGTGAAGCGGGAGCTTGAACGTCGGATTGTGACCCTTAGCAGACCTAGGCGCGAACGCTAGATATAGTCGCGAACCTTACGTTTTATTCGACGAGGGGATCGAAGTGGCACTAGAGCCGACGCGGATAGAAGTCTTCCACTTCAAGGCTCCAATCAAAGAGCCGATCGTCACGTCCTTCGGGTCAATTCCCGCTCGCAATGCGCTCTTAGTGCGGATCGAAGACAAAGATGGGGCTTTTGGCTGGGGGGAGGTCTGGGCCAATTTTCCGCCGGCAGGTGCGGAAGCCAAAGTGCGCCTTCTCGAGACAATCCTCGTACCGGCGACATTGGGCCAATCTTGGAATTCTCCCGCTGCTGCACTGATCGATCTCACGCAGCGTATGCGCAGGAATGCCATCCAGAGCGGCGAGCCCGGTCCATTTGCGTCGTGCATCGCGGGCATCGAGGTCGCACTCTCGGACTTGGCGGCGCGCAAGGCCGGGTTGCCGCTGTGGAAGGCGCTTGGCAGAAGCAATGCACCTGCCCCCTTGTTGGCTTACGCCAGCAATCTCAATCCGAACGGGGCGCCAGAGTATGTCGCGATGTGTCGCGAGCGGGGCTATCGCGCTTTCAAGCTCAAAGTCGCTTTCGATCTCAAAGGCGATCTCGCGAATGTTCGGGAGATTTCCGCTGATCTGAAACCAGGCGAGCGCTTCATGATCGACGCTAATCAGGGTTGGGACCTCGTAACAGCTCGTCCGGCCGTAGAAGCCTTCAGTCATTTCCCCCTCGATTGGATAGAGGAGGCGATCCCGGCCGACGACCCGCCCGAGCACTGGGCGGAACTCGCCATGATCTCGCAAATCCCGCTAGCAGGCGGCGAGAACCTTATCGGTTTTGCATCGTTCGATGCCGCCATCAATTCTGGGCATCTGAGAGTGATACAGCCCGACATCTGCAAGTGGGGCGGTATTTCAGGCTGCTTTGCTGTCGCGCGCCGCGCTGTTGCCAGCGGCCGGACATACTGTCCGCATTGGCTGAATTCCGGTCTTGGACTTCACGCCGCGGCGTACGTTCTGGCCGCTGTCGGAGGCGAGGGCCTGCTAGAGCATGATGCCATGGAGAACCCTCTTCAAGCCGTCCTTGCTCAACCCTTCCCCTCATTGGTTGACGGACGCTTTGCTTTGACCGGTGCTCCGGGTCTCGGGGTTACGCCCGATCTTGAAGGCGCTGGAGCATACTTGATCCACCAAAGCGAGCATCGAGCCAGATAAGGGAGCGCGCCGTCTCCTTCTGGCCCGATGCAGTTTCTCATTTGTCCTTGCGTGATATCCCGAGAAGATACGCGTCCCGCGCACCGCGATCGCCGCCCGCCTGCTCGTGGACATCGGTGATCTCGACGCCGTGGCGTCTCATCAACCACGCACAGATCATCCTGGCGGCAGCGCCGAAGGCGATGAGGGATCCGAAATAGATCACTGCATTCGTGAGGGCCAATAGGGTGTCGCCGGGTGGGGTTTGGGGCAGCACGAGATGCCTCCATCGCTTCCGAACAATACCACAGAAATTGCCCTAGGCGTGATCATCGGACGGCGTTCGCGTCGAGACGAGCGCGGAGCGCTGCGTTCTCGGCCTCGAGCTCTGCCAACCGCTCGCGCAGCGGACGGACCGCAACGCTGACCTCGCCCTCGGTGAAGCGTGGCGTAATGTGCTGCGAGCAATTCCAATCGAACGCTTCCAAGCGAAGGCGGAAAACGCGTTCGAGCTTCGCGCCATACTCCGGCATGGCGACAAGGGCCGTGAGATCGGGGTCGTCGTCGAGCGACAGGGTCTCGACCCGGACGTAGATTTTCAGCCGGGCACGACGTGCATAATCCATCAGGAACAGGCAGGCTCGGTCATCAGCCGCCAGATTGCCGGTGCTGATGTACTGGCGGTTGCCGCGATAGTCGGCGAAGGCCAGCGTGCGGTCGTCGACCAGCTTGAGAAAACCACGCGGACCGCCACGATGCTGGACATAGGGCCAACCCGTCTCCGAAACCGTCGCCATGTAGAAACTGTCGCGATCGGCGATGAACGCGGCCTCGTTCTCGGTGAAACGGTCGAACTTGCGGTCACCCCTGAAATCCTGCCAGATGTGATCGTGACCCATCTCGGCCTGCACCGCCTGGACGCTCGGCGTCGCGGCGATGTCGAGGAACCCGTATGACATGGGGAATTCCCTCCTTCTAGGTTGGCGAGTGCGGGTTTGCGGATGGGACGCCGGCCCTTGCCCTTCCGGAACGGACGGAAGCCGTCCTCCGAGAGCGTGGGATAGACTGTTCCAGTCGGTTGGATAATCGGCTAAATGCGAGAATAATAATCTCGGCTAGTGGAACAATCATGAATAGGATCGAAGCCATGACGATCCTGCTCGGTGTGGCCGACGCGGGAAGCTTTTCGGCCGCCGGCCGGGCTCTGGGCGTGCCGCTCGCAACCGTCAGCCGCAAGGTGAACGAACTGGAGCATCATCTCGGCACCAGGCTCCTTGTCCGTACCACCCGCAACGTCGCGCTGACGGAGGCCGGTGCGCTCTATGTCACTGCCGCACGCCGCATCCTCGCCGAGATCGACGAGGCGGAACGGGTCGCCGCCGGCGAGTTTCAGGCACCGCGCGGCGAGTTGATCCTGACCGCGCCGGTCCTCTTCGGGCGCCTCCACATCCTGCCGGTCGTCGCCGCGTTCCTGGAAGCCTATCCGGAAATCGTTGTGCGGCTCCTGCTTTCCGACCGCAATCTCCACTTGATCGAGGACCATGTCGACATGGCGGTGCGGATTGGCAGGCTGCCGGACAGCACGATGGTCGCCACCCGCGTCGGCGCCATGCGGACGGTGGTCTGTGCCAGCCCGAAGCTCCTGGCCGCTCACGGCGTGCCCAAATCGCTAGAGGATCTTTCGGACCTCCCATGCGTGAACTTCGAGTTCCTGTCGCCGGCCTCCTCCTGGCCCTTCCGGTCGAAGGACGGCCTGGCCATCGATGTGCCGATCCGGCCGCGGCTCTCCGTCACCATGGCAGAGGCCGCGGTGTGGGCCGCATCCGAAGGCATCGGCGTGACGCGCGTCC
>JAEZAW010000082.1 GCA_023430315.1 Pseudomonadota bacterium | reverse complement strand
ATCCGGGACCACGTCCGCGTCGCCGCTCCTTGGACGACGAAGACGCGACTGCGGGCTGAGCCAAAGCCGCGCGGGCGTGCTCTCAATCGCGGTTGCTGCCGACGTCGCGGGATGCGATCGCCGCTTGTGCTGCCGCTAGACGCGCCACGGGCACGCGGAAGGGCGAGCACGAGACATAGTCGAGCCCCGTCTCATGGCAGAAGGCTACTGACCGCGGGTCGCCGCCGTGCTCGCCGCAGATGCCGATCTTGAGATCGGATTTGACCTTGCGTCCGCGCTCCGTGCCGATTGCGACCAATTCGCCGACGCCGTCGCGGTCGATCGATACGAAGGGGTCGGTCTCGAAAATTTCCTTCTCGGCATAGCTTGCGAGGATCGGCGCGGCATCGTCGCGCGAAAGGCCGATGCACGTCTGCGTGAGATCGTTCGTGCCGAATGAGAAGAACTCCGCGCCGTCCGGGCCGTCGGCGATCTCGGCCGCTTTCAGAGCCGCGCGCGGCAGCTCGATCATGGTGCCGATGAGATAGCTGAGCTTCGTGCCGCTCTCCGCTTCGACAGCGCGGCCCGCCTCGCGAATGACGCGCGCGAGAAGGTCGTACTCCGTGCGATAGGCAATCAGCGGGATCATGACCTCCGGCGTCACGCTCTTGCCGGTCCGCCGCGTGACCGCAACGGCCGCTTCGAAGATGGCGCGCGCCTGCATCTCGGTGATCTCGGGATAGCGGATGGCGAGCCGGCAGCCGCGGAAGCCGAGCATGGGGTTGAACTCATGCAGCTCGTTGACGCGGGATTTCAGCGTCGCGGGCGAAATGCCGAGCGCTTGCGCGACCGCTGATATCTCGCGCTCCTCGTGCGGCAGAAACTCGTGGAGCGGCGGGTCGAGCAGTCGGATGGTGACCGGCCGCTCGCCCATGATCTCGAAGAGCTGCTCGAAATCGGCGCGCTGCATGGGCAGGATCTTGGCGAGTGCCTTGCGGCGGCCGGCCTCGTCCGTTGCGCAGATCATCTCGCGCATGGCGAGGATGCGGTCCTCATCGAAGAACATGTGCTCGGTGCGGCAAAGACCGATGCCCTCGGCGCCGAAGCTGAGGGCGGTCTCGGCATCGCGCGGCGTATCGGCGTTGGCGCGCACACCGAGCCGGCGTACGCCATCAGCCCAGCCCATGATGGTCGCGAAGTCGCCCGACAGCTCCGGCTGGCGCATGGGCACGGCGCCCTCGATGATCTCGCCCGCCGTCCCATCGATGGTGATCAGCTCGCCCTTCTTGAACGCGCGCCCGTTAGCCGTGAGCGTGCCCGCCGCCATGTCGATCCTGAGCGCGCTCGCGCCGCACACGCAGGGCCGTCCCATGCCGCGTGCGACGACGGCCGCATGGCTCGTCATGCCGCCGCGTGCCGTCACGATGCCCGCCGCCGCGTGCATGCCGTGAATGTCCTCGGGGCTCGTTTCGACGCGCACGAGAATGACATTGCGGCCTTGAGCTTTCAGAGACTCGGCCTCGTCAGAGTCGAACACGATCTCGCCGGCTGCTGCGCCCGGGGAGGCGGGAAGGCCCGTCGCGATGACGCGCTTCTCGGCATCGGGATCGATGGTCGGATGGAGGAGCTGGTCGAGGGCGCCCGGCTCGATGCGCATGAGCGCTTCCTCGCGCGAGAGAATGCCCTCCTCGGCGAGATCGACGGCAATGCGGAAGGCAGCGGCGGTCGTGCGCTTGCCCGAGCGCGTCTGGAGCATCCAGAGCTTGCCTTCCTGCACGGTGAACTCGATGTCCTGCATGTCGCGGTAGTGGCGTTCGAGCAAGGCGAAGATGCGCGTCAGCTCGGTGAACGTCTCGGGCATCAGCGCCTCGAGCGATGGCGCTTCCTCGCCGGCTTCCTTGCGTGCCGCTTCGGTGAGTGGCTGCGGTGTGCGAATGCCGGCGACGACATCCTCGCCTTGGGCATTGACGAGGAACTCGCCGTAGAGCTGCTTCGTGCCTGTCGAAGGATTGCGCGTGAACGCGACGCCCGTTGCCGACGTCGGCCCCATGTTCCCGAAAACCATGGCCTGGATGTTGACGGCCGTGCCCCAGTCGTCCGGGATGTCATTTAGGCGGCGATAGGTGATCGCGCGCGCATTCTGCCAGGAGCCGAAAACGGCGGAGACAGCGCCCCAGAGCTGCTCATTCGTGTCCTGCGGAAAGGGCTTGTCGATCTCGCGCTCGATGGCCGTCTTGTACTCACCGATGACCTTCTTCCAGTTCTCGGCATCGAGGTCCGTGTCGAGCGTGAAGCCATTCAGGTTCTTGTGGTTCTCGAGAATGTCCTCGAACACGCCATGATCCACGCCGAGCACGACATCGGCATACATCTGGATGAAGCGGCGATAGCTGTCGTAGGCAAAGCGCGCATTGCTCGAGCGCGCGGCAAGCCCTTCAACCGTCCGGTCGTTGAGGCCGAGATTGAGGATCGTGTCCATCATGCCGGGCATGGACGCGCGCGCGCCCGAGCGCACCGAAACGAGCAGCGGCGCTTCCGGATCGCCGAACCTCGCGCCGACGCCGCGGCCGATCTGGTCGATAGCGGCGTGCACGTCGGCCTGCACATGCTCGGGTATCTTGCCGCCGTTGGTCTGATAGGCCGTGCAGACCTCGGTGGTGATTGTGCAGCCGGGCGGGACGGGAAGGCCGAGTGCCGCCATCTCAGCGAGATTGGCACCCTTGCCGCCGAGTAAGGTCTTCATGTCCGCTTTGCCATCGGTCCGCGAGGGGCCGAACACGTACACATGTCGGCGAGCGCTGCTGGCGGCTGTCGTCATCGGCTGAATCCCAAGTATGCTGCAAGCGGAATGAACGCGCATGGCTTATCAGGCCGGCGCGCAGGGGGGAAGGTGGAGGTGCGTATTGTGCAACGTCGTGCCTCGGCGCGGGGTTGCGACGCGACGCCCATCCTGCTTGACGACCTGCGAGAGCGGACTGATAGACTCGACCCACGAGGCATCGTCACGGATGCCGTGAAAACAAGGACATGATGGCATGGGCGACCCGCTTCGCGATGTACTGAAGACGCTCGACGCCGGTCAACAGGCGGCGCTGGACCGCCTGTTCGATTTTCTGCGCATTCCGAGCGTCTCGACCGATCCGGCTTATGCGGCGGATTGCCAGCGCGCGGCCGACTGGTGCGCGAAGGAGTTGAGCGATATCGGCTTCACCACAGCCAAGGTCGTGCCGACAACCGGCCATCCCATGGTCGTCGCACATGATCGCGCGAAGGTGCCTGCGGGAATGCCGCACGTGCTTTTCTACGGCCACTACGACGTGCAGCCGCCCGATCCGCTCGAGCTTTGGAAGACGCCGCCTTTCGAGCCGCGCATTGCAACCGAGAAGGGCAACGGCAAGGTCATCTACGCGCGCGGTGCGC
>JAEZAW010000062.1 GCA_023430315.1 Pseudomonadota bacterium | reverse complement strand
TCTCGTCGGCCTGCAGCTCCGCTGCATCCGGGAACGCCGTTGGATCGAGATCGAGATCCTTCAGCCGGACGGCATCACCGCGCCCCAACTGGCCGAAGGGATCATACGCGTCGCCTTCGTTGGCCGTGACGTAGTACGTCTGCCCATTGGCCGTGAAGGACGCGATCGCATCCGGCATGTACAGGCCCTTGACCGGCCAGGAGGCAATGTTGATCCCGCCATCGCGGTCGCTGGCGTCGATGGCATTGAAGGGATTGGAGAAGTCCTTCGTGCCGAGGGGCCGGATCTCGGTGATCACGTTGGTCGTGAGATCGAGGATCGCGAATGCGTTGTTCTCCTGGAGCGTGATGATCGCACGCGTGCCGTCCGGCGAGACCGCGATGTATTCGGGCTCGATCGCCTGCGACACCGTCTTGCCGGCATCGAAGCGGACGCCCTGAGCGGCCAGCTCCTCCTGCTGCGCGTCGAAGGCGGAAAAGCCCGCGTGCACGACGGTCGCCGCTGCCGGGCCGGCCGAGATATCGATGATGCTGATGCGGCCGACGGGGTCGGCGAGGCCGTTCTCATCGGTGAGAGGCTCGCCCTCGTTGGCGACGAGGATCTTCGACCCGTCCGGCGTGAACGTGACCATGTCGGGAAGCGCGCCGACCCTCACCGAACCGAGGAGCTCCCCTTCGGCATCGAGAAGAACGACATTGCCGAGGTTGGTCTTCACTTCATCGACGAGGGCAACGGCGACAACGCCATCGCGGACAGCGACGCTCGTCATGTCATTCGAATTGAAGCCAAGATCGGTAAAGAGGACGGTCGTCAACAGAACCGGCGCGGAGGGCGTGCTGAGGTCGATCACCTGCAGTCCGGCATTCGACGTCACGAAGAGCTTCTTTGAGACGGGATCGTAGGCCGAGATCTCGGCGCCGGCGAGCTCAATGGTCGCCACAGCCCTCATCGAGAGCGCATTCGTCGGATTCGCGTCGCCGCTGTAAATCGTGGGCATTCTCGTCACCTCAATCGTTCAAGCCATTGATACGATGGCTGCAGCGCCAGAACGGCGCGGCAGTTGGGGAGCAGTTGGCTGGACACGGGAAGCGCTCGCGCGCGCGCTCCGTGCGGACATGGAGATGCGATGCGTGTCGGTGATCTGGCTGAGCCGCCGCGCGCCCCGCAAATGTGCGCGTCGACGTGGACCGGAATTGCACACGCGAACGATACCCCCACTCACCGATCACGTGCGATCGGCAGCGAGACGCGTAGCAGCCGCATATGAAGGGTCGTTAACGTGTTTTTGACACTTCGCTGAATGGGCGTTTGAAATCTGACCGTCACAAAACCGCAGTACATGCGGCGTGCATTGCCGATGGGGGTCACTCAGTCAGCGTGAGGCAGCATGAATTCTCGCAAAGAATTTTCCGAAGCCGGTTCGAGTGATAGCGATGCGGCGGGGGGCGTTCGGTCGCGGCCATCCTCTCCGAAAATGCCGGAAGCTGCTGCAGCGCACGATGAAAGTGCTGCGGGCACGCAGCCGGGCTCACCACGAATCTTATCCACAGTGGGACAGATCGTGGTTCTACTCATGCGCTCGCAGACCTACCAGAACGCCACGCTTGGCGAGCTCAAGCCCCGGATCATGCCTCCCATCATTGCGGGCCAATATTCGATCGCCGGCAAGCGCGGGGACGCCGACGGTCTCGTGGTGCCTGTCGGCGGGCTGCTTTGGGCTCGCGTATCCGCCGAGGTCGATGCGCGCCTGAGTGCCGATCCGACGGCACCGTTGCAGCTTTCTCCTGTGGAATGGACCAGTGGCGACATCATCTGGATCACCGAGGCTGTCGGTGAAGCGCCGATCATCAAGGAGATGCTGGGCCGTCTGCTGGGCGAGACCTGGAAGGGGCGCACGGTTCGCCAGCAGCTCAAGGGCGATCGGGGCAGGTTGGTTTTCACGCACGCCACTGCCTAGTCTGATCGGCGGCCGGATCTCAGGAGATCGTTGACATGCTCTTCCGGGGACATCGGTCCCGTCAGCCGCTCACGCTCGCATTTCGAAGTTGCCGCATGGCATTTCTGTTTGCGGCATTATTTAGTTGCGTCATCAATGTCCTGATGCTCACGGGCCCGCTCTTCATGATGCAGGTCTATGACCGCGTCCTGACGAGCCGCAGTGTTCCGACACTGGTCGCCCTGGCTGGCATTGCCGCGGCGCTGTACGCATTCTCCGGCCTGCTCGAGTTCATTCGCAGCCGCATCATGGTGCGCGTCGGCGCCAAGCTCGATGCCATGCTCAGGGAAACGACATTCGAGCGCGTTCTCGAGCACGCGCTGCGCAAGACGCCGAACGTCGGAACGCAACCGATCAGGGATCTCGAAACGGTCCGGCAGTTCGTGGGCGGCAATGCGCCGTTCACGCTCTTCGATCTGCCCTGGGTGCCGTTCTACGTGGCGGTGATCTGGCTCCTGCATCCGTTCCTCGGCATGTTGGCGCTTGGCGGTGCGGTCATTCTTTTCACCCTCACCGTCCTCAACGAGCTCGCAACCCGGTCCGGATCGAACAGCGCCGCGCGCGCAGCCGTACAGGCGCACATCCTCGCGGAGGAGGCGAGTGCCGCTTCGGAAGTGATCCGCGCGATGGGCATGAGCTCCACCTATGCTCAGCGATGGAGCGAGCACTATGACGCGGCCCAGCAGCATCAGACCCGCACGGCCGATCGGGCGAGCATCTTCTCGACGCTCTCGAAAGTGCTGCGCCTGGTGCTTCAATCCGGCGTTCTGGCGCTCGGCGCCTGGCTCGCCATCCGCAGCGAAATAACACCCGGCAGCATGATTGCCGCGTCGATTGTGCTGTCGCGCGCACTCGCTCCCGTGGAGCAGGCTATTGCCAACTGGCGCTCTTATCTCAGCTACCGCAAGGCCACGGTGCGCCTCAAGGATGCGCTGCTACCCTTGGGAGACAAGGAAGCGCCGATGGTCTTGCCTAAGGCAGCAGGCCGGCTCTCCGCCGAAGGTGCAGCAGTCTCCGCGCCAGGCAGCGATGCTCCGCTTCTGCAAGGCGTATCTTTCTCGCTCCGTCCTGGTGATGGACTGGGCGTTGTCGGCCCGACAGGCGCAGGCAAGTCCTCGCTCGCGCGCGCGCTCGTCGGCGTCTGGCCCATCGTCAAAGGCGCCCTGCGCCTCGATGGTGCGGCCCTCGAGAACTGGGCGCCGGATCAGCTCGGGCGAAGCCTCGGTTATCTCCCGCAGGACGTCGGGATGCTGACCGGCACGATCAAGGAGAACATCGCGCGCTTCGATCCCGATCCCAAGACGGAGGACGTGGTCGCCGCGGCCAAAGCCGCGAACGTGCATGAGATGATCCTGCGATTGCCCGACGGCTATACGACGCGGATCGGCGCCAATGGCATCCAGCTCTCCGGTGGGCAGCGCCAGAGGATCGGCCTCGCGCGCGCCTTGTACAAGGACCCCGCACTTATCGTTCTCGACGAGCCGAACTCCAATCTCGACAGCGATGGCGAGGCAGCTCTTCATAGCGCGATCAAGAAAGCGCGCGAGCGCGGAGCCACGGTTGTCGTGGTTGCGCACAGGCCAAGTGCGCTTCAGGCCATCAACATGCTGCTCTATGTGCGCGACGGTCGCCAGGTCGCGTTCGGCCCCAAGGAGGAGGTTCTCGAGAAGCTGCGCCAGAAAGAGCGCCCGAGCGAAGCCGTCGCCGGTCTCGCCGTGGTTCGGGGTTGAGAGGGTACGCCAGATGGACGTGACGCCTATCAATCGCTCGCTTCGGCGCTATCAGGCCTTGGGGACGCTGCTGATCGTCGGGCTGATGGTCGGAGTCGGCGGCTGGGCCGCGGTCGCGGAGATTGCCGGCGCCGTCGTTGCGTCCGGTATCGTCGTCGTCGAGGATCATCCCAAGAAGGTCCAACATCTCGAAGGTGGGATCGTTGCCCGTATCCTCGTCCGGAACGGCGATATCGTCGAGAGCGGCGCGACCCTGCTTCATCTGGACGATACGGAGCTGCGCACCAATCTGGAAATCGCCACCTCGCAGAAGAACGAGCTAAGCGCACTCAAGGCGCGTCTTCATGCCGAACTCGACGATCTGCCCGAGATGATCGTTCCCGACCACGTGGATGCGGCCTACAAATCCGTATTCGAGGCTCAGGCCCGCCTGCTTCGATCGCGCAGGGAGACCAGGCTTCTCAAAGCCAGCCAACTCGAACAGCGCATTGGGCAATTATCCCAGGCGATCGCCGGCTTGCGCGCGCAGGAGGCCTCCAAGCAACGACAGATCGACCTGATCGCGCAAGAGCTCGAAGGCGTGCGAACGCTTAGGGATCAGCAACTTATAACGACCAACCGGCTGCTCTCGCTCGAGCGCGAGCATGCGCGCCTCGAAGGCGAGCGCGGGCAGCACGTTGCCGACATCGCACGTACCGAGGTTCAGGTCAGCGAGACGCGTCTGCAACTCACGGAGCTCCGGCAGTCATTCCTGTCCGATGTATTGCGCGAGCATCGCGATGTCGATGCAAAGCTCGCGGAAGCATCGGAGCGCGCGACGGCCATCGCGGCGCGGCTGAAGCGCCTCAATGTCCTCGCGCCGCGCGGCGGTGTCGTGCACAAGCTCGCGATCAACACCATCGGCGGCGTAGTCGCTCCCGGAGAGACCATCCTCGAGATCGTGCCCCAGGAAGATGTGCTCGTTCTCGAAGGCCAGCTCGATCCGACCACCGTCGATCAGGTCAGCGTCGGCCAGCCTGTCCGCGTGCGGCTCTCGGCCTTCGACCAGCGCACAACGCCGGAGCTCGACGGGGAGGTGGCTTTCGTTGCACCGGACGTGCGCCAGGATAGTGCCGCGTTGCCCCGCTACTATGCCGTG
The DNA here is from genome assembly GCA_023430315.1 of Pseudomonadota bacterium. Lineage (GTDB taxonomy): Bacteria > Pseudomonadota > Alphaproteobacteria > Rhizobiales > Hyphomicrobiaceae. The sequence goes on along the minus strand of JAEZAW010000062.1, from coordinate 710 downwards.
AGAGTTCGGCTTCCGGCCTCGGAGCTGGAGCGTATTGGCACGGCCAGGCTCGTCCCTGGTATGCCCGTCGAGCTGATGATCAAGCGCCAGTCGCGGACGGTTCTGAGCTTTTTTGTCAAGCCGTTGACTGACCAGCTCGCGCGGACTTTCCGCGAGGACTGAGCCGCCTCAAAGTCAGAATGAACGCGGGCTTCAAGGGTTCGGCCGCGCCTCCCGAGCCATGTCACATGACTGACGTGAACCGCCCGTAGCGATGGCGCCGGCGGGGCATTGGAGAACATGGCGCATTGCTGGTACGATGCGGCACCCGTCGTTGTGTAAGAACCACGAGGGACTGCCGATCATGAGACGCTTCGCCCTTATAACCCTGGCCTTTTCTGCCCTCGTCGTTGGCATGACGACGAGCCCGCAGCACGCTGCCGCGCAGAGCCGCGCCATCTGCTACAACTGCCCGCCGGAGTGGGCGGATTGGGGCTCTCAGCTCAAGGCCATCAAGTCCACGCTCGGCATTGATGTGCCGCCCGACAACAAGAATTCGGGGCAGGCAATCGCCGCGCTGATCGCCGAGAAGGCGAGCCCGGTTGCGGATGTAACGTACCTCGGCGGCATCGCGGCTGATCCCGCCATGAATGCCGGCATCCTCACGCCCTATAAGCCCGCTGGCTGGGAGAAGATACCTGCAGATCTCAAGGACCCGGACGGTCATTGGT
>JAEZAW010000392.1 GCA_023430315.1 Pseudomonadota bacterium | reverse complement strand
CTCCAGGAGCGACGGCAGCAGCTCCGCTTCGAGGCGCGCTTCCTTGCCGGGCTCGAAGCGCGGATGCAGCGCGGAGAGCTTGATCGAAATGCTCGGACGCCGCATCAGCGTCTCGATGTTCTCTGGTCCCGCGGCACCTGCAGACTTGCCGACCGCCTCGATCGCGCTCGCGTAACGCGCGTGATAGCGCTCCGCATCCTTCTCGGTGCGCGCCGCCTCGCCGAGCATGTCGTAGGACGCGACATAGCCCTGTTTCTCATACTCTCGGGCGTTCGAGATCGCATTCTCGATCGTGCGCCCGAGCACGAACTGGTCGCCGAGAATGCGCACGGCCTGCCGCATGGCCTGTCGGATGACCGGCTCGCCCGAGCGCGCGACGAGGCGCTTCAGAACCGCACCGGGACCCGAGCCGGCCGAGCGACCGAGGCGCACGATCCGGCCGGTCAGCATGAGGCCGAAGGTCGAAGCATTGACGAGCAGCGAGTCCGAATGACCGAGATGGCGCTCCCAGTCGCCGCTGCCCACGCGCTCGTCGATGAGCGCATCGGCCGTATCGGCATCGGGAATGCGCAGCAGCGCCTCGGCGAGGCAGAGCAGCGTGACACCTTCTTCGGACGTCAGGCCATACTCGTGCATGAAGGCGTCGAGGCCGCCGTGCTTCGCGCGTCCGGTCCTCGCCCCGTCGACGAGGCGCTCGGCGAGCACGGCAATGCGCTGGCGCTCGTCGGCCGTGTAGACCGCGCGTTCGATGAGGCCGCCGACGAGGCGCGCTTCATCACGCAGGTGGAAATCGGAGATCTCGTCACGCGGTATCGGCGTCGCAGGCGGTGGCTCACCGGCTGCCGACCACGTTTCACGCGCGCCTTTGGCCGCCATCGCACTCTCCTCCACGCCCGAAGCCGAGGATGCCTGTCAGCAGGCTGCGACGCGAATCACGTCATGGCCAGCCCGAATATCCGGTGATTGAGCACAAAGTACCGACAGCGGCAAATGCCGGCACCGAGCTCTCCCCATCCTCATGAATCTGAATGTGATTGAAGCGCCGCCGCAGGTCAGTGCGGCGGCCTGAAGGCGAAATTGATGTGCTCCCAGCCGCCTTCGTACATGTCCGGCGGCAGCTGATAGGGCGCACAGGCAATCATCGCGCGAACCGCACTGTCAGCGACATGCGCAAAAACGGGCGAGCCGTCGGAATTCGTCACCCTGGGCGGACCGACGAGCGTCCCATCCCGATTGAGCCGCACTTCCATGCGGACCACGACGTTCTCTGTGCCAGCGACCCCGGAAATCACGTTCCAGCATCGGCTGACGGCGCGGCTGAGGAGTCCAGCAAGCATACCGGCCTCGCTCGACGAGAGCACATTATCGCGCCCCTCGGCGGCACCGAGCACAGGCCCTTTCGCCTTCGTGTCTTTGCTCGGCTGCGGCGCCGCGGGTGCCTGCGCGCGCGGATCGGGCGACTTGTCGAGCAGGGCCGAGAGCCGATCCGCGCTGAACTGCGTCTTGGCTTTCTCCTCGGCAAGCTTCTTCTTGCGTGCCTCTTCCTGCTTGCGCTTCAGCTCGGCCAGGCGCTTGGCTTCGTCGGCCTTGCGCTTGGCCTCAGCCTCCGCCTTGGCCCTTGCTTCAGCCTCGGCTTTGGCCTTGGCTTCCGCTTCGGCGCGCGCCTTCGCTTCGGCGTCAGCCTTTGCCTTGGCCTCTGCTTCTATCTTGGCCTTTGCGTCCGCTTCGGCCTTGGCTTTGGCCTGCGCCTCGCGCTTGGCTTCCTCGGCTTGCTGAAGCGCGAGGTCGGCGAGTTTCTGCTCCAACGCCGCGCGATCGGGCTCCGGCGCTGCAGCAGGTGCGGGCGGCGGTGGTGGAGGCGGCGGGGCCTCGGCAGGCTTCTGCTGGGCGGGCTCAGGTGGCGCTGGTGCCGGCGGCTCAGGTGGCGGCGGCGGAGGTGGTGGTTGGGCAATCGGCGGGCGCGGTTTGGATGTCTCCTTGGGCGTCGCTTCCGTCGTATCGCTTTCCTTGGCGCGGGCTTCCCGCAGCGTCGCTGTGCGGCTGCCTTTGGTGAGGCGCGTGAGTTCGGTGGGCGAGATCATCTCGACGGCGATCGGCTCGATCGTCGGCGCCTTCAGCTCCGGCGTCGCCTGAAAGGACACGACCGACCAGCCGAGCAGCGTCGCGTGCAGCACTACCGAGACGAGGAGCCCAAAATACACGGCTTCAGCCCCCGCCCTCCACCTCCGTCACGAGGGAAATCTTGCGGAAGCCGGCATCGCGGATGCGTCCCATGACGCGCGCGATGTCGCCATAGCTGACAGCCTTGTCGCCGCGCACGAACACCGGCTCCTCGGTGCCGCCCCGGTTCTGCGCAATCGACTTGAGCCGCGTCCCGATCTCGTCGAGCCGCATGGTCGTCATCTCTTCCTGGCCGAGATAGACCTCGCCGCGCGAGTTCACGGACACCACGATGGGCTCTTTGTTCGCTTCGAGCTGCTTGCCCTTGGCCTGGGGCAATTCGAGCGGCACGCCGACCGTGAGCAGCGGCGCGGCGACCATGAAGATGATGAGCAGCACGAGCATCACGTCGACGAACGGCGTGACGTTGATCTCGCTCATCGGCGCGTGCCGGCGCGCGCGACCCCGCCGTCCGGCCTTGCCTGCTCCACCGGTGTTCAGGCTGGCGCCCATTGCTCTCCCCCGCTCGCGGGCTCTTCAGGTCCGGGTATCGATCTGGCGCGAAACGATCGCCGCGAACTCGTCAGCGAAGGCTTCGAGACGCTGCGCAAGCCGCGCCGAATCTGCCGAGAACTTATTATACGCCATGACCGCCGGAATTGCGGCCAGGAGGCCGAGTGCCGTCGCGAAGAGCGCTTCCGCAATACCGGGCGCGACGACGGCGAGACTGGTGTTCTTCGAGGCCGCAATGGCCTGGAAGCTCGACATGATGCCCCAGACCGTACCGAAGAGGCCGATGAAGGGCGCCGTCGAGCCGACTGTCGCGAGGAACAGAAGGCGGCGATCGAGCCGCTCCATCTCGCGGCTGATGGTGACGTCCATCACCTTCTCGACGCGCAGTTGTATGCCCCCCAGCGCGCGGATGTTGCCTTCGACCGACCGCTTCCACTCGCGCATGGCCGCAACGAACAGCGCCGCCATGGTTTGCGTGCGGTCGCGGGCAAGCGTCGCGTAAAGCTCCTCGAGGCTCTGGCCCGACCAGAAGAGCTGCTCGAAGCGGTCCGCCTCGCGGCGTGCGCGGCGGAACGCGAAGATCTTCTCGATGATGATGGCCCAGGACCAGACCGAGGCGAGCAGCAGCCCGACCATGACGATCTGAACGACGAGGTGGGCCTGGATGAAAAGTTCAAGGAACGACGTGCCCGGGCCGTGCGCGACCGTGCCGATCTTGTCCTTGAGGATATCCGTCGGATTCATGCTTTGCTCGCTGGCGCGGGATGTCTCGGATCGAAGCGGAAGAGGCCAAACGACACCAGCCCTCCGGCCTGCAATCCGCGCCTCGAAGCGCACTGCGGGCCGGTCGGGCTCGACCTGAGATCAACAGAGCTTGCCAGGACTCTGGCCTGTCCCCGTGGCCGCTTCTTACGCTCCATTGTGACTAAACTACGATCTAGGGCACGATACGTGCCTGGATTCGGCCATATGTGTCCATGTGCCGCCGGGTCTCATGAACGATAAACCGATGCGTCCGTGCTGCGGGCCAATTCGTCACTGTTCAGCTGCCTGAAAGTCCGGCACGCAGGCGCTGGCTCAGACGCTGCGGCTTGCCGGAGACCGAGACGAGCACTACGAGCACCTCCGCCTCGAAGAGAACGGTCTCGCCACGCACGACTCGCTGCGCGAGGCTCAGGGCCGCGCCCTTGACCTCGGCAACCCGTGTTTCGACTTCGAGCACATCATCGATGCGCGCGGGCTTCAGGTACTCGAGATGCATACGGCGAACCACGAACGCGGAAGGCTCCGCACCATCGCCGCCCTCGATCAGAGCACGATGCTCGTTGCCGACGAGGCGGAGATAGTCGGAGCGCCCGCGTTCGCACCAGCGCAGATAAGTTGCGTGATATACGAGGCCGGAGAAGTCCGTATCCTCGAAGTAGACCCGCACGGGCAGCACATGATGACGGCGTCCGTCAGCGCCACTCACCATGCGCCCAGCGAGATCGGGCCAGGCCTGAGGCTCAGGCATTCGCGCCTCCAAGTTCGACGAGCACGATCTCCGGCGGCACACCGAAACGTACGGGCGCGCCGCTGCAGCCGAGCCCTGCCGAAACGATGAGATGGCGGCCGCCTTCGACAATGTGGCCGCGCGCATAGCGCCGCCCATAGCGCGAGGGCACAATCGGCGCAAACCCGGCGAGCGCCACCTGCCCGCCGTGCGTGTGACCGGACAACGTCACGGCGACACGCCCCGGTACACGCGGAAAGATGTCCGGCTCATGGGCCATGAGCACAACCGGCGCGTTGTCGCCGATCTGCGCCATAGTACCCGGCAAATCATCGACGCCTCGTGCCGGCACGCGACGACGGCGCCAGCCACGTTCCACCACTCGGATGGCCAGCTGATCCCCAAGACCTGCGAGCCAGAACGGGCGGCCATCCTTGCGAAGGCGCTTTGCGTCGTTCTCGTAAACGGGAATGCCCGCCGCCTCAAGCGCGAGCCGCGCACGCACGGGCCCCTTGCCGCGGACCATCGCGTCCTGATCGTCCCACCAGTCGTGATTGCCGAGGATGGCGTGCACGCCGAGCGGCGCCTTGAAGCGCGCGAGAGCTTTCGCCCATTCAACGTGCGGCACGGGGCGACGCACAAAGCGATGATGGGCCATGTAGTCGCCGAGGAGCAGGACAAGATCGGGCCTGAGCTTGTTCGTGTCGGCGACGATCTGATCGATGCGTTCGAGATCCATCCATGGCTCGCAGGCATGGATATCGGCGACGAGTGCGATCTTGAGATGCAAGTCCTGCGGCCAGCCGGAAATGCGCGGCCGGTAGCGGACAATACGATGCATCCACGGCTCGACGCCCAGAGCGTAGCCCGTGAATCCAAATGTCGTCAGTCCAAACCCCGCTGCGGCCTTGAGCAATGCGCGACGCGTCAACATTCAGCAGCAGCCCCGTGCGAAATCCCTGTGCCGTGCAATGATCATGCCGTAAGCGGTATGTCCTCAGCCGCGACCCGAAGCGGCCGCATCATCGTCGTCGCCTGAGATCTCAAAAAGACCGATCTGTGCGGCGGATGCGCGCGCCGGTCCGGTCAGGCCGAGATGACGGTAGGCGCGTAGCGTCAGAACGCGGCCCCGTGGTGTCCGCCCGATGAACCCCTGCTGAAGGAGGAAGGGCTCGACCACTTCTTCCAGGGCATCGCGCGCTTCCGAGAGCGCCGCGGCGATCGTCTCGATGCCGACCGGCCCGCCATCGTAGTTCTTCGCGATGCAGTTGAGATAGCGATGGTCGAGGGCATCGAGCCCCTCGTTGTCGACCTCGAGCAGATTGAGCGCGCGATCAGCCGCCGCCGCATCGATAATCGCAACGCCGTCGACAGCAGCAAAATCACGCACACGCCTGAGCAGACGGCCGGCAATACGCGGCGTTCCCCGCGAGCGCCGCGCGATCTCGCGCGCGCCATCGCTCGACATGCGCGCACCAAGCACGCGCGCACCACGGCTCACGACCTTCTCCAACTCGTCGATCGTGTAGAAATTGAGCCGGATAGGAATGCCGAAGCGGTCGCGCAGCGGGTTGGTCAGCAGTCCCGCGCGAGTCGTCGCGCCGACCAGCGTGAACTTGGCTAGATCGATCTTCACCGAGCGCGCCGCGGGACCTTCGCCGATGATCAGGTCGAGCTGGTAGTCCTC
>JAEZAW010000356.1 GCA_023430315.1 Pseudomonadota bacterium | reverse complement strand
TCGATCTCGACCGTCTCGATGGCATCGAAGGCACGATCGCCCTCGACACACCGGAGCTCATTCTCGCGAATGGCGTTGCGCTCCGCGCCGTCCGTCTCGAAAACACGCTCAAGCAGGGCGTGCTCGACATACGGCTCGTCGAAGGCACCGCCAAGGACGGCAAGACCAGCGGACGTTTCACGCTCGCCAAGGCGCCCGCCGGGGCCGCCCTCAAAGGAAATCTCCGCATTGATGGAGCCGAGCTTGCGGGTGCCCCGCCGGGCGAGATCGGACCGCCGCTCGCGGGTCGTCTCCAGCTCTCGCTCGACGTGACAGGCGCCGCGCTCACGGCGCGCGGGCTCGTCACCTCGCTCACCGGCACGGGCGAAGCACGCCTGACGGACGCCGTCCTCGGCCAGCTCTCACCAACGGCCATCGTGGAAGCGAGCGAGAGCGTGCTCGCGCCTCAGGGCTCGCTCGCGCCTGGCAATCTTGAAAAAATGATCCGCGCGCGCCTCGACGCCGAGCGCATTCCCCTCGGCCGGCGACGTATCCCGCTCACGATCGCCGACGGCCATGTGCGCACGGCAGCGCCCATCGTCGCGGAAAGCAAGTCGGGCCGCGTGACCGGCACCGCGATCATCGATCTCGACAGCCAGCGCATCGACAGCGAGTGGAAGCTCGACGGCGCACACGTCGCGACGCGCCCCGGCGCCAAGCCGCGCGGCCCGCTACCGAGCATCTCCGTCGTCTGGGCCGGGCCGCTCGCCAGGCTTGCTGCCATCAGCCCGCAGGTGCATGTCGATGCCCTCGAACGCGAGCTGAGCGTGCGCCGCATGGAGGGCGAGGTCGACGAACTCGAACGCCTGCGCCGCCTCGACGAGGATCGTGCCCGCCAAGAGGCCGAGCGCCAGAAAGCACTCGAAGCCGAGCGTCTGCGTGAGGCCGAGCGGGCGCGCGAAAGCCTGGCGCCTCCGGCCCAGGATCAGCAAGGGCCCTGGAAGCCCTTCACGACTCCGACGAAGGCTCCCGAAGGCACGCCGGCGCCTGGGGCCGCGCCACCGGACAATCCGCCGACCAACACGTCCGCCGATCCGGCGCAGGCGCCACCCCCACAACCGCCCCCCAAACGCCGGGCGCCAAGACCGCAGCCGTTCAACCCCTTCTCCTCGCTCTGGGGCAACTAGGCAGCGGCAGCCGGACGGGTGTGCCGCGCGGACTTATGCCGTTTGCTGCAATTCCGACCAAGTGGCGCGGTTGAATGCCCGCACTCATCGCTCGATCATCAAGCGGCCGCAGGCAAACCGCGCCGATTGCCGCCAATTTCAGGATTATCCATGTCCCGTTGCAGCGTACGCCGGCAGCCTCGTTACAGCCGCAAAGTCCTCTCTCATCATCGCGCGCTCGCCATCGCGGCGCTCGCCGCGAGCCTCTTCGCGCTTCCCGCCACGGCGAACGAGTTGCCGCTGCGCCGCGTCGTCCTTTCCAGCATCGGCCTTGCGCAGTTCACGCACGCCGGCTCTGCCTCGGCGGGCTCAAGCATCGATCTGCCCGTGCGCCTCGATCAGGTCGCCGAACTTCTCAAGAGCCTCACCGTCATCGATCGCGAGGGCGGTATTGGCGCCGTGAGCCTGCCCGGCAAGGCGCCGCTGCAGGAGCTCTTCCGTGACCTCCCCTTCGGGCCGGAAGCCCTCGGCTCGCCAAGCGCGCTCCTCAATGCGCTTGTCGGCAGCGAGATCGAGATCGCCGGGCCGGTGAATGCCAAGGGTCGCGTCTTCCGCGTCGAGCCCTTCGAGGTGCGGCTCCCGAACGACGGCGGTACGCTCACGCGCCATCGCCTCAGCCTGATGAGCGAGACGGGCCTCGTGCAAGCCGTCCTCGAGGACGTGACCACCCTGCAATTCACCGATCGGCAGGCCCGTGCCCAGATCGAGCGCGCGCTGCAAGGTCTTTCCGAGAACCGCGCCAAGGAGCGCCGCAAGCTCTCCCTCGACATTCTCGGCGAAGGCACGCGCGACATCGCCTTGAGCTACGTGGTCGCCGCGCCTGTCTGGAAGACCTCCTACCGGCTCGTGCTGCCGAAGGATGGTGGACGCGCCAAGCTCCAGGGTTGGGCCGTCGTCGAGAACCTCACAGGCGGCGACTGGAAGGACGTCGAGCTGACGCTCGTCTCCGGCAATCCTGTGGCGCTCCGCCAGTCGCTCTACACGGCCTTCTTTTCCGATCGCATCGAAGTGCCCGTGACGGCCGGGCAGAAGGTCCTCCCCAAGCAGGACGACAGCGACGGAAGCGCCGTCGGACGCAGCGCTGACGCGCCTGCAAGACCCGCACCGCGCATCATGGCGGGCGCCGCTCCCATGCAGGAAGCGCAGCGTTATCGTTCCGGGCGCGGCTTTGAGCCTGTCGCCCCTGCGAGCCCGCCACCGCCACCCCTTCCGGATGCGCTTGGCACGGCCGCGATCGCCGCGGAGGCAGAGGAAGCACCGACGCAGCTCCTCTATCGCTTTCCCTCACGCATCTCGCTCGCGACGGGCCATACCATGATGGTGCCCTTCCTCGACCGCGAGGTCGCGGCGAGCCGCACATGGCTCTATCAGCCCGACACGCACGCGCGGCGCCCACTCGCTGCCGTGCGCCTGCGCAATGACGGCGACGCCACGCTTCCCGCCGGCATCGTCACGACGTTCGAGGCCGCCGGTGAAGGCGCATCCAACTTCGTCGGTGACGCGCAACTGCCTCTCCTGCCGCGCGGCACGTTCAAGTTCGTCACGCTCGCTCTCGACACCAAGACCGACGTCCGCCGCGAGGACGAAGGCGTGCAGCGCACGACGCTCGGTAAGTCGATCAACGGCGAGCTGACGATCACCACGCGCTCGCGTCGCACGATCAGCTACGAGGTGGTGCCGCCGAACGAGGAGGATCGCGAGGTCATCGTCGAGGAGCCGCGCGCCGCTGGCTGGACGCCTTCGGCCGACCAGCAGGAGATCGAAGAGACACCGACGCGCTTCCGCTTCAAGATCGATGCGCCGAAGGGCAAGGCTGCGAAGTCGAAGCTCGTCGTCGAGCGCACGGACCGCCGCGTCGTGCACCTGACAACGCTTGCGCCCGAGCAGATTCTCACGACCATCCAGGGCCTCGAGAACGAGACGCCGGCACTGAAATCAGCCGTCGCCCGGCTCGGCGAGACCATCGGCGAGATCAATCGTGCGCGAGCCCAACGCGGGCAACTCGAAGCCGAGCGCAAGAAGATTGGTGAGGATCAAGAGCGCATCCGCCGCAATCTCAGCTCCGTCGGCGCGAATTCCGATCTCGGACGGCGCTATCTCGAGTCACTGAAGTCGCAGGAGGAGCGCCTCGCCGTCATCGCGCGCAGCGAGCAACTTCTCGAAGCCGAAATCGCCGCCCGCCGCACCGTCGCTGAGGAAATTGCGAAGGGGTTGAGCCTTTACCCGCTCGCGGCCTCGCCGCGACGAGGGATAAGCCCTCGCGCTCCCATCGGGAGGGACACCCTCCCGAACCCACCCGCTTTTGTAACGAAGGTCCTCGCCGCTCACTGCAATACAAAAAAAAAGCGAGGGTGCGGGGGTGTCCCCCGCGCGGGTCGTAGGGCCCGCGGCCCTACTCGCGCCGGAGGCGCGAAACAATCTTCTCAGGGAGCGACCTCGGCCACCTTCTCCTTCACCTCGGTCGGCTCGGTGAAACCGCCTTCCGCGACAAGGCGCGCGAACAGCCCGCCCTGCGCCACGAGTTCGCGGAACGTGCCGCGCTCGATGATCCGGCCGTGCTCGAGCACCAGGATCTTATCGGCATTGGCGACCGTCGAGAGGCGGTGCGCGATGATGAAGGTGGTACGCCCCTTACGCAAGGCATCGAGCGCCCGCTTGATGCGCGCCTCGGTCTCCGCGTCGAGCGCACTCGTCGCCTCGTCGAGAATGAGGATGGGCGCATCCTTGAGAATAGAGCGCGCGATGGCGAGCCGCTGGCGTTCGCCGCCGGAGAGTGCAGTTCCGCGCTCGCCGATCAGGAAGTCGTAGCCGCCCTGCTTGCGCATGATGAACTCGTGCGCGCCGGCAAGCTCGGCCGCGCGCTGCACCTCCGCGTCCGTCGCATCGGGCTTGCCGATACGGATGTTCTCCGCGATCGAGCGATTGAAGAGTCCTGCATCCTGGAAGACGACGGCCATGGACGACCGCAGTGAAGCCAGCGTCACATCGCGGATATCGAGACCGTCGACCGTGATGCGGCCGACTTGAGGATCGCGCAGCCGCTGCAGCAGTGCGAGAGCGGTGGTCTTGCCGGCGCCTGTATGTCCGACCAACGCCACCGTCTCGCCGGGCAGCGCCTCGAAATTCATGTCGTCGATGCCGATCGTGCCATCCGGAAAGCGGAAGGTCAGATCCTCGTAGCGCACATGCCCGAGCGGATGCTCCAGCGCACGCGCGCCGGGACGATCGAGCACGGGGCTCGTCGTGTCGACCAGCTCGAAGTAGGCATCGATGGCCGGTTTCTGCTGAAAGAGCCCAAGGAAGAAATGCGAGAGGCCCTCGAGGCGCGTGATGAGAAGATTGGCGAAGGCGACGAAGCTCACCACTTGGCCAACGGTCAGCTCGCCACGCTCCACGAGGAGTGCACCGAGCGCAAAAATAGCCACCATAGTGATGGTCGAGGCGGCGCGCGTCAGCACCATCACGCCGGCCCACCACGAGAGCACGGGATATTGGGCGGCGAGCAGATCGCTCATGAGCCTGCGCAGGGCCTTGGACTCGGCCTCGAAGCGCACGTAGCTCTGCACGACCGTCACGTTTCCGAGGACATCGCCCACTCGGCCGGCAAGTTCGCGGTGATAGCGCTCCACTTCGCCCTGCTGGTCGATCGTACGCTTGAAAACGAACATGTTCGCCGCGAGGTACACGATCCCGAGCCCGAACAGCAGCGCGGCCATGCGAACGTCGATGGTGATCGCCGTCGGAATGAGGAAGCCAAGCGAAACGAGAGCGGCGAGATGCTCGCGCATGAAGGCGAGCCAGAGACCGAACAGGCAGTCCGTGCCTTGCTGAATGGCGCGAATGACGGCGCCCGAGCCCTTCCGCGAATGATAACTGATCGGCAGCGTGATCGCCTGATCGAAGGCCGTGGCCATGGCGATGAGACGGCGGCGATGGGCCAGGCGGTCAGCGGCGAGCGCGACAACCATGCCGGCCAGGATGCCGAACAAGCCGAGGGCCGCCCACAGGCCGATCAGCGAGAAGGCGCCCGCGCCCTTCGCAAGAGCGTCGACGACCCGGCCGAACAGAATCGGTTCGGCCAGCAAGATGACGCCGATGACGACGTTGGCCAAGACCAAGCTCCCGGCGAGCTTTCTCTCGGGCGCGAGTAGGGCGAGCGCCCGTCGATACGTCGTGACGATGCTCACGCGCGGGAGTGCTGCAGACGCCTCTTCGGCACCCAACGCCGATTGCACCTTCGCCGGAGCCTCAGTTGCCTCGCTCATGCCGGATCCTGCTTCGTCGTGGTCGTCTTGGCTTTGCGATGCCGATGCGCGAGACGGTCCTGCCACGTCAGCCAGGCGAACACGCCGGGCATGAACCACGGCGTGCCGTTGTAGAAGGGCACGGCCGGCGGCGGGCGCATGTCGAGAGCGGAGGTGCCACCTTCCTCGCCGAGCACCTGCCAGGCGGCCTTCTGCCCGGCCCAGCGCGCCCACACCACACCCGAGCCGCAGTAGCCGGCGGCATAGCGCATGCCCTGGCGCGAGAAAATGCGCGGGATCATGTCGCGGTTCATGGCGACGTGCCCGAACCAGCTATGCGTCAGATCGACATCCTCGACCTCGGGGAAGATGTCGATCAGCGCCCGGCGCAGGTGGTCCGTCGGCCACGTCGGATCGCCGACGATCGTCCCATCGCGGCCGCCGAAGAGAATGCGCCGACCGTCCGGCGAGGGGCGGTAGTAGTAGTGCAGCTTGCGCGTCTCGGAGAGCATCATGCGCTTCGGCATGAGCTGACGCATGAGATTGTCGGAGAGCGGGGCCGTCGCGATGATGCGGCTCCTGACCGGCACGAGGCGCCGGCGCAGCCAGCGGTCCGAGCGATCCGTGTAGCCATTCGTGCCGGTGATGACGTGGCGGGCCCGAACGCGGCCACGTGCCGTCTCAACCTCGTAGTCGAGGCCGTCATTGCGAATGCCGAGCACAGCCGTCTCGCCATGCACGATCGCACCTGCCGCCTGCGCGAGGCGCAACATGCCTGCATGGAGCTTCGCCGGGTGCAGCCCGCCGATATCCATGCGCACATTGCCGCCGTGATAGTAGTCCGTGCCGAGGTAATCCCGCTGCTTGGCGCGCGGCACGGCATAGGCGGTAATGCCTGTGGTCGCGACGAGCATATCGGCATCTCGGGCAAGACGCTCGTAGTCGCCCGCCGTCGAGGCCCCGGCAAAGCGACCCGTGATGGCGAAGTCGCAGTCGATGCCCTCATGCTGGATGAACGCCGCAAGATCCTCGCGCGCTGCCTTTGCTTCGAGAAGCAGCGCGCGCGCCGCGACCTCGCCGAACTTCTTCGAAAGCTCGTCGAAGGACGGACGAAGGTTGCCGCTCGCGATGCCGCCATTACGTGTGGAGGCGCCCTCGCCCGGCCGCATTTTGTCGAAGACCTGAACGCTGCGTCCGGCGCGGGCCAATGTGATCGCGGCGGAGAGCCCAGTGTAGCCGGCCCCGACTATGACGACATCGCATTTCGAGCGCACCGGTTCGCGGGGAAGCGTCGCCGGAGGGGCGGCCTCCCACCAGTAGGGATCGGATTTGATCATCGGGATCTGGAGCTCGGGTTGTATCAGGCGCTTTCGGACGGCTATGGCTTGGGCAGTAGAACGCGCGAAAACGCAAAATGATTGACCGTTTGAAGTCAATCATTTTGCGCGTGCCGTGGAGCCGCAGAGCCCAGTAAGTGGGCGGACGGCCTAGAGATTGAACTGGAAGCTCGCCGGCACCCACCGGTAGCCTGTCGACGCCTTTTCGACCCATCCGACCGACGGAAACGGCATGTGGAAGCCGACGACCGGGATCTTCTCAGCCGAGAGCATGTCGAACGTCTTCCTGCGGGTCTCGACCGCCATATCCTTGTCCTGGTCGAAGCCCACGTGCCACTCGGGATGCTGGAGCGTGATGAGGTAGTGATTGGCGGTATCGGCCCAATTGTAGAGCCGCCTGCCTTCGCTCTCGATGTGGAAGGCGAGCATGCCCGGCGAATGGCCGTAGGCTTGCGCCGCTCTGATGCCTGAGACGACCTCGTCATTTGGCTTGATCATGGTCGCCTTCTCGGCGAGCGGCGCCGCCTGGGTCATGAACAGGTCGCGGGTCGCCTTGCGTGCCTCCGGAATGTTCTCGCCCTTGTTCCAGTAGTCGAACTCCGCCGCACCGAAGACATAGCGCGCGTTGGTGTAGATGGGCTTGCCGTCCGCCATCAGCCCGCCGACGTGATCGGGATGGCCATGCGTAATGACGACGATATCGACCTGCTCGGGCTTATAGCCGGCAGTGACCATCAGGTCCGAGAGATGCCCGGCCGTCTTCATGCGCCCCTTGGGGTTGCCGGCGTCGAACAGGATGAGCTCCTTGCCCGTATTGACGAGCGTGACGACGTAGGGGTTCTCATGCATCGTCGTCGACAGGCCGGCTGCCTGGACGACCGCCTGCACCACCTCGGCTGGCTGGTCGCTCCCGAACGTCGGATGCGGACCTTTGCCCTGCACGAAGCCATCGAGGATTGTCGTCACTTCGAAGGCACCGAGTTTAAAGCGGTAGATTGACGGACGCGAGACGCCGAGCATCGGCGCTGCGGCCTCGGCGATCTGCGGAACTGCGCTACCGAGCGCACCAAGCGCGGCAGCACCACCTGCGAGCTTCAACGCATCGCGGCGTGACATCTGATCCTTTGTCATAAAGCGGCGTCCTCCCTTGCCTCGAGTTTTGAGTTCGGCTCGGCCAGTCCCTCCTGGCGCGGACAGCAAAGTCTAGCCACAATCGCTCGACGCTTCGATGGCAGCAGCGCAACGACATCGTTGCCGGACATGAACAATTCGTGAGGTCGGCTGCACCGCAGCAATTCCTCCCCGCCTCGGGAGGACGATACTGGCCTTTGGTCGCGCTTCCCGCGCATCGGCTTGACGGCCCTCATACGACGGCGCAGGATTAATTCATTCTAATTCGTGCTTTCAGAGGCTTGGGCTGCTGCGATGCCCGGCCGAGCCGCCGCTCACGGAGGAGACCCGTCGGAAGAGCAGACACACCATCCAATCGCACCCATAAGAATGCCGAACTGGAGGACGCCGAATGACTAAGCTCTCACTGACCGTGAACGGGCGCCGCGTTGCAGCGGATATTGATCCGCGAACGCTGCTCGTCGATTTCCTGCGCAACAACCTGCGCCTGACGGGCACGCATGTCGGCTGCGACACCAGCCAGTGCGGCGCCTGCACGGTCCACCTCGATGGCCGCTCGGTCAAAGCCTGCGCCGTTCTCGCCGCCTCCTGCGAGGGCGCCGACGTCGTCACCATCGAGGGTCTAGCCAACGGCGCGACGCTGCACCCCATGCAGGAAGCCTTCCGCGAGCATCACGCCTTGCAGTGCGGCTTCTGCACGCCCGGCATGATCATGGCCGGCGTCGACATCGTGAACCGCCACGGCGCGTCCGTCGACGAGAGCACGATCCGCAAAGAGCTCGAGGGCAACATCTGTCGCTGTACCGGCTATCACAACATCGTCCGCGCGATCGAGACAGGTGCCGCCGCAATGGCAGGCGCCAAGATCGCAGCCGAATAGCGCGAAAGCCGGACAGGAGATATTCCCATGACGGATCAGGGCATTGGCGCTTCGGTCAAGCGCAAGGAAGACCTGCGTTTCATCACTGGCAAGGGCCAGTACGTCGACGACATCAATCGCCACGGGCAGGCCTATGCGGTATTCGCCCGCTCCCCGGTCGCACACGCGACGATCAACAGCATCGATGTGAGCGAGGCGCTCGCTTCGCCCGGCGTGCTCGGCGTTTATACGGGCGCGGACCTCGCAGCCGACAAGATCGGCGGCCTCATCTGCGGCTGGATGATCCACTCCAAGGACGGCTCACCCATGAAGGCCGGCGCGCATCCTGCGCTCGCTCAGGGCAAGGTGCGCTATGTCGGCGATCACGTCGCCGTCGTCATCGCCGAGACCCTCGACCAGGCCAAGGACGCCGCCGCGCTCATCCAGGTCGACTACGGCGAGTTGCCGGCGGTCGTGGACGTCGCGACGGCGCAGGCGGCCGGCAAGGCGCAGATCCACGACGAGGCGCCGGGCAACACGGTCTATCAGTGGCATCTCGGCGACAAGGCCGCGGTCGATGCGGCCTTCTCCAGTGCAGCGCACGTGACGAAACTCGACATCACCAACAACCGTCTCGTGCCGAATGCCATGGAGCCGCGCGCCGCGATCGGCGACTACGATGCGGGCCAGGATCAGTTCACGCTCTATACGACGAGCCAGAACCCGCACGTCGCGAGGCTCGTGCTCTCCGCCTTCATCGGCATCGCACCCGAGCACAAGCTGCGCGTCATCGCGCCCGATGTCGGCGGCGGCTTCGGCTCGAAGATCTTCATCTACGCCGAGGAGACCGTCTGCATCTGGGCGGCGAAGAAAGTCGGCCGGCCCGTGAAGTGGGTCGCGGAGCGCACCGAGGCCTTCCTCGCCGACGCGCACGGCCGCGATCACGTCACGACGGCCGAGCTTGCTCTCGACGCGAGCGGCAAGATCCTGGCGCTCCGTGCCAGCACCAAGGCCAATCTCGGCGCCTATCTCTCGACCTTCGCCTCGTCGGTGCCGACGTACCTCTACGCACCGCTGCTCTCGGGCCAGTACGACATTCCGGCCATCTACTGCGAGGTCGACGGCGTCTACACGACCACGACGCCTGTCGATGCCTATCGCGGGGCGGGCCGCCCCGAGGCGACGTTCGTCGTCGAAAGACTTCTGGAGGTTGCGGCGCGGCAGACAGGGCGCGATCCGGCCGAGTTCCGCCGGATGAACTTCATAAAATCCTTCCCGCATCAGACGCCGGTGATCATGGCCTATGACGCCGGCAACTACGGCGCCTCACTCGACAAGGCGCTCGAGATGGCCGACTACAAGGGCCTCGCCGGACGCAAGGCAGCCAGCGCCAAGGCTGGCAAGCTGCGAGGCCTCGGCTTCTCCGCTTACATCGAAGCTTGCGGCATCGCGCCATCGCGCGCGGTCGGCTCGCTCGGTGCCGGCGTCGGCCTCTGGGAAAGCGCGGAGATCCGCGTGAACCCAGTCGGCACGATCGAAGTGCTCACCGGCTCGCACAGCCATGGCCAGGGCCATGAGACGACGTTCGCCCAGGTCATTGCGTCGAAGCTCGGCGTGCC
>JAEZAW010000131.1 GCA_023430315.1 Pseudomonadota bacterium | reverse complement strand
AGTCTCGTGATGCCGACATCGAGTTCATAGCGCGGCACGCGTTCGAGGCCGCTGTCGATGACGACGCGCACGCCCTCGATCGTGATCGACGTTTCGGCAATCGAGGTCGCGAGTACGATCTTGCGCTTGCCCAGCGGCGGCGGCGCGATGGCGCGTGCTTGTGCGCGGCTGTCGAGAGCACCGAACAGCCGCACCACATCCACATCGGACGGCAGCGGCCCCGCTTCGAGCAGTTCGGCCGTGCGCGTGATTTCACCTTGCCCCGGCAGGAACGCGAGGATCGATCCCGCTTCACTTGTCACGGCCAGACGGATAGCGTCCGCCATCCGCTCGTCGATACGCTTGCCGGTGCCTTGTCCGAGATAGCGCGTCTCGACGGGGAAGGCGCGGCCTTCACTGCTGATGACAGGCGCCCCTCCGAGCAGTTGGGCCACGCGCGCGCCATCCAGTGTCGCCGACATGACAAGGATGCGCAGATCCTCGCGCAGAGCGGCGCACGCATCGAGCACCATGGCGAGGCCGAGATCCGCATCGAGCGAGCGCTCGTGAAACTCGTCGAACAGGACCGCGCCGACGCCCGAAAGCTCCGGATCGGCGAGGATCAGCCGCGTGAAAACGCCTTCCGTAACCACCTCGATGCGCGTCCTGGAGCCCACACGCGTATCGAGACGCGCACGCAGGCCAATGCAGTCGCCGACCTTCTCGCCGAGCAAAGAGGCCATGCGCTCCGCCGCCGCGCGCGCAGCGAGACGACGCGGCTCGAGAACGAGAATCTTGCGGCCCGCCAGCCACGGGGCATCAAGGAGCGCGAGCGGAACACGGGTGGTCTTGCCGGCTCCAGGTGGCGCCACGAGCACCGCGGAGGTGCCCGCAGCCAGCGCCGCCGCGATCTCGGGCAGCACCTCCTCGATCGGCAATTCGCTCGGATGCAGCATTGGTGCGGTCGACGGGCGAATGCCCTACTCGGCGGGCGTCGGAGATGAGAGAGCCGCTTGCCCGCGCCGCGCCGCGCGCCGTCCGCGCCGCCACTCCGTGAGCCTGCGGATCACGATGTAGAACACCGGCGTGAAAATCAGCCCGAACAGCGTGACACCTATCATGCCCCAGAACACGGCGATGCCGAGTGCCTGGCGCATCTCGTAGCCCGCTCCCTTCGCGAGATAGAGCGGCACGACGCCGAGCGTGAAGGCGAGCGAGGTCATGATGATGGGCCTCAGACGCATGCGGCACGCTTCGACGGTTGCCTCCACGATGTTCTTGCCCATTTCTTCCTGCTGGCGCGCGAATTCGACGATGAGGATCGCGTTTTTCGATGCGAGTCCGATCAGCACGACGAAGGAGATCTGCGTGAGGATGTTGATGTCCTTCCCCTCCCACCAGACGCCGAAGGTGGCGGCGAGGAGACACATCGGCACGATCAGGATGATCGAGAAGGGGAGCGCCCAGCTCTCGTACTGCGCGGAAAGCGCCAGAAACACGAACAGCACGGACAGTGCGAAGATCAAGTATCCCGTTCGACCCGCTCTCTTCTCCTGGAATGAAAGGTCCGTCCATTCGAACGTAATGCCCGGCGGCAGCACGTCGGCGGCGATCTTCTGCATGATGTCGAGCGCCTGCCCCGAAGAGACGCCGGTAGCAGCAGAACCGTTCACTTCAACGGTCGGGAAAAGGTTGTAGCGCGGCACGCGCTCGGGGCCGGAAGTCTCGCGGAAAGTCACGAGCGAGCCGAGCGGCACCATCTGGCCATCGGCATTGCGCACGCGAATGCGCGAGACATTGGCAGGATCGGCGCGGAAGCTCGCATCGGCCTGGACGACCAGCCTGTAGGGGCGCCCGAACATGTTGAAGTCGTTGACGTAGGCGGAGCCCATGTAGACGCGCAGGGCCTCGAAGATGGTCCCGACCGGCACGCGGAGCATCTGTGCCTTCACGCGGTCCACATCGACGAAGACCTGCGGTGTCGAGATCTGGAATGTCGTGAAGATGTTGGAAATGCCGGGCGTCCGACGAGCACGCTCGATGAGGTCCTGCGATGCCTTGTAGAGAACCGCGGAGCCCAGCGCCTGGCGATCCTGCAAGCGCATCGAAAAGCCGCTCGCATTGCCCATGCCGCGGACGGCCGGCGGCACGAAGACGAGCACTTGCGCGTCCTTGATCTCCGACAGTCGCTTGCGAAGATTGTCCGTCATCGTGTCGATCGTCAGACCGAGGCGATCCCGCTCGTTGTGATCCTCGAGCACGTTGAAGAGCGCCGCCGCGTTCGACGCATTCGTGAAGCTGGCGCCCGAGCGGCCGACGAAGCCGGACGTGTGCTTGTAGCCGGGCGTCGAGAGAATGATGTCGTTGGCTTGCTTGAAGACCTCGTTGGTACGCTCGATCGAGGCGCCTGGCGGAAGCGTCATCGACGCGATGACGATGCCGCGATCCGTCGCAGGAATGAACCCGGTGGGCGTCGCCATCACGAGCATGATCGCGCCGGTCATCAAGCCCGCGTAAATCAGGAGCATGATCGGCGCGGTCCACGATAGTCCACGGACAAAATGACCGTAGCCCCGTTCGAGGGCACCAAAGGCGCGGTTGAAGAGCCCGAAGCCGGCGTGCACGGGCCACATGACGATCTCACCGATCGACTTACGGTGGCGCTTCGTCGCGTCGTGATCCTCATGCGGCTTGAAGAGACGGGCGCACAGCGACGGCGACAACGTGAGCGAGACGAACACCGAGATGATCGTCGCCGTTGCGATCGTGACTGCGAACTGCCGGAAGAAGGCGCCTGTGATACCGCCGACAAAGGCCGAGGGTACGAACACCGCGACGAGCACCAACGCGATTGCGATCAGCGCCGCACCCACTTCGTCCATGGTGACACGGGCCGCCTCCATGGGCGACAGCCCCTCCCGCAGCCGCCGTTCGACGTTCTCGACGACGACGATGGCATCGTCGACCACGATGCCGACGGAAAGGACCAGACCAAACAGCGTGAGTGAGTTGATCGAGTAGCCGAGCGCCAGCATCACGGCGCAGGTGCCGATCAGCGAGATCGGGATCGCAAGGAGCGGGACGAGAGTCGCCCGCCATGTCTGCAGGAAGAGGATGATCACGAGGACGACCAGCGCGATCGCCTCGAGGATCGTGAGCATCAGTGCCTTGATCGAGACCTCGATGAACTCGGTCGGATTGTAGATGATGCGATACTCGAGCCCCCGCGGGAAGTTCGGCGCGATCTGCGCCATGGTCTGCTTCACCACACCCGCAGTCTTGAGCGCGTCGCTGCCGGGGGCTTGCGTCACCGCGAGTACGGTCGCGGGGACGCTATCCATGTACCCGTACGTGTTGTACGAGATGGCGCCGAGCTCGACGCGTGCAACATCCTTGAGCTTGACCGTGCGCCCGTCGGCGCCGGTCTTGATGACGATCTCCTCGAACTCCTTCGCTTCGATGAGGCGCCCGCGAAGCTGCAGAGACTGCTCGAAAGCTCCCTGGCTCGGCATCGGCGGCTCGCCAAGGGCGCCGCCCGCAACCTGCACATTCTGCTGGCGCAACGCAGCGAGGACTTCCTCGGCCGAGAGGTTCAGCGCGGCGATCCGCTCTGGATCGAGCCAGACGCGCATGGAGTATTCGCGTGCGCCGAAGGCGTTGACCTCGCCGACGCCGGGGATGCGCGCGAGCACGTCGCGCACGTTCAGCAGAGCGTAGTTGGAGATGTAGACCTGATCATAGGTCTTGTCGGGCGAAATCATGTGCACGACGAGCAGCAGATCAGGCGAGTTCTTGCGAACTTGGACACCCTGGCGTCGCACTTCCTCGGGCAGGCGCGTCTCCGCCGCCGCGACGCGGTTCTGGACGAGGACCTGGGCCTTGTCGATGTCGTAGCCGACTTCGAATGTGACGGTGAGCGAAAGTGTGCCTTGCTGCGTCGACTGGGAATACATGTAGATCATGCCGTCGACGCCGTTGATCTCCTGCTCGATCACGGCGGCAACAGTGTCGGCGACGGTCTGCGCGCCGGCACCTGGGTACGTGGTCGACACGGTGATCGTCGGTGGCGAGATCTCGGGGAACTGCGTTACGGGCAGCGCCAGATAGGCAATGCCGCCCAAGATAGTGATGAAGAGGGAGATGACGGCAGCGAAGATCGGCCGATCGATGAAGAACCTGCTGATGCGCATTCAGAAGAGCTCCGTCCCTCGACCGGCAGCGGGCAGCCGGCTTCCTCGCACGGTGTCCCCGCGCAGAGCCGCGATCAAAACCATAAACTGTTATCACGCCAGCCCGTCATGTGCATCCGCGCACCTCGGGCAGGCGTGCGAATAATCCGGGCGTAAGGGCCTGTTTCAGTGGCTTCTTTCTTTCCCCTTCACTTCACCAGACGAGGTGGAGCATGGCGGCCACGGGCCGGGGAGCCGGGGGAGACAACAGGCCGGCCAGCCGTGCGGGGTCGATTGCGCCGTTAGCCATGACCTCGTCGCGGTGCAGGCCACCGGCAATGAGCAGCGCATCGACACCAGCTCCTTGGGCCGCAGCGAGGTCCGTGCGCACGGCATCGCCAATGGCCAGTACCTCGGACCGATCGACCGGCCGGCCCAAGAGCTCGGCGGCGCGCGCAAGCGCAGTCCGGTAGGCTATGGGGTGCGGCTTGCCGGCCCAGAACACCGGCCCGCCCCGTGCCTCGTAGAGGGCCGCGATGGCGCCGGCACAGGGCAGCAGATCCTCACCCACGTGAACGGCAAGGTCCGGGTTGGCGCAAATGAACGGGAGCCGTCGGGCAAGCGCCTCCTCGAGCAGGGGCAAGTAGGCTTCGGGTTGCTCCTGACGGTCGCGGTTGAGGCCCGTGCAGACGACCGCGTCGGCGCTCTCGATGGGCGTATGCGGCCCGGGCAGGCCCTCGAAAAACGCACTGTCACGCCGCTCGGGGCCAATGCGGTAGAGGCGCTTGTAACCGGCCTCAGCGATATGGCTGAGCGCGATATCTCCTGACGTGACGATGGCGTCCCAGGTATCGCGCACGACCGCCTTCTCGTCGAGCAAGTGCGCAACCGAGGACCCGGGTCGTGGCGCATTGGAGACGAGCACGACCAGACCGCCGCCCTGCCGAAATCGGGGCAATGCCTCGTTTGCGCCAGGATAGGCCTTGAGGCCATCGTGGACGACGCCCCAGACGTCGCAAAGCAAGATGCGATAGCGGCCGAGAAGGGGGCCAGCGTGCTCGATGATCGGAATGGTCATGTTTGTTGCGGAATTGTCAGTTCGGTTGTTGCGACTAAACCACGCGGTCCCCCGCACAGATTACGTATTGCGGCCGCAGAGACATACTGACATTGAATTCGGCCGCAAGACATCGCCGAAACCCACCGCCTTGGCACCATGCAGGGTTGACGCAGCCAGCCGCACGGCGCCATTCCGTCCCGACAGGCGAGGCAAATCACGTCTGTAAGGCTATCGCCACCCCGCGGGAACGCGTTACCAATCGCCCACGGATTGGAAGACAACAGAAGAAAAGCGAAGCCGGAGCGTCGGAGCTTCATGGACGCGCTGCTCAGGGATCTTCGCTACCGGCTCGAATATGCAGGCCTGCGCCTGCTCGTGGGGCTCGTACGTCTGTTGCCGCTCGATACGGCTTCAAGCTTCTCGGCCTGGGCGTGGCAGAAGATCGCACCGTTCAATCGGCGTCATCAGCGCGCCCTCGCCAATCTCGCGATCGCCTTTCCGGAGAAGAGCGAGGCCGAGCGCGAGGCCATTGCCCGCGCCATGTGGGGCAATCTCGGGCGCGTCATGGCCGAGACCATGCAGATCGACCGGCTGATCGCCGAGCCGGATCGGATCGAGATCCTCAATCAGCAGGTCTTCCAGCGCTACAAGGACAAGCTGGGACCGGCGATCGGCGTGTCATTGCATATGGGCAACTGGGAGCTGGCGATCTGGCCGCTCACCGTCGCAGGCGCCAACCCGGCCGCGGTATACCGGAATGTGAACAACCCTTACGTCGATGCCTATCTCCGGCATCAGCGCAAGGATCTCTACCCGGCCGGACTGCTCGGCAAGGGCAGGATCGACGGCAGCCGGGAGGAGGGCCAGAAGACCGCGCGCCTGATCATGGATCTCGTTCGCAAGGGCGGCAGGCTCGGTTTGGTCTGTGATCTCTATGACAAATATGGCATGCCGGTGCCGTTCTTCGGCCGGCCAGCGCCCTCGGTCATCATTCCGGCGATGATCGCGCGGCGTGTGGGCGCGCGGATCTGGCTCGCCCGATGCCTGCGCGTCGGCAATCAGAGCCGGTTCACCATCGAGATCAAAGAGCTCAAGGTGCCGCGCACCGCAAGTCAGGCCGACGACATCAAGTGGATCACGGCGAAGATGCAGAGCGAGTTCGAGGCTTGGATCAGGGAAGCACCCGAGCAGTGGATGTGGTCCAACAGGCGGTGGTCCTAAACTAATGGATCAGGTTGTAAGCCCGCCGCCCGAGAGCCCCGTGGCCCATCCGCCCAAGCGGGTGGCAGGCGGCGTGCTCGACATCAAGCACCGCATCGAATTCGCGTTCCTGTGGGTGGCGATCAAGCTCTTCCGCTTGCTTCCCATGCGTGTCGGCGTCGGCTCGGTCGCTGCCATCTGCCGGCTCGTCGGACCGTGGCTGCGCCAGAACCGGCGCGCCATGCAGAACCTCGCCGTCGCCTTTCCGGACTACGACGACGCGCGACGCAAGGCCATTGCCCGCGACATGTGGGCGAACATGGGCCGCGTCTTTGCCGAAACCTTCTACATCGACCGCATTCTCGCCGATCCCTCGCGGCTCGAGATCGCCGACGAGGCCCGGTGGAACGCGCGGATGCATCAGGTGCGCTCGCAGGTCGGCGTCACCGCCCACCTCGGCAACTGGGAACTCGCCATCTGGCCGATGACCAAGTTCGGCCTCGCGCCGGCAGGTGTGTATCGGCCGCTGGTCAACCCGTATCTCGACCGCCTTCTGCGGGAGCAGCGCGCGCCGCTTTATCCTTCAGGCCTGCTTGGCAAGGGTGCGGAGACCGAGGCCGGCAGCGGCCACAGGACGGCGCGCCTCCTCGTCGATCATGTCCGCCAGAGCGGTGCGATCGGCTTCGTCAGTGATCACTACGAGCGCCGTGGCATCATGGTGCCGTTTCTCGGACGACACACGCGCGTCACCCCCATTCCGGCGATGATCGCGCGTCACCTCGGTGCCAGTGTGTGGATGGGGCGCTGCCTCCGGGTCGGCGCCGAAAGCCGCTTTCGTCTCGACCTTACGGAAGTGCCGCTGCCAAAGACGACCTCGCGTACGGCAGATACTGCCGCACTGACTGCTGCGATGTTCGCGGTTTTCGAGTCCTGGATCCGCGAGAACCCCGAGCAGTGGATGTGGTGGAATACTCGCTGGGTAACGGAAGACAACACCAGACGCAGAGATTGACGGCGGTCCGTCGTGCCGGCTTCTGCCCACCCTTCCGGCAAACCGCCCTGACAGGTCGTCTTTCGCAGTTGCGAAGGCCACGTTACAAAGAGGCCTGCTAGCGCAGCTTATTTCAGCGAGGACGAGCGACCCATGAGCGTGACCCGCACCCCGGCAAAATTCTTCGCAGCCCTCGCAACCGGCGCTCCCGAGCCCTACCGGCAGCTTCCCGTGCGTCTCGAGCGCATGATCCACTTCGTGCCGCCGCATAACGCGAAGATCCGCGCACGCCTGCCGGAGATCATCACGCAGGTCGATGTGGTGCTCGGCAATCTCGAGGACGCCATTCCTGCCGACCAGAAGGAGAATGCACGCGCCGGCTTCATCGAGATGGCCAATGCCAACGACTTCGGCAGCACGGGCCTGTGGACGCGCATCAATTGCCTGAACTCGCCTTGGGGCCTCGACGACATCATGGCGATCGTGCCGGCGATCGGCCACAAGCTCGACGTGATGATGCTGCCCAAGGTCGAAGGGCCGTGGGACATCCACTATCTCGACCAGCTCCTCGCGCAGCTCGAAGCCAAGAGTGGCATCAAGAAACCCATTCTCATCCACGCCATTCTGGAGACGGCCGAGGGCGTGAAGAATGTCGAGGCGATCGCCGCGGCCTCGCCGCGCATGCACGGCATGAGCCTTGGCCCGGCCGATCTCGCGGCATCACGCGGCATGAAGACCACCCGCGTCGGCGGCGGGCATCCCGACTATGGCGTCATCGCCGACGCGACCACGGACGGCAGCGCGCGCGCCTTCGCGCAGCAGGATCTCTGGCACTACACGGTTCAGAAGATGGTCGATGCCTGCCTGAGCGTCGGCATCAAGCCGTTCTACGGACCGTTCGGTGACTTCGCTGATCTCAAGGCGTGCGAGTCGCAGTTCCGAAACTCGTTCCTGCAAGGCTGCCTCGGCGCCTGGTCGCTGCATCCGACACAGATCGATATTGCCAAGCGCGTTTTTAGCCCCGACCCTGATGAAGTCGCATTTGCGAAGAAGATTCTCGCCGCCATGCCGGACGGCACCGGCGCCGCGATCGTCGACGGCAAGTTCCAGGACGACGCGACATGGAAACAGGCGAAGGTGATCGTGGATCTCGCCAAGCTCGTCGCGACGAAGGATCCCGAGCGAGCCGCGCTCTACGGCTTCTAGGATTGGAATGTGCATGACAACACCGGCCACCGTCAGCTCCGGCATTCCGGCCGTCGATGCCTATCTCGATGAGAGCTACGACAAAGTGATCGGCATGTCGTCGCGCTTCGCGGCGGCCGTCTGCTGCGGGCTCATGCGCATTCAATCGGAGCTTGGTGTTAAAGGGCCGGTCGCGGAGCTCGGCGCCTTCGAGGGGCGCTTCTTCATCGCGCTGGCGAAAGCGCTGCAGGACGGCGAGCGCGCCCTCGGCATCGACATTTTCGAGTGGCCGAACCCGCAGGTGATCGACCGCTTCGAGGCGAACTGCGTGCGCCAGGGCGTGCCGACGGACAAGCGCATCACGTGGAAGGCCGACAGCAACAAGATGGCGCCGGAGGAACTGCTGGCGAAGCTCGGCGGCGAGAAGGTGCGCCTCATTCACGTCGACGGTGAGCACACGCAGGCGGCGCTGACCAAGGATCTGGAACTCGCGACGGCAGTAATCGGCGAGGGCGGCGTCATCGTGCTCGATGACATGCTGCATCCGGGCTACCCGACGCTGATGCTGGCGGTGCAGGCCTACCTCGACCGGCATTCGGAAATGACGGTGCTTTGCATCATCGACCGCGAGTCGATCTATGCCGCGACCAAGTTCATTCTCTGCCAGAAGACCTGGTTCAAGAAATACGAGGCAGGCCTGCTCGAAGCCTATCGCGCCAACGTATGGCCGATGGGCGCGACGTTCGAGCCGCACTGGTGCCTCGTGCTCGCACTCGACACGCGCCTTGCGCCGCTGGAGTGATCAGCCGTGATCGCGGGTCGCTCGCTCTAGGTTTTCGCCAGTCCCTGACTCGTTTTGTTCGGCGGCCAGCATGGCACCTGCGCCTGCCATCGGCTCATCCATTTCCAACTTGCGCGCTTGTTGGTCCTTCTCGGTCTCCTGGCGGCGGCGCTCGTCGGCATCAAACGTCTGGTCAGGCCAGATCAGTGATTTCAAATAGTCCAGCATTGCTCACATCCTCCATGCTATGGCGGAGACTAACCTACCCAACGCGAGAAGCGACGAAGAGTTCGCCTTGGACTGGCATTGATGAAACCCGCAGACCACTTCGAGATTTTCATCGCCACCGCACCGGGCCTGGAAGCCGTGCTGTGGGAGGAAGTGAAGTCGCTCCGTTTCAGGGCGGCGAAGCAAGTCCCGGGCGGTGTGACGGTCAACGGTAACTGGCGCGATGCGTGGCGCGCGAACCTGAAAGTGCGCGGGGCGAACAAGGTGCTCGCGCGTATCAATGTATTCCGCGTTTTTCATCTCACAGAGCTCGAGAAGCGGGCCCGCCGCGTACCATGGGGCGACGTGTTGCGCGCCGATGTGCCGTTCCGCGTCGAGGCGACGTGCAGAACCTCGAAGATCTATCATTCCGGTGCCGCTGCGCAGCGCATCGAGAAGGCCATTCGCGAAGAACTTGGCGCACAGCCGGAGGAGGACGCGCCGGTCACCGTTATGGCGCGCGTCGAGAACGACCTCTGCACGATCAGCGTCGACACCTCGGGCGAGCTGCTGCACAAGCGCGGCTTCAAGGTGGCGGTCAACAAGGCGCCCTTGCGCGAGACCATGGCCGCGCTCTTCCTGCGCCAATGCGGCTATGTCGGTACGGAGCCCGTCGTCGATCCCATGTGCGGATCAGGTACGTTCGTCATCGAGGCGGCGGAGATTGCCGCGAGCTTGCAGCCCGGTCGCGAGCGGCACTTCGCATTCGAGCAGCTTGCGACTTTCGATCCTGAAGTTTGGAACGAGATGCGTCGCGAGCCTCCCACCGGGAAGCCGGACTTTCTATTTTATGGAAGTGACCGCGATGCCGGCGCCATCGAGATGAGCCGCGCCAATGCCGCGCGCGCCAGCGTTGCCGATCTTATCGAGTTCCGCCACCACGCCGTCAGCGACCTCATGCCGCCACCGGGACCGCCGGGCCTCGTCATCGTGAACCCGCCCTACGGCGACCGCGTCGGCGACAAGAAGCGCCTCGAAGCCCTCTATCGCGCGCTCGGCGAGACACTACGGGCCCGCTTCTCCGGCTGGCGCGTGGGCCTCGTCACGAATGAGAGCTGGCTTGCCAAGGCGACCGGCCTGCCCTTCCTGCCCACCACGGCTCCCGTCGCGCATGGCGGGATCAGGGTGACGTTGTTTAGGACGGATGCACTTCCTTGAGTGGTCCGGACATAAGTCCCACCTCGCCCTGAATGCCCGTCATGCGCCACGCTCTTGTCAGTTGACGGCCGGACCGGCACGGATCATTGCTCCCCGGCCATGACAGCCACGCTTGCCAATGCCACATCCCGACCGCTGCTGCCGATCCTGGTCGCGCTCAGCGGTGCGCACCTGCTGAACGACCTCATCCAGTCGATGATCCCGGCCATGTACCCTCTGATCAAAGAGGCGTACGCCCTGGACTTCGCCCAGATCGGCCTGATCACGCTGGCCTTCCAGGTCACGTCCTCGCTCCTGCAGCCGGTTCTCGGCCATGTGACGGATGCCCGGCCATGGCCCTATGCGATGGTGGCCGGCATGGGCGCGACGCTCACCGGCCTCTTCGGCCTCGCATTCGCGCCGAACTACACGATGATCCTGCTCTCGGCGGCCATGATCGGCCTAGGCTCGGCCGTGTTCCATCCCGAAGCGACGCGCATGGCGCGCCACGCAGCTGCCGGCCAGCAGGGCTTTGCTCAGGGCATCTTCCAGATCGGCGGCCACGTCGGATATGCCGCGGGACCGTTGCTCGCCGCCATGATCGTCGTGCCGCGCGGGCAATCGAGCCTCGCCTGGATGTCGGTCGTCGCGCTCGTGGCGATGGTGCTCATGGCGTGGACGGGCATGCGCTATGCCGAGATGCGCCGCTCGCAGGCCGCGGCCGCAGCGGCGAAGTCGCCGAGCCAGTCGGCCGGCCCGTCAGCTGCCCAGCTCTCGAGCGGGCAGGTGCTGTTCGCCATAGCGATTCTGATCCTGATCCTGCTGTCGAAGAACGCCTACACCGCAGCCTTCTCGTCCTACTACACGTTCTACCTGATCGAGCGCTTCGGCGTTTCGGTGCAGCTCTCGCAGATCATGCTGTTCCTGTATCTCGTTGTCGGCGCACTTGGCGTGATCATCGGCGGCATGGTCGGCGACCGGATCGGCCGCCATCGCGTGATCTGGCTCTCGATCCTCGGCGCGTTGCCCTTCGCACTCATCCTGCCCTACGCGGACCTCTTCTGGACGGGCGTGCTCAGTGTGATCATCAGTCTCATCATGGCGAGCGCGTTCTCGGCCATCCTGATCTACGCGATCGACCTCGTGCCGCACCGCGTGGGCCTCGTCGGCGGGCTGTTCTACGGCTTGGCCTTCGGACTCGGCGGCCTCGCAGCGGCGGCGCTCGGCCTGCTCGCCGACTGGGTTGGCATCATCGCGGTGTTCAAGTTCGTGGCCTGGGTGCCCGCCCTTGGCTTGCTGACCTTCCTGCTGCCGCGGACGTCGTAAGGCTCGAAACGCGACGGACGCCACCTGCGTGGCGTCCGTATTTTCTATGCGACGCTCGCGACGGCGAAGGTCATCGCGGGCGCTCGCCGGGAGACGGCTGGAGCTCGCAGGCCAAGCGCGGTACAGCCACATCGGGCGCGACGAGCGTTTGCTCGCTCGGCCTTCGTGCGTGGAGATTGCCGCTGCACGTGCGTGCTTCGGTTGCTGCGACTTCCTTCATCTCCGCAAAACCGGAGAAGAGCGCAGCCACGCCGGCCACGGTGAGAATGAATGCGAGCGCAATCGCGCCGCGGTGCTGATAGTTGCTCATGATCGCCAATCTTTTTGTTGGGAGCGAAAAGACGAACCGTTTTCGGCTCGCGGCGTCATATGCGGGTGATCGACGACACGATCAAATTGATTGTTTTAATGGTCTCGATAAATGGCCCTCATAGACCGGGCTTGACTTCCGACGCCTAAGCGACAATCGATCGCCGGAAATGATGCCGCGCAAACGTGCGGCCGATCTGGGAGCAGGAAATGTCCACGACGCCCATACCTGTCAGCGCCACGGTGGCCGACCTCAGGCTGCGCGTGCGGACATGGCGTAACGAAGGGCGGCGCATCGGCCTCGTGCCGACCATGGGTGCGCTTCACGAGGGGCACATCTCGCTCGTGCGCCTTGCGCTCGAAACATGCGATCGCGTCGTCACTTCGATCTTCGTCAATCCAACCCAATTCGCGCCGACCGAGGACTTCTCGACCTATCCGCGTACGTTCGACGACGATGTTACCCAGCTTGCGCGCGCCGATTGCCATCTCGTATGGGCGCCGACGGCAGCGGAAATGTATCCCGATGGCTTCGCGACGCGCGTCGTGCCGGGCGGTGCATCGGAGGGTCTCGAAACAGATTTCAGGCCGCATTTCTTCGGCGGCGTCGCGACCGTGTGCACGAAGCTCTTCCAGCAGGTCACCCCGGACATTGCCGTATTCGGCGAGAAGGATTTTCAACAGCTCGCCGTCATTCGCCAGATCGTGCGCGATCTCGACATGCCGCTCTCGATCGTCGGCGCGCCGACCGTGCGCGAAGCCGATGGCCTCGCCATGTCGAGCCGCAATCGCTATCTCTCTGCCGACGAACGGCGCACCGCACCGATCGTCCATCGCGTGATCAGCGAGGTTGCAGCACACCTCCTGAAGGGCGGAAACGCCGACGAGGCTTGCGAGGACGCGGCAAGGAAGCTCACTGCCGCCGGCTTCCGCCAGATCGACTACGTCGCGGTGCGGGATGCCGCGACGCTCGGCGCCTACGATCCCGCAAAGGGGCCCGGTCGCGTGCTGGCGGCTGCCTGGCTCGGCAAGACGCGCCTCATCGACAACATCGCGATCCAGTCCTAGCGATCGCACAGTTATTCAGATGAGTTCGCCGCCGTTCATTGGACAGCGGGGCGGCGAGAGCGCAGACTCCGTCGGATGATCGAGCTGGATATCGCCACGGCCGAGACCATCGGCTCGCGGGCCGAGCAGCAGGATGCGGCCACCATCGTGCGCATCGGCGAGGGCGGCGAGGCGGCGCTGCTCGTGCTCGCGGACGGGCTCGGCGGCCACGCCGATGGCGCACAGGCTGCCCGGATCGTTATCGAGACTTTCCGCGAGCGAGCGGCGAGCGGCGCCTTCGGCGGGCTCAATCCCGACCGCGATGCCCTCGATGAAGCCATCGAAGAGGCCAACGGACGCATTCGCAGCGCAGGCGATCCGATGGACGAGCGCGGCATGGGCAGCACGGTCGTTGCCGCCGTCGTTGCCGAGGGGCGCCTCGACTGGGTCAGCGTCGGCGACAGTCATCTCTATGTCTGGAGCCGCGGACGGCTGGCAAAGCTAAACGCCGACCACTCGCGGGCCGGCATGATGATCCGCCACGGCCACGCGCCGGACGATCCGGCGGTTCTGGAGGCTCGGTCCCTGCTCGCTTCCGCGCTCATGGGAC
>JAEZAW010000343.1 GCA_023430315.1 Pseudomonadota bacterium | reverse complement strand
GTCCTCAGGCGGGCTGGGCGAGAGTTTCAGCCTGATACCTTTGTCACCTATCGACAAAACGCGCCCCGCCACTATTCCAACGCCGTCGCAGCGCGATCCCCATCGTGTCCAGCTCGCGACACGCGCTTTACGTCGGCGACGACCGCATCAGCATGAGCGCCCTAGGGCGCAACACAGGGTCGGGTCCTTCAGGCGTGCGCCGTCGGGCGTGAAATTGCCGGAGATAGACCCGTCACGGGAGCACCTGCGCCCGCCAGTCCCTCCCGCAGGTGCTCCCGATCTTTTGGACGCCGCCGACGCTCACTTGACCAGCGCGGCGGCGGCGAGGCGGATGCTTTCCTCGGGCGATGTCGCAAGGTGGAGGATCGCTTCGGCAAGCATGGCATTGTGGGCGCGGCCGAAGTTCTCGATCAGCAGGCCCAAATCGTCACGCACGTGGCCACTGGCGGCGCGGGCACCCGGAATGCGGTCGATGAGCGGCCGCGAATCGGTAGTGTAAGCCCAGATGGGCAGGCCGAGCGCGTGGGCAAAGCCAAGCTCAAAGGCCGTGCCGTCGTCCGCGTGTGGCCCGCGGAAGGGGCTGAGGTCCGCGACGACGCCGTCCGCCGTCCGCAGCTCCCGCAGGCAGGCCGCCTGGATGGTGCGCGACGACATCGGCCCGTCGAGATCGAAGTCGAGCGGATAGAGCCCATCGCAGCCGTACTGGTCGCAGAGGGCGACGAGCCGGGCGCCGGCGTCGTCCGCGTCCGCCTGGAAGACCGTAGGGCCGGCAAGATAGATGCGGGGTCTCATGGGCTGTGGCTCCGGCGCAAGCGAATCATCGTACGAAAGGCGCATTCTCAGTTTAGGCACCTCACGGGGATCGACAAGCGCCGGCGCGTAACCATGTAATCCCGTTGCGCAGAAGCTAGGTCGGACTAACATCATGCTCGACGAACGTACTGGGAGAATGCGCGACGTGGCCGAGCTCGCACAATGTGCCGCTCTTCCTTATCTGCTGCTCGGCGGCGAGATCCGCGTTTGCCTGATCACCAGTCGGGGCACGAAGCGCTGGGTCATACCCAAAGGCTGGCAGAACCCGCCTTTCGAGCCGCACGAGCAAGCCGCGCGCGAAGCCGAGGAGGAGGCTGGCCTGGTCGGCGAGATCGCGGCCGAGCCCATCGGCAGCTACACCTACAGAAAGCGCCTCCATTTCCTGTCGTCGGCCGAATGCCGCGTCTCCGTCTATCCGCTGCTCGTCACGATCCAGCGCGTGCGCTGGCCCGAGCAGGCTGAGCGCGAGCTGCTTTGGGTGCCGGCGAGCATGGCTGCGGAGATGGTTCACGAGGAGGAGCTTGCCCGGCTGCTGGCGTCCTTGCCGCACTGGGTTGCGGCAAAGGAGCCGGTCTAGGTCGTTGGGGGCGCTGGGTTCGCACCTTCTATCTCGATCAGCGCGCCGTCGTGGTTGACGGCGAAGACCTCGCGCTCGGGAAGCTCCGCCTTGATACGACGCGCGATGGCCAGTCCTTCCTCGACGTGCTGCCGATGGCGCTCATCCGACCAGCGGCTCTTGGCCGGATCGCCGTCATTGAGGGACATGTCGAAGTCCGAGGACCAGTTCCAGAGCTCGTTCTCGAGCTCCCAGGAAATCCCGAGGTGATTGGGCGCGAAGCAGCCGATCTTTCCCTCGTCCATGGCCCAAAGGGGATAACACTGGTAGTCGGCCATCACCTTGATGCGGCGGGAGTCGGCTATGTCCGCGCCGGTGTGATCAGTCTCATCCGATGAGCTGCTTTCGTCATCGCCACCGTCGAAGCTTGCGAAACCCGACTTGCGCTTCACCGGGAAGAGCGTGTGGCGCAGGATGTAGCCGATGTGGAGGGCGATCGCGGTGAGAGCGGAACCCCATAGCAGTGGCGATGCATCGGAGAGCTTGGTCAGCCGGCCCGTGTAGGCGGCCCACAGAATGAAAAGCGTGCAGGCGCCATAGACGACGGATGCATTGACGCTGCGCTGGCGGGCCTCGGGCGGTGGCGGGTCAGCAGCGTCGAAATAGTACGGGCCGAGGAAGAGATAGAAGGCGAGCTGGACCAGTGTAGTGATTGCAAAGAGCCAGGCTGCCGGCTCGAGCAGCAGCATGAGGAAGGCGCCACCCGCGAAGAAGAGGATCGCGAGGCTGAGCAGCCAGATGGTGCGGTGGGTCTCGACCGGATCGGTCTTTTTCATCGATATAGCGGCGATGGCCTGATCGATGAGGTTCGAGGTGAGGGCCGCGCGGGCGGCAAAAAAGCCGGCAAGGACGTAGAACGCGCCAATCGCGCGCAAAGCGATGCCAAATCCGTC
The DNA here is from genome assembly GCA_023430315.1 of Pseudomonadota bacterium. Classification (GTDB taxonomy): domain Bacteria; phylum Pseudomonadota; class Alphaproteobacteria; order Rhizobiales; family Hyphomicrobiaceae. The sequence goes on along the minus strand of JAEZAW010000343.1, from coordinate 912 downwards.
CATTACGCCCCACCGATCCCCGCCCGATGCCCGCTCCGGGCATAGCGCAGCCAGGATCGGGACGGAACCTCGGGATGCGGTATTTCCTGGGCGTAGCAGGGCTCTCCCGGCGGGTTGCGGGCGCCCCCTGATCGTGTGATAAGCGGCGCGGGAGGCTGGCGGCGGACGGGTCCCTCGCCAACCGGGTCAGGTCCGGAAGGAAGCAGCCCTAACGATTCGGATTCGGGTCGTCTGCCGGTCTCCTTTTTGCGCCCCTCGTGAAGGCCCCGGGGCGCACTTTCCACGAGGACGTCGGGCGGCATGGCGCGCAGGAAAGGTTCCGGCAGCGACGATGAGGGGCCGCACGGCTCCGAGGCTGCCGACGTGCCTGACGCTGCCGAGATTGGCGCCGCCGATGCCGACGACGGGCCATCCTTCTTCTCCGACGCCGAGATGGCACCAGCGGGCAAGCCTGCCGAGGGCGGCTATGTCGTGCTCGCCCGCAAGTATCGGCCCGAGACGTTCAATGACCTGATTGGCCAGGAGGCCATGGTCACGACGCTGCGCAATGCCTTCGCGGCGGATCGCATTGCCCAGGGTTATATGCTCACCGGCGTACGCGGCGTCGGCAAGACGACGACGGCCCGCATTCTCGCGCGTGCGCTCAACTACGTGAAGCCGGGCCTGCCCGATCGTCCGACCGTCGAGATGGATGGTTATGGCGCGCATTGCGAGGCGATCATTCAAAGCCGCCACCCCGATGTGATCGAGATCGACGCGGCGTCCAATACCGGCGTCGACAACGTCCGCGAAATCATCGAGAGCGCGCGCTACAAGCCCATGGCGGCGCGCTACAAGGTCTTCATCATCGACGAGGTCCACATGCTGTCGAAGGGCGCGTTCAACGCGCTCCTGAAGACGCTCGAGGAACCG
>JAEZAW010000323.1 GCA_023430315.1 Pseudomonadota bacterium | reverse complement strand
CTCCCGCGCCGTCGACCACACGCGCCAGATTGCCGGATCGCACCAGCTCGAGCGATCCCCCTTGCGCCAGCACGGCCGCCAGCCGCTCGATGAACCGCGAGGGAACCGGCCGCGTCCCAGCCTGGATGATCGTGATGATGCGCGGGATATGATCCGCGTGACGCGCGCGGCTCGCTGTCTGATCCGCAAGTCGCACCGCGAGCGTCGCGGCCAATCGGGACCAGATGGCTGGATGGCGCGCACAGAGCACATCGAACTGCGATCGATTGAGCCGCATGACCACACTGTCGCGCGCGGCAGTTACCGTCGCTGTCCGCGTCCCACCTGCAAGAAAGGCGATCTCGCCGATGGGAGCACCTGCACCGAGTTCCGCGACCGGCACCTCCTCGCCCGCGACCATCACTTCGAAACGGCCGCTCTCGACGATGAAAAGCGCATCGGCCGGCGCACCCTGATGGACAAGCACATCACCGCGCACCAGGCGAAGCGTCGTAAGCTCGGCGGCGATCGCCGCCCTCTCGGCCGGCAGCAGATCGCCGAAGATATCGATCGAGGCGAGAGGACCGCTCATGCACTGCACCAACACTGGGGCCCGGTTGCCCACAGTATAGGCTGGGCGCGCCATATTGTGCCCGGCGCGTGAGAGATTGGTTCATGCACAAAGAAAAAGGCGCCGTGGTTCGGCGCCCTTGGTCTCACCCCGCCCTGCTTCGACCTAACTTGCAGGGACGGGGCGTATGCCGAGTTGCTCAGGCATTGCAACGCTTGAGATCGGCCGGCGCGCGCCGCCATGTCATGGTCTCGCTCAGCAGCTTGCTCCCCATGTAGCCCATGACCTTCAACCGATCGCCGCCGAGGCTGGTGATCTCGACGCTGTAGCGCGTATCGTCCTCGGGATCGTAGATCCAGCCCTTGTCCCACTTGCCGGCTGCAATGGCTTTCGCATTGCCGATGACCTGCGTGCCGCAGGTTTTGTTGTTGGCGGTATCCTTGAGCCAAACGATGCGGCCACACAGCGCGCCACCGCAGTCGGTGATCTCGACGGCGCCGCGCCCCGTGTGATCGTACCAGATGCCGGCGGCCTCGTTAGCGGCGGACGGTGTGGTGGTCGCGACGGTGGCTGCGAAGAGGGCGGCTGCTCGGGCAAGGCGCTTGAAGTTGACGATCATGACACTCTCCTTGGGTTTGTCTGTTTGGTTCCGATGTAGTGAGTATGTTTCTTGAGACGTTGGGGCGCTGTTCCGCCCTAAACAGGCGCGATGAAATTCACGCCGCCGGCGCAAATTCATTGTTCACCTCGGACAGCCGACGGCGGGCACGGCTCGCGATGCGGCCATCCTCGATGCGGATCATGCGATCGCCGTACTTAAGCGTGCGATGATCGTGCGTGACGACGAGGACGGCGCGACGCGTGTCCTTCGCGACCTCGGAAAGCAGCGCCATCACAGCCTGACCGTTCTCGCTGTCGAGCGCGGCCGTCGGCTCGTCGGCAAGGATCACCGATGGCGCGCCGGCCAACGCCCGCGCAATGGACACACGCTGCTTCTCGCCACCCGAGAGCTTGCTCGGCATGACGTGCGCGCGATGGCTCAGTCGGACCGCAGCAAGTGCCTCCCAGGCGAGGTCCGGTGCTTCGGCGCGTGATGCGCCGCGGAGATCAAGTGCCAGCATGACGTTCTCGAGCGCCGTGAGCGTCGGCACGAGATTGTAGGACTGGAACACGAAACCCACGTGCCGGCGGCGGAGATCGGCCATGCCCTCGGCACTCAGACCCACCGTCGAATATCCAGCGATGCTGAGCGAGCCGCTCGTCGGCGAGAGAATGCAGCCGAGGATCGAAAGCAGCGTGGTCTTGCCGCTGCCCGAAGGCCCCATGAGCAGGGTCAGCTCGCCAGGAGCCAGCTCCACGCTGACGCCCTTGAGGGGCATGATGTCACCGGCTTCCGAGCGATAGACCTTGGTGATGTCGCGGGCTTCGAGCATGTAAGGAAGAGCGGTCATGATCATAACTCCTGGCAAAGGGGATCAGCGGCTGAACACGACGGCCGGATCGATGCGGATGACTTTGAAGATGGCGCAGATGGCTGCGAGCACGCACATGCCGACCGTAAGCGCGAGAAGCATGAGCGCGAGGTTCGGGGTCATGACGATCAGCAGCGTCGAGTCCTCGGCGGCCCAGATGACGAGCAGGCTCAACGCCATCCCGAGGACGTAGCCGATCACGGCGCTCAGGATCGCCTGGATCAAGATGACCTTGTTGATGTAGCCGGCCGAGGCACCGAGCGCGCGGAGCGTCGCGAACTCGTTGAGATGGTCCTTCGTGCTCGCATAGAGCGTCTGCGCAACGATTACCATGCCGACGATGATGCCGAGCACGGCACCTGCGATCAGCGCGGCGCCCGCGCCCGTCTCGAACAGCCAGTAGTCCAGGCTACGCTTGCGGAATTCGGCGTGCGTCAGGATCTCGGCATCGGGCAGACGCTTGGCCAGCGAAGTGCGCAGGTCCTCGACCGACGTACCGGGCGCCGCCTTCACGAGCGTGTAGGACGACTGATCGGCGGAGGCGCCGAGGAGCGTGCGCCCCGTCGCAAGCGTTGTGAAGACGTACGGCAGCGTCGTGAACGAGCGGATGCCCTTGGTCACGGCGTGCACGGTCACTTCCATGTTGTTGACCTCGGCGCGATCACCGAGACCGTTGACGCCGAGCTCCTGAAAGTACGTGCTGTCGATGGCCACGGCCGACGGCGCGGCGAGCGCGTTCGCGCTGCCTTCGGTCACGTTCCACGGCAGGCTCGTGCCCTGCGTGATGTCGGAGCCGACGAGCAGGGCCGCGGTCGAGCCGCCCTTGGGTTTGCGCCAGTTGACGAAGCCGACCGCAAGTTCCTGCACGCTCGCGACACCTGGCGTCGAAAGCACGCCGTGGCGCTCGCGCCCGGAAAGCATGGCGGGATCGTCGAAGCTCTTGGTGCCGAGTGGCACGACCCAGAGATCGCCTTCCGCATGATCGAACATGGCGGCGATGCGGTTTTCCGAGCCGAGGTAGAGGCCGAACTGCACGGCCACCAGCACGACGGAGAAGACGATGCCCACGACCGTCACGATCAATCCGAGGCGATCATGAAAGAGATTGCGGTACGCGAGCTTCGGCACCATCGGCAGCCGCATCATCGCCTTCCGGGCCGGCATGGTCTGGCCCGGAAGTGAAACCGAGGCTGGTTCGGCTGTCGTTTGCATCACACGTCTCCAATTGGCGTAAAGCAGCAGGTCATCAGGTGCAGGGAACCGAGACGGTCTCGCCGAGGCTCGGGAGGTACTTCTTGCAATCGCTGGCGTTAGCGGTGGCGTCGGGAGCCTTCGGCGCGTCGGCGACCGGCGCAGGAGCCACCGTGCGGACGGGCGCTGGCTGTGCGGCTGCCGGCTTCGGGGCTTCGACGACTGGCTTCGGAGCTTCGGTCACCGGTGCCGCCGAAACTGAGGTCGCCGTCTTGGTCTTGGCGGCGAACGCCTTGACGGTCGAGCAATCGACCTGCTCGGGAACCTCACCCGCGGAAACGCCCCAGCCATTGCTGGTCTGCACCCAGCGAGCCGTGCCGTAGAACCAGCCGCCGCTGCGATAGGAGAAGCCCTTGCTGCCTTTCCAGCAGGTTCCGGCGCCATCGAACCAGGTCTTGCTGGCGCGATCGTACTGGCGGCCTTCGTCGTCGGCGTACTTGACCGGCGCAGGGGCGGGCGTCGAGGCAGCGGACCGCTTCACGATCACTCTCGGCGCCCGGTGCACGTACGTCGGTTCGGGCACTGGGACGGGCGGTGAGAAGTGGAAATGATGGAAGCGGAAGTGACCGCGGCCACCGGCATCGGCCGATGTGCTGAGTGCGATGGTGGAAACAGCGGCGACTGCCAGGGCGGTAAAGGCGAAGGGGAACTTGTTCATTGGAATGTTCCTTTCGGGTTGAGCGTGAGTGGATGATGCGGGAAGTCCGGAGGCGGGGCTGTTCCGCGCGATACAGGCGCGAAATTTTTGGAGTGCCCCGGAGCCCTCAGGCGGCGGCGCGAACGGGCCGAACGGCCTCGCTCGATCCCCAAGCCCGGGCAATGCCGGCGACGAAGGCCGCGGTGCGCTCCACGACGACGTGGCGCTGCCGGTCGACGGTCACGATGTGATAGCTGTCGTCGAGCACCACCATGTCGACCAGCCCCTTGAGGTGGCGCTGGAGGTACCAGGCGTTGTCGAGATCCGCGTAGTCATCCTCGCGCGGATGGATGATCAGCGACGGCTGGTGGATGGCGCCGAGCTCCGCGCAGACGGCTTGCACCAAGCGCCGATGCTCCAGGACGGCCCCGCCGGGGGTGCTCGGCAACCCGGCAATGCTGCTGTCGCCGCTCTGGAGGGCATTTCGGATGAAGGCCCGGATGCGCTCGTCCTTGATGCCGTGGGGGTCCAGATCGGGAAAGCCGATCAGATTGGCGATGCGGGTGCTGAAAACGAGGCGGAAAAGGCGGGCATACCAGGGGATCAGCCAGCCGTTCAGCCAGAGCGTCGGGGAGAGTAGGGCGGTTCCCTGAACGTCTGCGGGGCGGCGGGCGGCAAGCAGGAGCGCCAGCACCGCGCCGGTCGAGAGGCCGCCCACAATGACGGTGTCGCACTCCTCACGCAGGAGCTGGAGGGCTCTCTCGGCACTGTCGTACCAGTCCTGCCAGGTGGTGCCCTTGATATCCTCCTCGGAGCCGCCATGACCGGCCAGCATCGGGCAATAGACCGTGCACCCCGAACGGGCGAGACCGTTCGCGACGAAGCGCATCTCGGTCGGTGTGCCGCAAAGGCCGTGGAGAAGCAGAACGCCCGTACGGCCGCCCGAGATGTAATAGCCCTGATTGTCGATGATCATTTTGCGGTGCCTCGGCTCGAGTGATGTTGCTCGAACCGTAGGCAGCCGACCGCCTACGCGCTGTTCCGGCTGGAACAACGCGCGGCGAATGTCGGAAACTCAGTGAAATCGTATTTTTCGGGGGATGCGGCTCTCAGGCCGTATCCATATCGGCGACGGAACTGAGGATCTCGACATCGCACACGTAGGCCGCGCCCGAACGGGTGATCGCCCCCATATCCTCGAGTGCGGTGAGGGCCAGATTGACCTTCGGCCGGCTGGCACCGATGAGCAGCCCGACCTCGCTCTGCGAGAGGCCGAGATCGAGCTTAGCTTGGCCATTCTTCGCCACCGCACCCTGCATCTTCAAGGCCGACAACATGAGGCGGGCGAGCCGCACTTCGATGCGGTGCAGCGCGATGGCTTCGAGCTTCTGGTCCGTATCCCGCAGGCGCTGGCAGAGGAAACGAATGGCCGCGCTCGCCACCTTGGGATTGTTTTCGATGAGGTCGTTCAGAGCCCGCTGCGGTAGCGTCATGGCGCTGACCGAGCCTATCGCCGTCGCGCCGGCCGTGCGCTCGCCGCCATCCAGGGTCGCGATCTCGCCGAAAAGCTCTCCAGGCCCCGCATGTGCGAACGATAGCTCGCGCCCTTCGGCCGACAGGACGGACAGGCGTATGCGGCCCTCGAGCACCAGATAGATCTCGCGGCCGGGATCGCCGCGCGAGAAAATCATCTGGTTCGTCTCGAATTGTACACGCCGCATGCGGCCGACCACCGCCATGCGATCGCCATCGTCGAGGTCGCCAAAGAGCGCCGTCTGCGCCAGAAAAGCGGCAATTGCTTTTTGATCCATCGACAGAGATCCAAGAGCCTGTGGCCCGCGGCGAGGCATCGGGCTAAGAGAGCAGTTAGAGCCGCGCGCATCCTACCATGGCGCAAGTATGAACCAAGCCTTCTGAACGGGGTTGAGACGGCTTGTTATTATTCAGATAGTAAAGCCTTCAGGACGGGAGAGGCAGGATGGGGCCATTTCGCCTCCCATTCTCGGACACGGGGATCGTGCGTAGTGTCGGGCGATGGCTCGCCCGTCTGTCGGCCTATGGCACCGAGCCCTATCCGCCGCATGTGCAACGCCGCCTCAAGATCATGAACGTCACGGCGTACGTGATCGCGCTGTTCACGCTCGTCTATGCCTTCCAGCAGATGTTCCTCGATTTCGAGACCTGGAAGCCGGTCATCATCATCAACTTTTTGATGGCCGTAGTGGCCCTATCCGTTCCGTTCCTGCATCGCTATGGCGAGCTGGTCGGACCGATGGCGATCCTGATCTCCGAGCTCGCCGGCATCTTCGTCCTGACCTCCTTCGTCGGGCGCGACACCGGCATCCATATGCAGTACTTCGCCGCGCCAGCGGCCTTCTTCGTCATCTTCGGCCTCGAGCGGCTGAAGCTCATTGCCACTGCCGTCGCCATCTCGATCGCACTGTATCTCTTGGCCTGGATTTTCTTCATCGAAAGTGCCGACGGCCTGATCATCTCTGCTTTCGATGTCAATTCACTGCACGTCACAGCCGCCGCCACGACCTTCTGCGTGATCTCGATCGTGCTCTACTACGCCTTCCGCCTCGTCGCACAGGCCGAGGCCCAGACCGATGCGCTCCTGCACAACATCCTGCCGGGGACGATCGTCGATCGGCTCAAATCGAATCCGGACACGACGATCGCCAACGAGTTCGCGGAAGCATCGGTTCTCTTCGCGGACATTAAGGGCTTCGTCGCCCTGGCCAAGGAGCTCGGGCCGGCGCGGACCGTCGCCCTTCTGAACACGATCGTGCGCACGTTCGATGAATTGGCCGCCCGCTGGGGCGTCGAGAAGATCAAGACCATCGGCGATGCGTATATGGCCGCCGCCGGCTTGCCCGTGCCGGCTGCCGATCATGCGGACCGCATTGCCGGCTTGGCGCTCGACATGATCGCGGCGGCTGAACGCATATCGAAAGAGCAGAACGTCGACATCGTGCTTCGCATAGGTATCGCGAGCGGGCCTGTTCTGGCGGGCGTGATCGGCGCCAAGCGGCTGATCTACGATGTGTGGGGGGATACGGTGAACCTCGCCTCTCGCCTCGAGCACCACAGCCAACCCCAGAGCATTCTTGTGTCGGAGCTGACGCAGACGCGTCTCGGCGGCGGCTATCAGCTCGAGCTACACGGCAGCATCGACGTCAAAGGATATGGCGTCGTGCACACCTGGCTGCTGAAGGGGCGTCGAGTGGACGGCCAAAGCGCTCCCATCACGACAGGGGAACGGCATCTCGCGCCGTCCGGCGATGCGTTGGCAAGCGCTGCAGCGCGGTCGACCGTCTAGCAACACTCACAACAAAAGAGTGGATTGTTCCCACCGGAACAGCCCTGCACCAGTGACATCCTGCAGATTTGCGGCACACTCGCTGATGTGGAGCCGCTCCCATGTTCACGATCAACACTCGTCGTTTGATATTGGTCGCTGCGGTATTGGCTGGCGGCCTAGCGGGCACTCTGGCTGTAGCATCGCCCACGACGCCGGCCGCACAAGGCGTATCCAGCACGCGCGAATGCACGAACACACTCTGCACGAACCGCCTTTGGCTGCGCGCCCCTGTCCTGCGCGTGCACAGTAGGTAGCGCGTCCCTCTGAGCTGAATCGTGGCCGTCGGCACTTCGCTGGCGGCCTTTTTGCTTTAGCCCGAATAGCAAACTCACGGCGGAGCGAGAGCAAAGCAAAGCGCCCTCCGAACTGTGTTCCGGAGGGCGCGCTATGTGCCGTCGTTCATTGGCGCTGATCTCACGGGCCGCCCGCGATGCCGCCGAAGGCCGTCCACGGCGAGCCGGAAACCACAATGATCTCGGCTGGCTGATTGGCCGAAAGAATAAAGTCGACTTCCTGGCCGACCAGATCCGCGGCAGCGCTGACGACCTGCTTCCGCGCAAAGCGATACCGCCGGCCGTCGTCCGTCATGATGACACCGAACCCGAGGTCGTCGCGATACTTCGTGATCTCACCCTGCATGGCACTCTCCTTTGATGCGGCCTCGTGCTGTTTTGCTGAGGCTCATTGCGATGGAGGGAGCATTGCAGGGCGGCCATCGTGGCGCTGTTCCCGGCATAACAGGGCAGATATTTCGCGCGCATCCACACGGCGCGCGGCCTGTTCCCTGCGAAACAGACCGCCGTTCACGCACTCCCTAGGTTGCCGAGGTCGAACAAGCGCAGGGGGAGCCTCTGTGCAGGCCCCGCGGGGCGACCTTGGAGGATTTAGTCATGCAGCCGCATCAGATCACGAGCCCGTCGCAGTCCATGCCCATCGGCGCCAATACCCCGAGCCGCGCCCGTCGCCTCGCCCTCATGCTGAGCCTCGTTGCGGCCGGCGCGGCGGGCGTACTCGTGCCCATCTATGCCGCGCCGAAGCAGATCGCGGCAGCCATCGCTCCTGCGACGGTGCCGGCCGCGCAAGCCCAATCCGATCGGCCCCAGTCCACCTGGATTGCCGCTGCGCCGGGCCGCGTCGAGCCGCGCTCCGGCCAGGTCCGCGTCAGCAGCCTCGCCCCGGGTCGCATTCTCGAGATCAGCGCCGCTGCCGGCGACCGCGTCACCAAAGGTGACGTTCTGATCCGCCTCGACGACAAGGAAGCACGCGCACGTCTGGCCGCGGCGGAAGCCGAGGTCTCGGTGCGCCAGCGCGAACGCGACGCCCAGGCGGAAACGATCGGCCGCGAGGACATTCGCAAGGCCGAGGACGCCTTGTTCGCCGCAGAGCGCGCCGCCGCTAATGCACGCTTCGCGCTCGATGGTGTGCTGGCCGCCGATCGCAAGGCCGCCGGCAACCCGCAGAACCTGCTTCAGGCGCGCAATGATCTCGCCAAGGCCGAGGACAAGCTGCGCCAGGAGCGCATTGCGCTGGCGGCGGCCCACGCCAAGTCAAAGGTGACGTCGCCGAACCGCCTCGAAGCGGCACTGATCGCGGCCCGCTCCGAAGTCACGCTGGCCGAGGAAATGGTCGAGAAGATGCGCATCCGCGCACCGCTCACGGGCTCCGTACTGCAGATGCACGCGAAGTCCGGCGAGCTCGCCATGCCATCCGCCGAGCAGGTGCTGGTCGTCATGGGCGATCTCAGTCAGATGCGGGTCCGCGCCGAGGTCGACGAGCAGGACGTGGCCAAGATCAAGCGCGGTCAGCAGGTCTTCGTACGGAGCACAGCCTTCCCCGGCCGCGATTTCAGCGGCACCGTAGCGGAGCTTGCGCCCTCACTCGCCATGCCGCGCATGGGATCGCGCGGTGCACGTCGCTCGACGGACGTCGAGGTCATGGAGGTCATGGTCGACCTCGAAGGCACCTCGCCGCTGATGCCGGGAATGCGCGCCGACGCCTTCTTTCGCTAACAGCGATGGTGGTGAACCCCACGCGCGCAGTTGTCGAAGGAGGGGCGACGATCTATAGCCCAGATGCCGGAGCCGGGCCCTCGCGCCCGGCTTCCGCGCGGACGTGGTGGAACTGGTAGACACACAGGACTTAAAATCCTGAGACGGCAACGTCGTGTGGGTTCGATTCCCACCGTCCGCACCAACGCATTTTCAATGCGTTGGTTGTCATGTACGTCGGCAAGATGGCCCAAATTCTGTCGCAAAGCGTGCAACAGTCGATTGCAACAATTTCATGTGGTTATGCCACATCCGGTGCAGAAGCCACATCTGAGTAACAACACAAAGCAACATACTCGCGAAGCGGGGAGGGCCCCTTTACCAGCATGAACACATGCGTCTCCGCTCGGCGCACAAGTTCGCTGAGATTTGGCTCCCAAAGACGTCTGCCATGGCTCGCTTGCCGGTAACGAATCGCAACGGCTACGCCTGCTCCGGCGATGGCAGTGACCGCACCGCCGCCAGTAGGTTTTCTCGATTTGTAATTATCCAGCCCACGCGTACTAGTCTGTCCAAGGACGTATTGATGGGTGCCGCTTAGGCAGCGGCGAAAACTAGGCAAATTGCAGTCGTTGCGCCCCGCCGAAGAGAGCAATAGCATACTTGTCATCGCGATCCGCTCGCAGGCTAAGTATCGCCAATCGACGATGCTTTGGCGTTGCGAGCAAGTGAATCTCTAGTTTCCGATGCGGAACCCAGTAATGCCTTCTCGCCGAGGGCTAGCGCGTCGCCATCATCTGATTGAGGAAATAAATGACCGTACGTGTCCAAAGTTATGACGATTGTGCTGTGTCCCAGCCGTTGCTGCACGATCTTGGCTGGCAACTCTAAGCCGCCATCGACCTTCCGATTGATGAGCCAGCTTGCATAGAAGTGCCGCAACGCGTGGGTGCCTGTGTAACGACCGCTGTACGTTGGCCCACCGCGCCTGTTGAGGATTGGCTTGCCATCGGCGTCATGTGCCTGTTGAACCAAGCCGGCCCGCGCCAGTGTTGGGATGAGGCCATAGATAACGAGATCCGCATGGGTGATGGCGCGCCCCTCAATGTTGGGAAACACCAGCCCCAGATCTTGGGCGCCCAGCCTTCTCGATGGACAGGCCAATTTCCACTCACGTAGCGTGTTCACAAGGAACGGCGGCATGGGAATGCTGCGTGTTCCAGCTTCGCTCTTGGGAGGACCGAACTGGCCATAGCGATCCACCCGCTGTCGGACGTGGAGGATGCGATTGTCGAAGTCAATGTCACTCCAGCGGAGGCTGCGCATCTCACTAGAACGTAGGCCGGTGAAAATTAGGGTGACGATCATTGGCCGCCAGCGGCCTTGAGCCGAGTGGATGATTGATCGCGCTTCGACTGGGGATGGAATGTCGACCCCTACGTGGAGTTTTCGCCGCCGTCCCTCATCCGTCGTTCGTTTCATACGTTTCATGTCACGCACTGGATTGCGGGCGGCGAGGCCACGTTCTACGGCATCAGCTAACATAGTGCCGAGGGTGACCATGATCTTCCGAGACATGGCCGCACTACGACCTGAGGATCGCAAAGCATCCTTGAACCTTCGCGCTCGCGGGACACTCAATTCAGCCAACTTCACGGCGCCAAGCAGTGGCAGGATGTGGTTGCGAAGTTGGCTGCGGTACTGGGAGATGGTGCTCCGTTCGAGGCCAGATATCTCCAGGGCATCAAGCCACAGGCGTGCTGCATCTCGCAGCGTGATGGAGGCGCGATCGGCGACATGGATGCCGTCCATAACATCAACACCGGTGCGATGGCTCCACGCTTGAGCATCCGTCGCTGTAAGAAACTGCTTGGAGCGTCGTCGACCTGTGCCGTCACGGTAGAGGACTTGCCAAGGCTTTCTGTGCACGCCTTTTCTACGTTTAATTTGGATGCGCACGAGAATATTCCCCATTTCCATCCGTCACCGAACATAATACAATTATATGGGGCTACTACATAACTCAAAATTACCAGGGGATTTAAATCCGCCAGGAGGAATCGAATGGCCAATTGGATCACGGTGCTAGCGGTTTTGATCCTTTCTTGCTTCGCCGATTGCGCCCATGCTCAGAAACAGCACCCAATCTACTCGATATGCAATAGCGTAGCGTGCGAACAGCATCTCGAAAAATTGGAGAAGCAGGGAAAACTAAAGTCGAAGTCGTGCCCGATGATCGAATGGCATCCCGATCTTGGACCGTGGATCCCTTGCGTAATGGCGTTTCCAGAAGGGCCAGGCCGTCTAGGCCCAGACGGTTCTCATCCTCGCACGCGTAGATAACCAATCGGCGGTTGCTCGGCGCTGAAAAGCGCCATGCAAAACGTACCGAACGGCAAATCGGTACATTTACGGCGCATCATCATTGGGGCGGCACGATCGGCGTTCGCGCGTCCCGACGCCGCCCATACCCGCGCAATCCGGATGCTCGCCACGGGCGATCCAGGGTCGTTTGGCGACCATTTTGGCATCGCGCGCATCCCGATATGGATTTTCGGGGTGGTGTTGGTTTTTTTTCCGGCGCGGCTCCTCCATAAAACCATGCATTGAATTACAATCCTGGAAACGTTGGATTTTTCCAGGATCAACCTCAATGTCAAACCTCACAGATAAAACTTCCATCGTCACTACGCAGGAAGTTCGTCAACGCTGCAAGTATATCGGCGCTAGCTTGAACATTCTGGTGAGTGACGTTCTCGCTCTCGCGGTCAAAGAGCTACAGGCAAAACACAAATTGCCTGATCCACCCGCGCTTAGGACGCACCGTTCAACCTAACTGCCGCTTACAAACAAAAGTAGCCCCCGTTTCCGGCGAGGGCCACCTCCGAATTAGCGCGCTAAAATCCAAAGCCACTTTCCAAGGAAGCCCCGGTATGACGCCCACAAATAATCGCAAAGCATCACGCCGTTGTCAAAGCATCATCCTCGATCCGAACGATCCCATGGGATCGGCACGCAAATTGGTCTCAACCGACCTCACGAGTGAGAATGGCCTTAGGATCATCCACTATCATCGCGGGAACTTCTACTGGTACGCGAATGGCTTTTACCGTGCAGCAGAGGAGGGTGACGCCCGCCATGCCGTGTGGGAGTTCCTCGACGGCGCATGGAAGCGCGACAATGGCCATAACGTGCCTTTTCACCCCAACCTGTCCGCCGTAAGCAACGTCACTGGCGCACTCGAGGCGTTGTGCCAAGTAGGCGCGCTGGAACTGCCAGCTTGGCTGCCTAACGCACGGGCTCTTGGCGATGATCTTCCGCCGCACGAGTTCTTAGTGGTAGCCAATGGCCTTTTGCACGTACCGACTGGAGAATTGTATCCGCATACCCCTGCGTTCTTCGGCTTGAACGCTGCGGAGATGGAGTTTGATCCCTCGGCGACGGCCCCGACGTGGCTGGAGTTTCTGGACCAAGTCTTTGGCGATGACCACGAGAGCCGCGACACGATCCAGGAGTGGTTCGGCTATTGCCTTACCCCGGATACGTCGTTGCAGAAGGCCATGTTCCTGGTAGGGCCGCCACGTGGCGGCAAGGGCATCATCAGTCGCACATTGCGATCGTTGATAGGTCCGCGCAACGTCACCTCGCCGACGTTACACAGCCTTCAGGGAGAGTTTGGGATGCAGTCGCTGATTGGGAAGCAGTTGGCCACGATCAACGACGTTAGGCTTGGGCGTCGAACTGATCCGTCCACTGTGGCGGAACGCCTGTTGGCAATCACCGGCGAAGACCCTGTTTCGGTGAACCGCAAGAACAAATCGTTTTGGGAAGGGCGGCTGCAGACCCGGTTCATGCTCCTCAGCAACGAGCTTCCGCACTTTACTGACAGTTCCGCCGCGCTGATCCATCGCTTCATAGTCATCCAATTTACGCGGAGTTGGCTTGGCCAGGAGGACAAAACGCTGGAAGGGAGGATTCATAAGGAGCTCTCTGGCATCCTAAATTGGGCAATGGATGGCTATCGGCGTTTGCACGCGCGAGGACATTTTGTGCAGCCCAAATCGGCACAGGATGCCACTCAGGCGATGGAAGACTTGGCATCACCAATCAAAGCGTTCGTTAGAGATTGCTGCATGGTGGGGCCTGACGAGGTGGTGGAGACGTGGGTTCTGTTCGAGTATTGGGAAATCTGGTGCGATGCGCAGGGCCAAGCGCATAAGGGCACAGTCCAGCAGTTCGGAAAGCAACTCCGAGCAGCATTCTCCAGCATTAGGATGTTGCAACATCCAAGGAGATACGTCGGGATCGGGCTGGACCGGACTAGGCTGAAAGCTAGGGCAGAGAGCGAGCACAACGAGCGCAAGGGGCGCACTGCCAGCTGGAAAACATTTTAAGCGCCGATCCGTCCGCGCACGTCGGAACGCGGTGAACGCAATGAACGCGATCAGTCATCACCTTGAGCCATTATTTTCAACCACATAGGGAGCCGCGGAGGTGTATCGACGCGTTCGTCACGTTCCATGCGTTCCGTCCGGCGGGCGTGTCCATGGCGTCGCCCAATTTTATGTGTACCGAACGAGGCTCCGGTACATTTACGGCATTGACGCGATCGGGCACGAGTTGGAGTTAGCATGAGCAGAGGGCCTGGCCGCGTTGAACAAGCTATCGAGACCGCCTTCTCTGGCAACCCTCTGCGGCGGTTCTACATCGAAGACCTGTGCCGCATAGTCTATCACCATGGCACGGAGCGTCGGGCCGTCACTGTGAACCAGCGCCGCTCTGTGCTCAGGGCCGCCACTAAGGTAGCCAAGCGTATGGGCTGGATGCACCGTGAAGATACGAGCGGTAACCCAGATCTCTTTGTAGGTCGGCGAGTTTACTTCGAGACCGAGCAAGGCAAGAGGGCATTGCTTGAAAGGATCAGGGCAGTGAAGGGCCACGATCCACTTCCACCGCCAGAGCCGACGCCTCGTGAGCTGGCCGCCAAAGCGAGGCGAGAAGAAGCCGCTCGCCTACGAGCCGAGTTGCCTAATCTCATGACGCAGGAATTGAATGAGTTATTGGAGCGTAAGGAGCGCCTTGAGATAGAACTCAACGAGGTGAATGCCGGCATCGAGATGCTGAGGATGCGCACTATCTTGATGGAGGCAACGTCTCAAGATGATTGAGGTGGTAAAATTTAAAGAGGCCACAGGCAGGTATTGATAAGACGAAGCCTCAGGCGTCTAAGTGCAACGTCACCCTGCGAAGCGCTATTTCGTTCTGGTTCCATCGACATCCTCTTAATGCATGGCGCAGCTTCTGCAGCCTTGAGCTGCTTTAACCGGGCTCATGACGCGTATGGCGAAGGAGCGGCGACATGCAACATGCAATCCGATCGCATAGATAATGAGCCTCGATGATCGCTGACAGCGGACCAAGATCGATGAATCCTGCACTGAATAGGCTGCCGGTACGGCAACGGTTGTTAACAGACCGCCTCGCGAGCACAGCCTTGATTGCCCTGCCCATTTTCAGCGGACCAAGTGTGCAACCTGTTCATCGAGGTGATGAGTACGATGCGCGAGTAATCCAGTTGACGCGCAGCCACCTGAAACTATCAGCCCTTTTCTGCGCCGTTCGTCCACTTTATGAGAGTCCTTGAGTTCTCACTCTGTGTCGTCACGCCGGGACAAAGCTAGCCTAGCAAGAGCGCTCCCTATCGTTGCTCAGGGCAGCCGCGATAGAATGCTCGCCAGCCTGGGTGCTGAGCCCCAACCCAAACTACAGCTCCCGAAGCATAATGTCGCTCACTAGTTGTGGCAGTCGGTGTGCGTTGAACTAAACCAAGACCCGCGCATCCCAGTCGGAAGGCGCGTTGAAGATGGGACATGCCAATATTGGCGGCAAATGTACTCATGAAGCTGGCGGCAGGTCGCTCCAACAAGAATCGCGGACAATTGGGCCTTTCGTACACTCACTGCCGCCCCTTCCCTCTCACCGCACTTCGCTGGGCAAGAAATGATAATAACTTGCAGCCTTTAAACATTTGGCAGGCTGGGATGCGACCGAATAAGCGGCAGTGAGCATCTAGCGCACGTGCAGGCTAATACCTATATGATCACCCGCCCCATGGGCGCAACAACGTGCAACCCGTGTGATATCGCGCAATTAGATCAAGCGATTGCTGCGCTGATCAGGATAACAAATCCTGTAATGGCAGCCTCGCAGGCCAAAAAAAAAAGGCCCCCTACCCGCACCGTAGAGAGCCTTCCACTTAGACCCCGCAGTAGGATCATGCGGTCGCTCTTCCCCGCTTGCCATCCTCTTTCTTCTTCGTCGCCTTGGCTTGAGCATCGGTCAGCATGGCGCGTGCTGTCGCTTCGTCGAGGCCAGTTTTCATCAGCGAGCGAACTGCGGACGATATTGGATCGCCAGCCTTTTTCGACACCTCGACCAAGTCCTTGGCCACATCTACGTTGGCCAGCGTGTCGGCGTCCAGCATCTGCTCAGGAGGCATGCTGCGAAGCAAGGCTTGGACCTTGACCTTGCAGGCATACATCGCCAGTTGGATCAGCTGCTCCTCCGCAACGCTGGAAAAATCTAACTCGATCTCTTTGCGGTAGCGCGGTTCGCGTTCACTGCGGCGGATAGCGAATATTGCCTTGACCTTGCGATTGCCTAGATATTCGTTCCTCGCGCTGAAAGCTTGATCCTCGGCAATGATAGGGATTTGTGCTTGCTTAGACATTATCAATCTCCACTTTAATCAGCACCATCGCTGATACTGAATGAAACCAGCGCCACGCGCGCAATGCAATTTAAAGACGCCGCTCAAAATTGTGTCATCTCGCGCCGCACTAGCGTTCTATCCTAATGCGAGAAATTAAATCTTCTAGGGGGGTGGGGGTGGGTGCCCATCTGGGAGTAAAGCTAGATCATAGATAATCGGGCGCGTGCATTACCTGGTCAAATTGCCATCATTTTGCGGCAGCCCATAACTATATCGGCCGGCACCATTGAATGAATAGAAGTTCGGCGGGCCGGCCGGGCGCGATGAGCGCGAGCAGGAGTGAACGGATGCCGACGCCCGCTGCATTAATTCATGCTCGGCCGCCTGCCCAAGTTTTCAATCTCGTGTGCACTCAGGCCCGCCATGCGAAAAAACGCGTAGTCCAACAAGCTCTGATACTTGAGAGCATTCTCTGCTAGGTGGGCGCGCTGCGTGCGTGCGATCTCTCCACGTGCCGTCTCTATCTCACGAATCTGGCGCACTAGAAGAATCACCAAATCTTCCAGCACGGGGTCGAAAGGAGTCTGTTCGATGAGGCTGTCGACACGCTCCCGGGCAGCGTCCGGCGAACGCCGCATAGCTAGAACGATTTCACCGGCCGACTTGCGCAGTTTGTCTCTTGAGGCTTCTCGGAAGATCGGACAGGGCAGATTGTTGAACTGATACTCGTTGACTTTAGAATTTGTGCTCCCAAGGGTGAAATACCAGTCGGATAGGGCTGAGTTCAACAAGCCCAAGAGAAAATCGTGGTCTAGCAGACAAAGATGTTCTCGGGGCACATAGCTGACCGTGTCGAAGCAATATTCACCCGCAGGTATAGGTGCCGCGATAATCCTCCGATAGTTGTTCTGTGGCGCACTTCTCTGAAACCCAATGCGGTCGACCTTTGTGTGCGCCAGCTTTCCGCTGCTTGCTTTTCCTGCTTCGAAGGAGCCTAGATCCAGATACAGAGGGGTACCTTGAGATGCCTCGCGGACGCAGTATCTGCATAGGTTTGCGCCTCGCAGGACAAGCTTCGTGCGGCCTTCACTCGATTTGAAGAGATACTTTGCGTCGGTGGTCTCGTTTACCTCGCCTTGATATGATTTGCAGAACGCACCAAGACGTCTGATCCCTGGACGCTGTGCAATCCTAACCGCCAAATCCCAATCGTCCTGCGCGCAACTCACGATTGTCAGGTTGCTCGGGTCGTATAGCGGTATCTCATCGGTGGAGAGTTCGAGCTTGGGTGACTTGAAATCGATGACATTTGCTGGATGGCGGAAGCTGGAAAAGGCTTTTCCAGCTGGGGCGTCGAACTTGCGAAGTACAAAAATTGCTGTCGAAAGCTTGGCGTCTTTGAAGACTCGCTTCTTCGGATTGTCCTTTTGCGGAAAAGAGTGAATCTCGCTGAAGTGACCAGATCCGAGCAGTAGTGTTCGAACGCCCTTCGCCTGCTCGTCCCCTAAAAGAGGCATCGGAACGATCAAACTAAGAATGCCTCCGCGCCGGGTCAGCGCCACGGACCGACAGATGAAGAGCTTGTAAAGGTTATTCTTGCCGACCTTTGACGCCCTCAACGATTGGTCATGATCGACGAACGTTTTCAAATATGAAACCCGATGGCCGGACTCCTTCTCCGAGAGAACGTCATATGGGGGATTACCGATAATGGCGTCGAAGCCTATATTTTGACCCGTAAGGAAAACCTCTGGGAATGCCAGTTCCCAATGGAAGCATCGGATGCCCAAACCGCCTAAGGCATTTTTGGCAGATTCGGCCAACGGATGCAGATCTTTGTCTTTAGCCTTTGCGGAAAGAGACTTCACAAGGCCTTCGTAGTCGGCCGAAGAGGTTCCCGTCGGCAGAATTCCTATAGCGGCGGCGCACCATGTATCGGCGACACGCTCAAACCGCTCCCTAACAACGGCATATCGCCTTTTGTAGAGTTGCTCCTTGCGCTTAACATCCTCGATTGAGTCGGAGGGAAGCTTTTGGATCTCTATAAGCGGATTCAGCAGCGTTGGAATCGCAGTCTCTATCTCTTTCTTAAACACTCCGCTCTCAAGTGCCTGGTTCGGGAGCGAGTCAAGATTTGACAATCTAGCGCCGATCAAAGAGTCCCCGGTTTGGAGGTGATGATCCAAGAAAGCGAGCGGCGCGTCGATGGCAACAGTTTCTAACCACAAGGCTAGCTTTGCGAGTTCTACAGCCATTGGGTTGAGGTCCACGCCGTAGAGACAGCGCTCCGCAACCTTACGCTTCCAGTGCAGGATGGTCGCTTCGCCCTGGAAAGATTCTGCGTCTAGATCTTGAGTGAAGGGGTTCGTGGCTATCTCTTCGGCAAGATATTGACACGCCCGAATTAAGAAATGTCCAGAGCCCATGGCAGGGTCTAGAATGCGTAATGCCAGCACGCGGTCGTCGAACGATCCAGCTACTTCCGCCACACGAGCCTCGTTGCCCGCGCCACTTTCAGCGCGAAGTGCGGAAAGCTCTCTTTCAATTTCGCGCTCAATGTCGCGGCAGAGCGGGCCAAGGCTGGCCTCAACCATGTGATTCACGATATGGTCAGGCGTGTAGTACGTTCCGAAGGATCGTCGCTCGCCCTTGTCGGTCTCAAGGTACACGCTACCCTTTGGATAGACCGTTTCTGTTCTCAGATAGCCAGAGGGCGGCGTCGAAGACTTCGATACAATCAAATCTGGATCAGTCGTGCTTCGTGAGCGCACAACAACCATGTCTTCGGCAGCCACTCTAGGCCGAAGCTCCAGCAGTCCCTCGTAAACGCTTCCAAGCTGCTGGATCGCCAAATCTCGATAGTCAACTTTAAAAAGACCAAGGTGAGGGTCGTCTCGGCGTAGAGCGCGGCTCAACTGATCGAGTATACGAGCGACATAGTGGTCGGATATCGAAACACTTTCGAGGAATGGATGGTCATCGATACTGAACAAGCCACCGTTATATGCCGGTACCTGATATCGCTTATGGCCACTATCCACGATTTCAAAGAGAGATTTGAGCTCTTTCCAAAGATTATACTCTGTTCGGCTGAAGCCTTTTCGATCAAGGCCACGGTCGATGAGATCAATCTTCGCCGCGACCTCATTGCGAAAACGCGCGAGCGATCGATTGCGAGTATATATGTCATCTCTCTTGTATGGAAGGAAGCCGCGATCCTCCGCAAACAAGATGAAGAGTAGCCTGTACAGAAAAACAAAGCTTTGCTCTTGGCACACCACCAAATCTCGCTCGGGGCTGAGTTTGTTGTCGGCGTTGGCCAAAAGGCCTTCGACAGTCAATCGAAGGGCCTCAAACACTCTCTCCTTAAGTTCCTCGCTTACGCTCAAGGCGTATTCCGAGCTACCCTCGACCGCTCTCACGATAAGCGGATGACGCCCATCGACCGAGCGGAAGCCATTCACGCTGAATAGCAGGAAGAACCTCATGAAGAGGTCGAGGTCGTCACCGTGCACGCCAAGCTGAAGTTCGGCTTCGGGCAGTGCGATCTTTTCAATCAGCGATGGGAGATCGACTTGAAGGTAAGTCTGAAAGCGCGGCCTTGTGCCGTCGATGTTGCGCGGAACCAGCCGCCAGTGCCTCCCATTGGTGAGGATACCGAAATTGCAGCGGCTGCGATCAAGATACCACTCAATCTGCTCAGGGGGGTATTCGCGTTTGGAGCCGATTTTCTCAGGACGGTCTAGATTGATGTGCCAGGCTTTCGCGTCGGCAACCATCGACGCGTGAAGCCAAAAATCGGGGTTGTTGCGCCCCTCTTGCAGAGCCCTATCTAAGGCCGCTTCTTCGTCGAAAAGCGCGTAGTCCGGTTCTCGACCGTGCAAGTATGTCTGATACTTCAGGCTCCAACCTAGAATTTCCAGGATCGGCTGAATGAACTTCTCTTCGAGGCCAGCTTCATCTCCATAACGCTCGACCCGCGTTTTTTCCCGTTGCCAGAGCGCGATGAGCTTCGCCGCGGCATCGCGTGAGGCCGCCCGAAGCTCGGTCCACTCAGGCTCGATGGGGAGGCGTTGTTCAAGCCAGTTATTCGAAAGGAAGTTCCGATTTACGACCGGGCCGAATGGAAGTTCTAGTTGTAGCGACATGTTGCACTATTCTTCCATGCTCTCGCCTTATGGCGAACAGAGAATCGCTGACCAACTTAGCTTGGTAACAAGCATCGGTCATAGTTGGGTTTGCTCATAAATTTGCATAACTCAGCAAGCCTTCGGCTGTCCCCGATCATCTTCGCTCTCGGCGAGGCTCGGTCTGTTCTAACTGGAGTATAGGAGACGGCTCGCCATCTGGCCGACCCTGAGGCATGTGCGGCAATGCGTAGCAAACGCACCATCGCCCCGATCGGGGCGTGTCGCCCTTCCGGCAGGGAGAGGCGATGAATGATCGCCTTAACAGTTCTGACGGCGACGATGCTAGGCTTCCTCGCCCACGTCATACTCGTAGATGTTGCCCAATGGGCAAACATGCGCTTCGGAATGCTTGTTCTCGATGTTCCACTTGTTGAACATGGCCCAGCGCCGGTAGCGGCACCACTTCCCGAACGCGTCGCGATATCGGGTGTCGGCGACGATGTACAAGGCTCGACCGCCCGCGCCGATCGCTTCCATGTCGTTGGCGGTGAGTTTGAATCCTACGGCCGGCTCCATCCTGAAGCGTGTTTGCGGCTCAAGAATGCCGAGGTGGTTCCGGCCCGAATGAGTTTGAAGGGCCGTCAGGGGGAAGGCCTGGGGGTGTTGACCCAAAATAAATTTGTATTCGATGCGAACATACTGAGCCGGCGTGGTGCCGACGTTTTTGATGAACAACTGAGCTTTTGGTTCTTGGTCGGCAGCAACGTTGGTGAACTTTACAGACACGATCGCGAGGTAAGCCCGTAGCTGGCGTTCGGCAGTGAGCCCGGCCAGGACGACTCCTTCGCGCGTCGCGTTGACAGCAGTGATTGTAGCGCCGACGCCACGTTGAGCCTGCTTGGCCGCCACGGCCCCAGCCCGAGCGGCGTGCTTGGCATAGAGTGCGGCATAGATGGCGGCGGCCGTGGCTACGAGCAGCAACAGCGTGCTGACTACAGCCGCGACGGCCTGCAATGCTGCGTAAGTGGCAGCCTTCTCAGCTGCCTTTGCTTGGCGCCACTGTTGGCAAAGATCGTACTCTTTGTGCTCTGGATTCTCGCCATCTGCGGATCTGCGATCCTTGCTTGCGTCTACGCCTTCCGGAGCAGCATTCTTGACAGGCCGGCAATATGCGTCGGCGGCGCGGGCCTTCTCGTACTGGGGATGGTGATATTCGAATACGCCACGGCTTGCGGTCCAGTCTGAGACGAGGACCGCAAAGACGCCGCCGAAAGCAATCATTCCGCCAATCGCAACGACCGGCACCCAATCGCGTCTAGGCATTGCAATAAGAATGCTGCGGTGAATTTTCCCCGCGCCAGCTTACTGCGGATGTTCGGCTCTGTCTCTTCGACTCCGATCGCCGCTAGCTTCTCCACAAGCTGGGCATAGGTCATGCCCACCGACGTTTCAATTCAGCTTTGAGGATGCCCTGAACGCGGGCTTCCGATGGGTTCTTGTCTGGCATACCCAGTCAATTTGACCGAAGCCGATGGCGAGGAAACGGTTGCGCAAGTGATCAAGGCGGGCGCAATCGTTCATGCGACGAAGCCACGCACTGGGATAACGTGCATGGTCGCTTCAAGACGATGCGCATCAATCATTCCGAGGCCTACAGCCTCAACGGCGTCTGCACGAACCGAACGGAAAGCTACTTCTTGCGTCTGCACCGCATGGTGCAGGGCCAGCATCGCCACGTCTCGAGTAAGTTACCTGCACCAGTAGGCCGACCACGCGGCGTGGCTCAAGGATCAACGCGAATTGGACAACGGTGCGACCGCCAAGCGCATCGTTGGCCTCGCGCTCAGTCAGCCTGTAGGCCGGGAATGGAAGGGCTACTGGCAGCTGTACTGCGGTGCAAATACACCGCACGTTCGATTTTTGTTCTCATTGACTCTTGAAGCGAATCGCCTCGCGTGCTATATACTTTGTGCGGGCAGGCGCCGGACAAACCCCAAGTTGCCTTCGGGCGGCAGCATCCGATGCGATGTGAACCAGGGGCCGGGGGCCCGTATCTTTTTATCTGTTGAAGCTTAGAAAGAACGCTTCCTGCGCTTCGCTCAGGCGTGCGCGGTTCATACTGGGCACCACAGTTAGCCCGCAGCCGATAACCCCTGTTGTCGGACGCCTTATAATGTTTCCTGAAAGTGTTTGGGCATATCGCGGCTCGGTGTTGCCATACCCATTGGCTTCCACCGCATTGAAGAAGGCGCTCGTGGTGGCGTCTGCAATTTGCAGGCCCGACCACTTCGAGTGATTCTCTACTACGATGTCTTCTGGATCAAAGACGCTCCAATTTATTGAGCGCGCCGGGCGCACAACTTCTCGATTGCCGCGCATGAGGTACATGTACTCCTTCATGGCTTGGTAGTTCGTGCCCCCTCTCCTGGAAAAGACAACCTTTATCCGCCCTTGAATTCGTCGTCGTGCCGCGTCTTCGGCGCAGTGCGTTGTTACGCGTTCGAGCAACCAACGAGTGAGATAATTATATAGATAGCCCGGCCTCTTAAATGGCTCAGCCCATTGCGAGCCGGGCAGGGTTACCTTGTGCGAGAAAGCGATTGCGACACCGATTGGCTCGGTAGCGATTTCTTGCACCACGACGACTTTTTGTTCGTGTCGAAGATCCCTGAAATGGAGATCCTTTGTCCGCTTCTCTGGGAAGCGGCTGAGAATGCGCGCCTTCAGTTGCGGAAGGCTACTGTCGTGCTCTCCGCCGACGATTATGGCGCCGAGCAGAAGCCAGTTGGATTGACCCCGACCACTGCCCGTACCGAGCTTGCCGAAGCCTTCGTCGCCTGCCTCATCGATATAGATAACGTGGGAGAACGTCATTCGTGTGAGCCAAATGCATTCCAGTACAATTGGCTTATGATATCACCCTGGGCGCGCTAAGCTAGCGACCATGCAAGATCGCCATTCCGCCCATCACTCACCGCCACCTCACTGCCGGCGTAACAGCTTCAGCGACTTCCCTACCCGCTTGACCATATGGTTCCGTAAGGCGCGGTCTCGGGAGTCCTTCCCTTCTAGCCCTATGGATCTCGGTGTGAGGGAGCCGTCAGCGTTGCGCAACTCGTCTATGAGGAAGTGCCGCAGCTCGTTCGAGTGGAAGTAGACCACGCGGTTGGATCGTGGTTTCATCCCATCCAGATCCCCAGAAAACTCTAAGACCGCAGAACGTGGTCGATGCTATCAATAACGTTGCCAGTCCTTGCAAGATCCGCGCGGAGTTCCTGGGCCTCGCCCATGAGATCCGCGCGTTTCTTTAACAGTCCTGAGATCGGGTGTTCGTATCCATTGGCCAATGGGCCAAGGATAGCGACCCGACCGCGCGCAAATCAGCTAGAAGGTTGGTGCGTTTGCTACGCAAATGCCGGGGCATGTGTAAGGCTTGCCGAAACTTCGAAAGCCGCGCAGGATCCGGGTTAGTGTGATTGTTTCGTCCTCACTTGCATAAATCCCTGTTAAATCAGCCCTCTAGGCAGCCGTTGCACAGAGCCTATTGCACATGTTTTTACAAATGTGTAAGCGTGAACGAGAAAAACACAGCGTAATCAATACCTTAAATATTCACACCTCAGACTTAAAATCCTGAGACGGCAACGTCGTGTGGGTTCGATTGCCCCCGTCCGCCCCACCCAGGAACTAGCGAGCGAGAGCCTCCACGACGGCGTCGATCTCGTCCTCGGTCGTCGCCCGGCTGAGGCTGAACCGGACCGCGCCCATGCCGACCTCGGGCGACGTTCCCATCGCAGCGAGGACCGGTGACAACTCGACGAGGCCGGCGTGGCAGGCCGAACCGGTCGACGCGGCAACGCCGTCGAGCCCGGCCAGAATGTCCGCTCCGACCTGGCCGACGAACGAGATGTTGGCCGTGTTGGGCAACCGCAATGCGGGATGACCGTTGAGCGTGATGCGATTGCCGAAGTGTTCGCTCAGCCGCGTCCACAGTCGATCGCGCAATGCCGCCACGCGCACCATCGGGGCGAGATCTGCGGCCTCACGCGCAGCAGCACCGAGCGCCGCTGCAAGAATCGCGCTTTCCGTGCCGGCCCGCCGCCCGCTCTCGTGACCGGCACCATGGATCAGCGGCTCGAGCGGCGTGCCGCGACGCGCGTAGAGCGCACCGACACCCTTGGGCGCGCCGAACTTGTGGCCGGCCATAGTCAGCAGATCGACGCCGAGTGCATCGACCCTGGTTTCGACCTTGCCGACCGACTGCGCGGCATCGGTATGCATAAGCGCGCCATGATCGTGCGCGATGCGGCTGATCTCGGTAATCGGGTTGAGCGTCCCGACCTCGTTGTTCGCGTGCATAATGCTGACGAGGATCGTGTCCGGCCGCATCGCCTTTGCGACCTCGGCCGGATCGACGCGGCACTGCCGGTCGACTGGTACCTTGGTGATATCGAAACCCATCCGGCTCAGGAACTCGCATGGTGCAAGGATCGACGGATGCTCGGCCGTCGACGTGACGATGTGGTTGCCCTTCTTGCGCTGCGCGAACGCTACGCCCTTCAGCGCGAGGTTGTTGGCCTCGCTGCCGCCGCTGGTGAAGATCACCTCATCGCTCGCCGCGCCGAGCAGCGCCGCGATATCTGCCCGCGCTTCTTCGACAGCCGCACGCGCCGGCACGCCCGCCCAGTGAAGGCTCGACGGGTTGCCGAACGCACTTTCGAGATAGGGCGCCATGGCGACACGTGCGCCATGGCTGATCGGCGTACTGGCGTTGTAGTCGAGATAGATCCGACGCATGGCGCTATGCAGGAAGCTGACGCGTCGTGATCGTGTACTTGAACGCATCAGGTTCGAGCTCGTCGAGCCGCCCGCGCGCCGTCTCCGCCTGCGGATACATGAGGAACGACACCGGCGGCCCCTTGGAGCCCGGCAGAACCACATCATGCGTATCGTTGTAGGCGAGCCAGTTCATCTCCCATGAACCGAACAGGGCCGTCCGCGCCGCCTTCACCTTGGCATCGTCGATCGCGAGGTTGCCGGGTGGTTCCTCCAGAATGACCTTGCGAACGTCTGCCGGGTCGACCGGCAGCCAACCCACGCCATCGACGAATACGTCGGCACGGCAGTGCTGCGCGCGCGTGATGTTGCTAGAGCCAGCGCCGAGGCTCTTGTAACCGAATGCCGATGGGGCCACGCGAATGCCGTAGATGTCGCGCGCCGGCAGGCCCGATGCGCGCGCCAGGCCGACATAGAGCGCATTGAGATCCGCGCATTTGCCGGTGAGGTTGCCACTCTTCAGCATCGACTCGATGTCGCCGATGCCGCAGCCGCGCGTCTTCGGATTGCGGGTCGTATTGTCGACGATCCATTCGTAGATGCGACGCGCCTTGTCGAGATCGCCCGCCGCGCCGGACGTGATTTTCGCCGCGGTCTCCTTCACGATACCTCCGAGACGCAGCGTCGAGGTGTTTGCCGTGTAGCGCGCGCGCAGCTCGGGGCTGAGCTTCGCCGCGGCATTGGGCTTGCCCGGGTCGACCTTGAGGTCGCGCGCAGTGAAGCGACTGACCGCCGTGATCTCGGGTTGCGGTTCGTTCGCGGACCAGGCCACGTGCAGCAGACGTGCGCCGGACTTCGCATCCTGCACAATGGCCGCCTTGCCGCTCTTGGTCTGAAAGGTCGTCTCGCCGGGTTTGATCCAACCTTCCCCGTCAAAAGCTGGGATCGGCAGCCAGACCTGCGTTTCCCCTTCGGGGTTGAGGACTTCCACGCGTGTCGTCAGTTCGTAGTTTCGCCACTCATCCGGCGTCGGAGCGAACAGCGCCCCCGATCCGGCCTGAGACCATGCGGCCGTCGGCACGCCCATCAGGGCCGCCGCAGATGCGCCCGACTTCAACAGCTCGCGTCGATCGATCTTCATCGCATTCCTCCTTTGACGGTACAGTTCTTTTGGCCTTCGGTGCTGGCCGCGCGCTCGGTGATTTCGTGGACGATCATCGACAGAATCGGATCGACGTCCCAGTCGAGCGCGCCGGCGACTTTCCAGAGTGGACAGAGCGCACGGTCGAGAACGTACGAAGTGGGCAGCATCTCGACGCCCCAAGCCCTCATCGCCTGCTTGTCGAAATCGATGAGCACTGGATAGCGGACGCTGATCTCGTTGCGCGCGAGAAAGCGGCGGACCCGATCACCGGGCTCGCCGACATCCACGGCGAGGATCCGGAATGGGTGCGCTTCCTGCGCCGCGGCCAGCCGTTCGAGCGATTTGAGTTCGTCACGGCACGGCTCGCACCACGTCGCGAAGAAGTGGACGATGACGAGGTTGCCAGACTGAGCGGTGAGATCGACGGTTGCTCCATCGAGCGCCGTCAGGCTCAACGCCGGCACGGCGGTATCACGCCATGGCGCGAGCTGCTCGGCACGCGCCACCGGCGCTGAAAGAAGCACCGACGCGGCGAGCACCAGCGTACCCACTACCCAACAGGTCGTTTTCTTCGAGCGAGCAATCACACCACGTCCTTCGACGACACAATCGCCGCGTCGGCAGCCTGCAAAAACGCAGCCCGCGAGCGCGGCGGCACATGCCGTGTTCGAGCACTTCGAGATCAGCATTGGAGTGTACGTCGACGGGCTAACCGGGGTGGGTTTCCCCCAGAGCCGCGATCGGGCCGCGACATGCATCGCGACAGGCGGAACCCGCCATCATCACGGGGCCTGAGCGCACACGGCGCATCGGACCGTCAGACGTCACAGCTCACCTTAGGAGGGTCGCCGGAGCATTCACAAGTCAAAAGTGGAGTCAGTGCAGGCTCAGGTCAGAACCAGCTCCCCCCTACCTCCACCCTTCCTGCTCATAGGCGTCCGCGAGAAAGTCGATGAACGCGCGGACCTTGGGTGAGCTCTGACGCCCATGCGGCACCACGGCGTGCAACTGCACCGCCTCCGGCACATGGTCGGCCTCGAGAACAGGCACGAGGCGGCCGACCTTGAGCGCCCGCGCAGCCTGCTCGTTCGATAGGCGAATGATGCCGACGCCCGCGAGGCTCGCGAGATAGCAGGCCATGCCGTCGTCGAAGGTATAGCGGCAGGTCACCTTGATCCTGCGCGTGCGGCCGCCGCTGTCGCGGAATGGCCAGAGATTGAGATCCGCCGCCGACGTGGCGAACAGGCACTCGTGCATCACGAGATCGTCGGGCGTCTCGAGCCGCGGGGCGCCCGCCAGATAGACGGGCGACGCACAGAGGATCCGGCGGAAAGTCGCCAGCTTGCGCGCGACGAAGGTGCTGTCCGGGAGGCCGCCGAGCCGGATGCCCACATCGATCTGGTTCTCGACCAGATCGATGCGACGGCTCCCGATCGCGAACTCGATGCGGATGTCCGGATAGCGCTCGCGGAAGCGCGGCAGCGCGCCGACGATTGTTGCGAAGCCGACGCCCGTCGCGCACGCCACGCGCAGATCGCCGCGCGGCGCCGAACCTTGCGCCATGACGTCGGCCTCGAATTCCTCGATGTCGGCAATAATCTTGCGCGCGCGTCCAACGTAGCGCTCGCCTTCGGCTGTCAGCGTCACGCGACGTGTCGTGCGATTGAGCAGCCGCACACCAAGACGCGTCTCGAGGCGCTGCACGAGTTTGGCCACAGCCGATGGCGTCAATCCCACGTCTTCGGCCGCGGCCGTGAAACCGCCGCGGTCAGCCACGCGCACCATCACCAGCATCTCGTCAGGCTGTCTCATCTCACACCTGCTGGATTGCCAATTCGCAGCACTGCAGGCGCGCATCTCGACGGAGCGCCCGCCGTCTTATTAGGCGGGCGCGACCGGCGCCTGTTTATTCCGCACTTGGGATGGGGTTGTTTAGCACGAAGAGAGGCGGATCTGCGAACGATATTCCGCAATGTTTGTCCGCGACTACGGATTATCAAATCGACCGGAACATGAGATTAACCCACCCCGCGCGGAGGGCCTCGACCAGCGCGGATACAATCAGAGGAGATGGTGATGATGAGCAATGAAAACATATTCAATGGCGCCTACCGGGCAGTAGCAAGCGCTCCGAAATCGACGAACGTGGCTATTGCCGATTTTATGGGCGCGAGCATTACGCTGCCGAAAATGCGTGCACATGTAGCCGTGAAACACGTAGCGCTCCGCGACACGCGAGTGTGTCCGAAATTTCTCGGCATGAAAGTGGATGACATCCGACGATTCACGTTCGTCTGATTGCAGTTTCCCCAATCCACAATTCCTCGAGATAAGAGACCTAAATCCTATGAATGCTCAGAAGTATGAAATCGGGGCGCCCTATGGCGCTACCGAGGGCAAGCTGCCGGCAACTTTGACCGGGGCTGCTTCGTCCATCGCAAGCTATGTCAAGCAGATCGTTGTCGACGTCGTTCGTTACCGGTCTTTCCGGGCCGCGGAGAAGGAGCTCCACGCCCTCGACGACCGGATGCTGAAGGACATCGGCATCGACAGGAGCGAGATTCGCTCGGCATTGAGCAGCGCCGTGCAGCAGCGGCGCAATTATTGGCGCACATGAAGGCCGCTATGGCCGACTAGAAGCGCGTTCCGAGCGATGCCATCCGCGCTGGAACGTAAGCCGCGCAGCGAGATAGCCGCTGCGCGGCATTTGGCGTTGCGGCTCAGGCCGTCGCTATGTAGTCGCGCATGGCCATCGCCTCCATCTCGACCTCAGCGATGTGATGCTTCACGACGTCGCCGATCGAGATGATGCCCGTGAGCTTACGGCCGTCGACAACGGGAAGATGCCGGCACCGACGCGCGGTCATGCGGCTCATAAGTTCGTCGATCGTGTCGTCGGCAGAGCAGGTGAGCACGTCCCGCGTCATGATCTCGGAGACCGGCCACTCCATGCAGCTCGGCCCTTGCTTGGCAATCGCGTGAACGATATCGCGCTCCGAGACGATGCCGGCGATAGCGCCGGACCGCTCGGTCACGACGACAGCGCCGATGCGCTTTGCAGCCAGCCGCTCAGCGACAGCGGTCAGGCTCGCATCCGCCCTGACGGTCTCGACCGCGTGACCTTTGACTTTGAGTATCGAGGCAACATGCATGGCAATCCTCCCGTTCACCGGTCGGACGACCCATCACGCGGGTACAGGGCGCCCCGCCCCCATTAAGCCCTGTCGCTCCACGAATCGGTCATCGTGCCGATGGAACCGTTCGTTGCTGCTCGGGCGCGCGTGTCGCACAAGACAAACGACGCACCTCTGATAGTTAAGGTGGGGCATCGGCCGGAGCCTTGCAAGCAGAAAGGTCCGTTGCCGAACGAACGTTACGTGCAGCGCACAAATCAGTCCGGCACGCCAACCTGTTGATCCCTTCTTTCGCCCGTCATAAAGCTGGCAACGACGGGCGACTGCACGCTGATGCAGCGCAACAGACGATCTGGTTGGAGAGCGAGCATGGATGTGGAAAAAGGGCTGAAACATTTCATTAACGGTGTCTGGGTCGCTCCAGTCGGCGGAACGGCGATCGATGTCATCAATCCGGCGACCGAACAGCCCTTCGCCAAAGTCGCGCTCGGCACGAAGGCCGATGTGGACCGCGCCGTCACCGCCGCCCGCTCCGCCTTCCCGTCCTTTGCCGCAAGCTCGCGCGAGGAACGCCTCGCGCTTCTCGAGAAGATTGCAGCGATCTACAAGCGGCGCTTCGGCGAGATGGGCGAGACCATCAGCCGGGAGATGGGCGCGCCGCTCTCTTTCGCAACGCGCTTCCAGGCCGGCGCCGGCATGGGCCACTTCCGCACCATGCACGGCATTCTCAAGACCTATCCTTTCGAGGAAGCACACGGCGCGACGGAGATTCTCCGCGAGCCGATCGGCGTCATCGGCATGATCACACCGTGGAACTGGCCGGCGAACCAAATCTCCTGCAAGATCGCCGCCGCCATAGCCGCCGGCTGCACAATGGTGCTGAAGCCATCGGAGGTCGCACCATTCTCGGCCATCCTAATCGCCGAGATGCTCGAAGAGGCGGGCGTGCCGGCCGGCGTCTTCAACCTCGTGCACGGCGACCGAATCGTTGGCCAGGCCATGGCCGAGCATCCGCAAATCGACTGCATGTCCTTCACCGGCTCGACCGGCGCCGGCATCGACGTCGCGATCCGCGCCGCGCCGACCGTCAAGCGCGTCGGCCAGGAACTCGGCGGCAAGTCGGCGAACATCCTGCTCGATGATGTCGATTGGTCGAAGGCGGTGACGGAAGGCGTGAAGCTCTGCTTCCGCAATTCCGGCCAGTCGTGCAACGCGCCGACGCGGATGCTCGTGCCGGCTGCACGCATGGCCGAAGTCGCGGACATCGCGAAGGCGGCCGCACTCAGCATGAAGGTCGGCGATCCCTCAGCCGCCAACAGTGACATGGGGCCGGTCGTCTCGGACGTGCAGTGGGGCAAGATCCAGGATCTCATCCAGTCGGGCATCAGTGAAGGTGCGACGCTTGTGACTGGCGGTCCTGGTAAACCTGAAGGTCTCAACCAGGGCTACTACGTCAAGCCGACCGTCTTCGCCGACGTCAATCCGGAGATGCGCATCGCGCGCGAGGAGATTTTCGGGCCCGTGCTCTCGATCCTCCCCTACAAGGACGAGGCCGATGCCGTGCGCATTGCCAATGACCACATGTTCGGCCTCGCGGGCTACGTGCATTCGTCCGACAGCGAGCGGGCGAAGCGCGTTGCCCGCCAGGTTCGCGCTGGCATGGTCACCGTCAACATGGCGGTCGCCGATCCCGCGGCACCGTTCGGCGGCTACCGACAGTCGGGCAATGGCCGCGAATGGGGCCGCCACGGCATCGAGGAGTACCTCGAGACCAAGGCCGTCATGGGCTGGAACGCGGCCTGAACGATCCCGCTAACCGGCATTGCCAGAAGACCTTGACGGGGGGCCTTGAGCCCCCCTTATTGCTGGCTATGTCAGCCGGCCGGACGGCCGCTGCCGGGTGCCGCAAGGCTGCGTACCGGTGGAGGAAAGTCCGGGCTCCATGGATCGACGGTGGCGGCTAACGGCCGCCGGGGGCAACCCCAGGGAAAGTGCCACAGAAAGCAAACCGCCGAAGC
>JAEZAW010000286.1 GCA_023430315.1 Pseudomonadota bacterium | reverse complement strand
AGCTGCAAGGTATTCTTCGCCATCAAGCCCGTCATGGGCGACACGGAGCAGATGGCGAAGGAGGTCTGGCAGCGCAACTATGAGAAGTCCAGTGTGGAGGCGGGGCTGAGCTACCTCTCCGACACGCTGAACATCGATCTCTCAAAATTCGATCTCGACAAGCCGCTACCTCCGGACCTTCCCGTCAGCGGCATGATCGGAAAGCTGCTGCAGCACACGCAGTCGAATAAGCACATGACGCTGCGCGAGATCGCTCGCCACGAGGGTATGTCCGAGACCTATCCCATCTGCGGCACGCCCGAGCAGTGCGCGGACATCATCGAGCACACAGCAAAAGAGAGCGGCGCCGACGGCTTTCATTTCCGCCCGGCCGGACCCGGTGGAACGGTCGCCGATATCTACTATCTGACGGAAGTCGCCTCGAAGCTCATGCCGATCCTTCAGCGGCGCGGCTTGGCCAGGACGAGCTACAGCGGAAGCACGCTGAAGGAAAACTTGTTCGCCTTTTGAGGTGGCAAGGCGCCGATCGAGAGGCACATGAGAATGTGCGCCCCGATCGATGCGCGCGTATCAGGTCTTCATGCCTGTGATCGACGCCGTTACCGCGCGCGGATCACGATTCGGCCAACGGCCGCTTTCGACCTGTGCCAGGAAACTCCCCACAATCCGATTGAACTCGTCCGGATCCTCGAGGTTGATCGTGTGACCGGCATTGGGCATGACGGCGAGCGCTGCCGATGGAATGTTCTGCTTCATGAGAACACCGGGCAGCAGGCAGGGCCAATCCTCATCGCCTGTGATCACGAGCGTCGGCACCGTGAGCTTCTTCATATCCTCGACGAGCGAGTAGAGCGAGGGCCGCTCGCGCTGCACGCCGAGCTGCGTGTTGGCCGAGCCCTTGGCCGAGTGCTCACCGAGCATTTTCTTGAACTCGGCGAAGCCGCGCGGGTCTTTGTTCTCGAACTGGACACGCGTCGGACCATAGGCATAGGCCTCGGCAAACTTTTCCATTCCAGCGGACGTGAGGAAGTCTGCGATCGTGTTCGCCTCGGCCTTGAAGCGTTCGCGCTGGTCCGGCTCGGCACCATAACCGCAGCCGCCTACGCAAAGCGATTTTGCGCTCGCGGCATGGCGAAAGCCGAAATGGAGCGTCGCAAAACCGCCCATGGAGAGGCCGACGATATGAGCCTTCTTGACGCCGACCGCATCGAGAACGGCTTTGATGTCATCCGCAGCACGAGCCTGCGAGTATGACGTCGGGCTGTCCGGCACGTCGGATGGAGGATAGCCGCGCGCATTGTATGAGATGCAGCGATACATGCGGCCGAAGTGGCGCATCTGCGGTTCCCAGCTCCGCATGTCACCGGCAAATTCGTGGACGAAGATCACGGTCTCGCCCGATCCCGTTTCCTCGAAATAGAGACGGGCGCCGTCGTCAGCTGTCGCGTAGGCCATTTTCATCCTCCTGATCCTGGTAGGTCTCCGGAATTGAGTTTTCGAAGATCATTCCTCATCCGCATCCGCGAGAGCGTCCGCCGATCGTAGAGCTCCGGAGAGATCGCTTTCGGCGAGCGTGCGTGAAATCACTTCGTGCGTATCGTTCATGAGCTGGTTGGCACGACGCTGAGCAAGGGCAGACTTGCGCGCGAGAAGCGCCTCGAGAACATCACCATGTCCCTTGAGAGACACCTCGAGCATTTCGTGAGAGTGGCGGTGGGCGAAGTAGCGATACCGCAGCGCTTGTTTCTCGAGGCCGGCAATCACGCGCATCAGCGTGGCATTGCCGGATGCGGCGTAAAGGCCGCGTGTGAACGCGACGTTGTGATTGAAGAAGGCCATCACTTTGCCCGCGGCCATGGCAGTATTCATTTTCGACCACAGCGCCTGCAACTGCGCCAGCGTGGCATCGTCGGCCACTTTGGCGGCTTCACCTGCTGCGAGCCCTGCCAGCACCGCGCGGCAGTTGTAGACCTCCGCAAGATCCTGCTGGCTCATGGGGGTAACGCGGACACCTCGCCGCGCCGTTCGCACGATCAAGCCATCTGCTTCCAGTATATGGAAGGCCTCGCGCACAGGAGAGCGGCTGACGCCGAACTCGGCGCAGAGATTTTCCTCGATAAGTCTTTTCCCGGGTTCCCACTTCAGAAACACGATGTAATCCGAGAACGCGCGCGCCACCTCGGTGCCGATGCCGCTCGGGAGCTTGAAGGACGTTCGTGGTGTAGTCATAGAGATTCGAGTTCCATGAATTGGGGAGGTCTTTATCCGAGAACAAACCCTCCATCCGCAATCACTGTTTCTCCTGTAACGTAGGACGCGGCGTCCGACGTCAGAAATAGAGCCATCTTTGCGATCTCGGCTGTCGTGCCCCAGCGACCAAGGGGCACGCGCGACAGGCCGCGATCGCCTGTGTATCCTGGACGTGCCGTTTCCTGTGTCATTCGCGTGATGGAGCGGCCCGGTGCGAGGCATAGAACGCGCACGCCGAACGGTCCCCACTCGACGGAAACGGATCGCGTGACTTGCGAAATGGCTGCTTTGCTAGCGGCATAAATGGTGCGATTCTCCCCACCACAGAAGGCCGTTTGCGAGCCGATCGAAAGCACCACGCCTCGGCGGCGCTCGACCATCCCCCGCCCGATGAGCTGAATGAGACGCACCGCGCCGACAAAATCGACATCTACGAGCTGGCGTATCTCTTCGATCGATGTCTCGAGCAGTGGCTTCGCAATGAGAATGCCCGCGTTGTTGATCAGCACATCGATCTCGCCTGCCGCGGCGGCCAATGCATCAACGGAGGCGATGTCCGATTGATCGTAAACGTATGCCGTCGCGCCGAGCCGCGATGCCACCTCGCTGAGAGCATCGGCTTCGCGATCCGCCAGGACGAGCATAGCACCGTGGGCCGCGAACAACTCTGCGATCGCCTCGCCAAATCCGTTGGCTGCACCGGTTACGAGGACCCTGCGGCCAGAGAAATCCAGATCTTGTGCGAGAGTGTTCATGGCATTCGCTCCGCCAGCCAGCGCCGCGTTGCCTCGGCGCCCGCCGCGAGACTCGTTGTCGGCTCGAAGCCGAGATCCTGACGGGCAGCGCTGATTGTGATTGGCCCGAGACCGAATGTGTTCCAGGCAAAGCCGTCATCACGCACAGTCACTGAGACGGAAGGTAAGGCTTTGCGGACCTCGGCGACGATTTCGTCGAGCGACTGCAGCCTGCCGGGGGCGATGTTGTAGGCCAGTTTCGGCAAGGGCGCGGGAGTATCGAGCGCGGCAAACGTCGCCGCGATCACGTCATCGATGAAAATATGCTGGCGCGTGCGACCAGCACTCTCTCTTACTGCTGTCGCTCGGCCTGCCAGGCCGTCTTCGACGAGACGCCGGATGAGGCATGATGTCGTGCGGCCCGGCCCATAGCAGGAGGCCACGCGCAGGGCGACGCCGTCCACGCCGTGTTCCGCGCGATAAGCCCGCAGCAGCGCTTCGCCTGCGGCTTTTGTCGCGCCATAGATGGTTGTGGGCTGTAGTGGTGTGTCCTCCGGCACAGGCGAGAGGTCGGCACGCTCCCCGTAGGCCATGATCGACGAGAACCAGACGATCCGCTTCAATCCGTGGATGCGCGCGGCCTCGAGCAGATCCATGAAGCCGACGAGATTGATGTCCGCTAGGCGTCTCGGCGCACCTTCGAGCACCATGGGGCCGGAGATGCTCCCGGCGTGCACGACGTGCGTCACGTCGTGTTTGACGATGGCCTCGTGCCATTTATTGGCGTCGGGTAGCTCTTGCACCAAGGCGGGCACAGAAAGGTCCGCAGGTATGACGCGATCCATGGCGACGACAGAGCGCTTCTCGCGCACGAGGCGCTCGAGGACGGCTCGGCCGATCATACCTGAGACACCAGTGACGAGTACCGCGCCCATGGCTACTCCGCTGCTGTCGCGAGGACGACACGTGGGTGTACCGAGGTCAGCACGGCGCGGAGCTCCAGCTCATCACCGAGCCGGCTTTTGAGTATGGTCAGACCACGCGCGTCGATCGGCAGTGTCCCGCGAACGACTTTGGGATCGATGCGCAACCAAGCCCGGAGCGGCGCGGCCTTGCGCGCATCCATCTCGATCACATCATCGTCGTTGAGTCGCGCCTCGATGGCATCCGCGGGATTGATGCGGGCAATGCGCCGACGACTGACGCTGCCCGCCTCGAAGCTCGAAGCATCCTCGACGGCAACGAGCTTGAAGCGACTTTCTTTCAGACGTTTGCGCAACGCTGTGGTTGCCTCCGCGTCTGGTTCGCCTGCCTTGTCGAGTGCGACGCCATAAAGCTGATGTGCTGCGGCGTTCGAGACATAACCCTCGCGAACATCCTCCGCGACACGCGCGGGATCACGCTCGGTCGGATCCCCGTAGCCTCCGCCTCCCGCGGAACGAATGACGACGGCGGCTCCCTGCTCGACTGGATGGCCTGCGACTTTGCCTGGTGTGTCGAAGTTCTCGACCTCGCCATCGTGATCGACCCAGGATCCGACAGGAAATCCTGCGAGGCCGCCAAGAACGCCGAATGCCGGAACGATCGCGCCATCGGAGAGAAGCGAGTAGCGCGTATCGGGTGCTAGCACGCGCAGAGTACGCTGCATGGAAAGCCCGCCGCGGTTTCGCCCTGCGCCGCCGGAGTCGGTGGCGAGGCGCGACGTTTCGACGAGCAACGGCATCCGGAGCTCGAGCACTTCCGAGGATTGAACAGTTACGAGATCGCCCCAGTCGATGGGGGCCATCGCACTTGGTCCATCGTTCTCGGCAAATCCGCCATTGCCGCCAGCGGACCATTCGTAGTGCACCCACTCCCGGCCTGTGCGTGTATCGAGGCCGCCTAGGAGATTGTGGAACGAGGTCCGGCACGTGTCGCCGGCGACGCGATCGGGCACGACCTGCGAGAGTGCGCCGACCATCGTGGCAATCACGCGCTTGCGTATCTCGCCGTGTGAACCGGCGGGCGCGGGGCGCTGGACGTTGACGATGGTGCCCGGCGGCGTAATCACCTCGATCGGACGGAACGAGCCTTGGTTGAGCGGCGCTTGTGGATCGAAGACGGATTTCACCGTGATGAAGACCGATGCCGCCGAAACAGCGGCCGTTGAATTCACTGGAAAGGGCACCTGCGGGGCTGTTCCGGTGAAGTCCGCGATCATGCGATCGCCGTCGATCGTGAGCGCGAGCTGCATGAGGAGGGGTTCGAACTTTCCTCCCATGAATGTTTCGAGATAGTCCTCGTAGAAGAATGTGCCATTGGGAAGTGCCGATATGCAGGCACGCATGCGCGCTTCAGCACGATCGAGATCCAGGCGAACGGCTTCGAGAAGCTGATCAATGCCGTAGCGGGCGCAGATCTCGTGGATGCGCTTCTCGGCGACACGGCAGGCGGCGAAACTCGCATTCAAATCGCCGAGGCGCTCTTCAGGCACGCGCATGTTGGCGAGAAGCAGCTCCTGCGCGGCTTCATTCACACGCCCGCCTTCAATGATCTTGATGGGCGGGATGCGAATGCCTTCCTGATAGATCTCCGTAGCTTTGCCTGACATGCTCCCAGGAACCATGCCGCCGACATCAGCCCAGTGTGCGCGCACCGCGGGGAAGAAAATCAGCTTGTCGCCTTGGAATACGGGATAAATGACCGTGACATCATTGAGATGCGTGCCGCCTGTGTAAGGATCGTTGGCGAGTATGACGTCGCCGGGCCTCAGCGTTGCGCCGAGCTTCTCCATGGCCGTGCGGACGGACCAGGGCAGTGGCACCACGTGCGAGCCGATGTCCTCCGACTGAGCGACGACCTGGCTGTCCGGCGCAAAGAGGCCGCACGAGAAATCCTTTGCATCGTAGATCGCGACGGAGCTGGCCGTGCGGCATACAGTTGCGCGCATCTCACGGACGGTCGAGATCAAGGCCTGCGTCAGTACTTCGAGGGTAATGGGGTCGATGGCCACGAACTTGTTCCTCAGGTACGCCGCATGATGAGGCAGCCAGTGCTATCGAGTGAGACATTCCAATCGGGTGGGACAATTGTCGATGAACCGGCCTCCTCGATGACAGCAGGGCCGGATATCGGAACGCCAAGTGGCAGTAGATCCCGATTGAAGATGGGCGTGTCGTGGGGCTTGCCGCCAAAAACGACGGCAGAGACGCGCACAGCCGCTGCCTCCCGCGAGCGCCCCTCATCATCGATGCTCGGTAGCGTTGGCTTTTCGGACAGACCCCAGGCTGCAATGCGGTAGCTGACGATCTCGACCTCAGCTTGCATCGTGCCGCCATAGCGCGCCGTGTAGACCTTCTCGAAGGCCTCCTCGATGCTTCTCATCTCGGCGACATCGAGCGCTATAGGTACGGATAGCTCAAAGGATTGCCCAGCGTAGCGCATATCCAAGCTTGCTGCGGAGCGGCGACGATCAGGGCCATAACCGGCCTTCGACAACTCGGTGTCAGCGTCTTGAAGGAGGGCTTGCAGGGCGTCGCGCACGTCGGGGATCGTTGTCGTGTTCGTGGTCGAAACGCGCGTCCGTACGAGATCGCGCCTGAAGTCTGCGATCAGCAGTCCGAGTGCCGAGAAGTTGCCGGGGAAGGGGGGCACTAGAATGGTTTTCATGCCGAGCTCGTCCGCGACATCGGCAGCGTGCAGTGCGCCCCCGCCACCGAAAGGAAGTAGCGCGAAGTCGCGCGGATCAATGCCGCGCACGACGGAGATTTCCTTGATGGCGCCGGCGAGCGATACCGTCGCAATGCGCAATATGCCCTCGGCCATGGCTTGCGGATCGAGATTGAGCTGCTCGCCAAGTCGCGTCACGACCTTGAGAGATGCAGCGCGGTCGAGAACGATCTGCCCACCGAGTGGCCGCTCGATACCAAGTCGGCCAAGGACGACATTGGCGTCGGTGACCGTCGCCTCGGTGCCGCCGCGGCCGTAGCAAGCGGGGCCGGGAAAGCTTCCGGCAGAGCGCGGTCCGACGGACAAAAAGCCGCCGGTCCCGAGGCTGGCGATGCTTCCGCCTGCCGTCGCAATGGAGTGGATGTCGATTTGCCGGATCTTCACCGGGAAGGCGCCGACACGGCCCTCGGTCGTCATGCCGTAGTCGCCGTCGCGCAGGAGGCAGACATCCGACGATGTGCCACCCATGTCGCAGGTGATCAGAGAGGGAAATCCTGCGGCACGACCGATGTGGCTAGCCGCGATAACACCAGCGGCGGGGCCGGACAGCATGGAAAGAACAGGCAGCTCCTCCACACGCGTCGCCGGCAGGGAGCCGCCATTCGACGTCATGATGGCGAGCGAAGACGTCATGCCCGCTTCGCTGAGCCTCCCGCGCAGGGCGCCGAGATAACTGCGCATGCGCGGCGCTACGTAGGCGTTCAGCGCGGTGGTCGAAAAGCGCTCGTACTCGCGGTACTCGGGAAGAACCTCGGCCGAGAACGTGACGGTCGATTGCGGAAGCCTGCGGGAGATGATCTCCGCACATCGCCGCTCATGGTCGGGATTGGCGTAAGCATGAAGAAAGCAGATGGCCACAGCCTCCACGCCATCATTGGCCAGTTGCTCGGCGATCGCCTCGACTTGTGCCTCGTCGAGTGGTCGCAAGACCGAGCCGTCAACGCGCAGACGCTCATCGATCTCGATGCAGCGGGAGCGTGGGATGAGCGGCTGAAGGGGCGGTGCCTTTATATTATACATCGCCATGCGATTGCCGCGACCGACCACCAGCACGTCCTTGTGACCGCGCGTCACCAGGACGACCATTTTCGAGCCATTGCGCTCGAGAGCGGTGTTCGTGGCGACTGTGGTGCCGTGGGCGAAGCGCTGGAGGCTGGAAGCTGCGATACCCAGCTTCCCGATCCCCGTCAGAATGCCATCGGCCTGATTTTTCGGCGTCGACGGCGTCTTTATGACCTCGAGCCGGCCGGCTTCTTGATCGAACAGCACGAGATCCGTGAATGTCCCGCCGACGTCGACACCCAACCACGCCATACCAAGTGTTCCTTTGAATTACCGCCCAACGAATACGGGCTTGCGCTTTTCGATGAAGGCCTGCCCACCCTCGCGGTAGTCGGCGCTGTTCATTGAACGGTCGATCAGCGCAGTGATCTCCGCCTCGCGCGTCGTGGCTTCGCCAGCGTCGATGGCCTCGAGGATGAACTTCGCGCCCTCTTGAGATAGCGGTGCCCCCGCAATGAGTTCCTCGGCGAAGGCGTGAGCGGCCGAAAGGGCATCGCCTTCCGCTTCGATATCCACGAGCCCCATAGCCATGCAGTCGGCGAGACCAAAGAACTTGCCGGAAAACAGGACGCGCTTCGCATTTGCCAGCCCCACTTGGCGATAGAGGAGCTTGCAGTCGAGTGTGCTGTAGACGATGCCGAGACGGGCGGCTGGTATCCCCATTTGCGCCGAGGCATCTGCCACGCGGAAATCACAGCTCAGTGCGAGCCCGCACCCGCCGCCGACTCCATAACCGGAGATGGCCGCGATGGTTGGGCGCGGGAAGTCGCGTATGGCGAGGTTGCGGCCTCCGCTGCCGCCTCATAGATGCGACCCGCCTCGGCGTCGGCGCGCACCGTGGGAAATTCGGAGATGTCGGCGCCGGCACAGAAGTTTCCGCCGGCACCAGTGAGAATGACCACTCGGACGTCGCGGCTCGCCAAATCCTTATAGACGCTCTCGAGATCCCGCCACATGGCGAGGCTGACGGCGTTGCGCTTCGCAGGGCGGTTGAGCGTGACGACTGCGATGCCGTTGGCGCCGACAGTCACGACGATATCGGTACTCGGAAGCCGCAATTCGATCGACCCTTGTGACGCCGTGGGAGGCAACACGCCCACAAAACGTACTATGCGGCATTTGCATTCTGTGTACAATATCCAAACCGAGATGGCAGGGAATGCTCGATGGCAGGGGTGCTGGAAGAACTGACGGTTCTCGATCTGTCGAGCTATCTGTCCGGGCCATGGTGCGCCGTGCGGCTCATGGATCGCGACGCTGACGTCATCCCGCTCAAGCATCCGGGAGAAGGCGTCGAAAGTGCGCCACTCATGCCGTTGAGCCACAGTACGCGTTCCCTACAGCTCGATCTTAAGGCAGCGGATGCTCGGCATTCGTTCCTCGCGCTCGTTGACGGAGCCGGTGTCCTGATCGAGAACTTTCGTCCAGGAATGCGGAGCAACGACGCGCTGATTTCGCTGCCTCAGAAACTAAGCCGGTATCCAAAAAGCAGTCAGCAGCGGCAAGCTGCGTAACAGTGTGGATCTCGAACGCAGTTCGCATCGTACAGCGAGGAATCATGTGATGTTTGATCGAAAGCTGGCGGCCAAGTTGCTCACAACCGGAGCTCTCCTCTGTCTTGGCGGCATCAGCCCGTCGCTTGCCCAGCAGCCTGGGCTGACGGCTGATACGATCAAGATCGGAACTTTCGGTGCTTTGACAGGACCGGGATACCTTTACGGCAAGATTGCCATGAACGGCATCGAGGTCGTCTTCGACGAAATCAATGCCGCTGGGGGTATCAATGGCCGTAAACTGGTTCTCATTCGAGAGGACGATCGGTGCGATCCCGCAGCTGCCATTGCCGCGACGCAGAAGCTTATCCATCAAGATCAGGTATTCGCGCTGATCGGCGGCGGATGCAGCAATGCGACGCTGGCTGCCCGCGATAACATCGAGCAGGCGAAGATCCCCTTCGTCAACGTAGCCTCGGTGGCCGATGGCGTATCGACGCCGACCGCACCCAACATATTCACCGCTGCTCTGACCGCGAGCATCGAGAGCCAGGCTCAGCTTGCCTACGCGCTCGAGCAGGGCGGTAAAAAGATTGCGGTCGTTTCCATGCGCGATGCGTGGGGGCGCTCGCGCTACACGCCTCTCATGGAGGAATTCAAGAAGAAGGGCATCACGCCGATCGCCGATGAGGAGATGACGCCGGACGCGAATGATGCGACGGCCCAGGTCCTGCGTCTGAAAGCTGCGGGCGCGGATACGGTGATCATTGTCCTGTTTCCCAAGCCGGCCGCCATCTTCCTCCGCGATGCGCAGAAACTGGCATTCAAACCGCTGCTGGTCGGACAATCCGGTATTGCCGATCCGGCAGCCTTCGAAGAGCAGGTCGGTGTGCAAGGTGCGACAGCGCGCTTCGTTACCATCTCGATGGTGAAGCACGTCCCGGACGATGTCGAAGTCGACAAGTGGCGCAAGCTGGTCGAAGCGAAGTTTCCCGGCGATAGGCTTTCGGTATTCAATCTGTTTGGCGTCGGCTCTGCACAGCTGTTGGTCGAAGGCATCAAGCGCGCCGGCCCGGACCTCACGCGTGAGAAGCTGATTGCAGCGCTGGCAGGCGTCAAGGACTTCAAGATCGATGTTTACGGTGGGCCGATCTCATGCTCGGAGACGGATCATCGCTGCAACAAGTTCCCGGTGTGGATTTCTAAGGCGCCGGGTGGACCAGTGAAGGTCATCGGTGTCACCAAGGTCGAGTAGTCAGTCTTGATGCTTCTCAGCTATCTGCTGTTGAGCGGCGTGACGACGGGGGCGCTCTACGCTCTCGTCGCTCTCGGCCTCGTCGTCGTCAATAAGGCCACTGGCATACTCAACTTCAGTCAAGGCGAGCTGTTCATGTTCAGCGGCTTCATTGCATGGAGCCTGCATGTGCAGTTCGGTCTTGGCTATCTGCCGTCATTCCTCGTGACGGTACTTGCCGGGTTTGCTCTCGGCCTCACGATCGACCGAGTGGCATTCCGTCCTGTGAAGACGTCGGACGTCATCGCCATTGTTCTTGCGACAGTCGGCATCTCCTTCGTTCTGAAGGGAGCCGCGAGAATTATATGGGGCGGTAAATCGGACTATCTGTCGTTTCCGCCCATCACATCGCCGGACCCGATCATGGTCGGTCCCGTTCTTATCATTCCACAGCAGATTGTCGCCTTCCTTGGCGCGGTTGCCATCATGATCGCCTTTGCGGCCTTCTTCCGCTATTCGCGCTTGGGAAAGATGATGCAAGCGACCGCCGACAACAAAAAGGCCGCGACACTCGTCGGCATTCGCACGGATCGCATCTACACGTTGGCCTTCGGCACGGGGGCGGCCGTTGCCGCGGCCGCCGCGGTGCTGGCAGCACCATTGACGCTGCTCTATCCGGACATGGGCTTCAGCTTCTTCATCAAGGGCTTTGCTGCTGCCGTTCTCGGAGGGCTGGCTAGCCTGCCGGGCGCCGTGCTTGGCGGCTTTCTCGTGGGTATCGTCGAAGCTCTCGCCGGTGGCTACATCCACTCGAGCGTGATGGAGGTCTCGGCTTTCATTATGATTATGATCGTCTTGATCGTGCGTCCGACCGGTCTGTTGAGCTTCTATCAAGCGAGGAGGGTCTGAGCGTGGCTCTTCTCGGTCGCCGCAATGTCTTCCTGCTCCTCGCAGCTATTGCGTGCGTGATCCCAGCCTTCGCCAACGCGTATCATCTCTTCGTCGCGAACTTGGTGCTCATTTATGCGCTGCTCGCCATCGGCCTCAATATTCTCGTCGGCTATGCGGGCCAGCTCGCATTTGCCAATGCCGCGATGTTCGGTATCGGAGCCTACACCACGGGTCTCCTGCAGGTGCACTTCAGCTTTCCCTTCTGGCTTGCCTTCCCCTGTGGTGCGCTTGTCGCAACCGTGATCGGGCTCACGCTCGCATTGCCGGCTCTGCGCCTGAGCGGTCTCTATCTCGCGCTGTCGACGCTCGCATTTGCTCAGTTCACCCAGTGGGTTTTCCTGCACTGGGAAAAGATCACGTTCGGAGCTGGTGGCTTCAAGACGCCGCGCATCTCGTTCGATCCCTTGCCGATCTCGAAGCCGGTTGGCCTCTACTATCTGAGCCTCGTTATCGTGATCGCGTTCGTGATCTTCGCGCAGAATGTGATCGCCTCACGCATCGGTCGCGCCTTCGTCGCCGTGCGCGATAGTGAGCCCGCTGCCTCGTCTCTTGGTGTCGACTTGTTGCGCTACAAAGCCTTGGCTTTCGGCATCAGCGGCTTTTATGCGGGCACGGCGGGCGGGCTTTACTCGCAGATGCTCAACTTCGTCTCGCCCGAGGGCTACGACCTCTTTCAGATGGTCCTGCAGAAGGCCATGATCGTGATCGGCGGCATCGGCTCGATCGCTGGATCGCTGCTTGGTGCCGGGACCGTCATTCTGCTCCTGGAAGCTCTGCGAGAGGTCAAGGGTGCCCAGGAAGTCGTCTTCGGTGGCCTGCTCGTGTTGTTCGTCATCTTCCTGAGGGGCGGCATTGTTTCGGTGCTGCGCCGGTATGTGGCAGGCTGGGATGAGCCTCTGCGCAATCCCAAGCGTGAAGCCGAGGCTGATGCGCCGCCAATCGCCGCCACCGTAGAGAAGCCCGCGCAATGACGGCTCCGATCCTCTCGATCCGTGATGTCGGCGTGAGTTTTGGAGGCCTGACGGTCCTCGATGGCGTCCACCTCGATGTGCAGCCAGGCGAGATCCGCGGACTCATTGGCCCGAACGGCGCAGGCAAGACGACGCTGCTCAATGTCATCTGCGGTATCTATCGCCCATCCAAGGGCAACCTCACACTGGACGGTGTATCCGTCGTCGGCAAAAAGACGAGCGAGATCGCTCGTCTCGGCCTCGGGCGCACATTTCAGACGTCGCAGCTTTTCTCGGGCATGACCGTTCTCGAGAACCTGATGACGGGCCTGCATCGCCGCAGTACGACCGATTTCCTCAGCGCCGGTCTCGGCCTCGCGAAGTCGCGCGCGGAGGAACGGCACATCGAAGAAGAGGCGCGTCGCGCGCTCGATTTCGTCGGCATGGGGCA
Organism: Pseudomonadota bacterium; assembly: GCA_023430315.1. GTDB lineage: Bacteria > Pseudomonadota > Alphaproteobacteria > Rhizobiales > Hyphomicrobiaceae. Next base: position 34,735 of record JAEZAW010000286.1, on the reverse strand, counting down.
GTTTGCCGATCGGCCTGGCACGGCATTGTCGTTCGGCCAACAGCGTGTGGTGGAGATTGCGCGCACGCTCATCGGCGAGCCCAAAATCGTCCTGCTCGATGAGCCGGCCGTAGGCCTGAGCCTCAACCGCCTTGCCGAGTTCGACACGCTGCTCAGGCGAATTCGCACAGAGAAGGGAGTGACCCTCCTTCTCATCGAGCACGTCATCCGCTTGGTGATGGATGTCTGCGACAAGGTCACGGTGATGAATTTCGGCAATGTTATAGCCGATGGAACGCCAGCGGAAGTTCGCGACAATCCGCAAGTGATCGAGGCTTACCTCGGAAAGGAACTGCGTGCTCGAAGTTCGGCATCTTAAGGTCGCTTATGGCCTGACGCAGGTTCTCCACGACGTGTCATTCGACGTGCCGGATGGCAAGATCGTGGCCATGCTGGGCGGCAACGGCTCCGGCAAGACGACGCTACTCAACACACTCACGGGGCTTGTGAAGCCGGCTGGCGGATCGGTCATGTTCGAGAATGCCGAATGTGCGGGGCTCTCGGCTTACGACCTCGTGCGGCGAGGCATAGTGCAGGTGCCGCAAGGGCGCGATGTTTGGCCGAGCATGAGCGTCGAGGACAATCTTTTCCTCGGGGCCGCCACGCGGCACGATCGCGCGGAAATCCGCAAGGATCAGGCCGACGTGCTCGAGCTGTTTCCCAAACTTGTGCCAAAGCTTCGCCGGCCGGCCGGATCGTTATCCGGTGGTGAGCAGCAGATGGTGGCCATTGGTCGTGCGCTCATGGCACGCCCGACCTACCTGCTCATGGACGAGCCTTCAGCGGGACTCGCCCCGGCCATCGTTTCGGATATGGTCGACACTATTCTGGCACTTAATGCGCGCGGCCTGACCATCCTTCTGGTGGAGCAGAACATCGGTGTCGCCGCGGCCGTTGCCGAGCACGCGCATGTCCTGCAGAATGGCGAGATTGCATTCTCCGGGCCTGCTGCCGGCCTGCTCGACGATCCTGCGGTTCTGCGATCCTACTTAGGCCGCTGATGTACGCATCCGTCATCGTGCTCTTTCATACTTCCTGCTTCGCAGTTTGCGGGCTCGGCTCAGCATTCCAGCTGCTGCCGTTACGGCCATACCGAGGCGAGGAAGCGGACTGATCCACCTCGAAAGCACCAGAAGCCAGGTGCTCGATGAGATGCCGTGCGGCCGTTGAAAGGGCATTAGCTTTGCGAACACACACGTAGTGCGGACGGATCGCCCAGTCCTCGCCCAGCTCGAGTTGACGCAGATGCATCACGGGGGCGAGCTTTGCGGTGATGAGCTCCGCCGCAATGGCAATGCCCAGACCGGCTTCGACCATACGGCATGCCGCGTCAAAGCCGGTGACGCGGATCCGCGATTTCAACGTGCGTCCCATCTGCCGGGCAGCGGCTTGCGTGAGCTGCTCGGTGCAACTATCGACTTCCTGACAGATGAACTCGTCGTCGAGGAGCTCATCGAACCGTACGCACGCGCGGTGCGCCAATCGGTGGTTTGCTGGGACGAGCACTGTCAGGCGGTCTGTATGAAATCTGAAGCGCTCGATGCCCGTGACCGTCTGCTCTCCGACGTACAGGCCCAGGTCCGCGCGATTTTCGAGAACAGCGCGCACGACTGAAGGGCTCGTCGCCTCTTCGAGCTCGATGCGAACCATCGGATGCATGTCGAGAAAGGTTTTCAGAGCCTCAGGAGCAGCGCTGAACACTGCGGACTCCGATGCGTGTATGCGTATGAGGCCAAAATTGCCGGAGGCGTAACCGAGTAGTTCCGCTTCGAGGCGGCTCGTGTCGCGCAACACGCCACGAGCGTGCTCGAGCATCGCGTATCCGGCCACCGTTGGCTCAACCCCGTTGTGGCGGCGGTTCAGGAGGCGGACCTCGAACCTCTCTTCGAGCTCCGCTATGCGCCGGCTGATGGCCGAGATCGCGATTTGCTTGCGCTCAGCGGCTTTGGCGAAGCTGCCATCCTCAACGACCGCTACGAAGAGGTCCAACGTCGTCAGGTCCAATCGTGAACTCATGGCGTCGGTACCTCCTGTTTCAGTGCAACTGCAGCGGCTGCTCTGGCGCGCGAGCCAAACTGAAACTTAGCACATGTTTCGGGCGACGGATGGATCTCGGATGTGCGCGGGCTGTGCCGCGGCGGGAAGGCGTATCACTGTGCCATCAAGGGCAGGCCGAGCAGTGCCCAGTACGGTACGACGAGCATGACGACCAAGAGGGTCAGCACCAGCATGCCGAGGCCCAATTTTACGACGTCTGCCCGGCTGAAGTATCCGGCCTCGTAAGCCATGAGATTGGAGGCAGTCTGGACCGGATAGAGGATGACGGCGTCTACTGCGATGGTCAGGGCGAGCCCCGTCACGATCGGGTTCAGACCGGCGGCCGCTGCTACTGTCGCGTTGATCGGCAACAGCAGCGCGATGCAGGCGGCAAGGTTCGTGATCGCCAGATGCACAAGCACGGCTGCGACGATCAAGGTGACCATCAGCAGCAGCGGAACCGCCGCCAAGCCGGACAGATGCCCGAGCAGAAATTGTCCGAGCCAGGCCGCTGCGCCCGTGGTTGTCATGAGTGTCGCCAGGGAAAGCGATGTGCCGACAGTCAGAATAAGCCCCCACGACAAACGCGACTCGAATGTTTTCCAGGAGATAACGCCGACGCCCGGCAGAAGCAGGATCGCGGCACCGAGCAAGGCAGGGATGGCTGGCGAGAGCTGGTGGATCGAGTCCGTGAGCCACAGGCCAGCGGTGGGTGCCAGAGTGGCGAGCGTGCGTATTTCGGCAGCTGTATAGGGATGCCGCGCAGCGTCTGGCACCAGGGAGTGATCTGCGCTTTCGAATCTGCCGACCAGAAACCACAGCAGGATCGCGCCGCCGCACAACAAGGCGTAGTAGGGCACGGCCATCAGCGAGAACCAGCCAAGCCACGAGAAGCCGCCGATGAGCGTAGCGGCCGTGATCGAGGTGATGCCGCCGGTGAGGAACGCCGAGGAGGCCAGGGGATTGAGGACGCCTAGAGCCAGCATGATGGCGCGACCGGCGCGGCTCGCTTGGTTCAACCCCATGGCGCCGAGCGCGTCGCGATAAGCTGGGATCAGGACCGCGTTGCGCGTGATTGCCGACGGGATCAGCAGCGCCAGGATTGGAAGAGAAGCGACCATCTGGATATAGAGCCGTACCGGGCTGCCCCGTGCCCTGCGGGAGAGAAAGCGGGCGGCGCGGGCGGCAAGACCGCTCGATTCCACGGCGGCGCCGAGACCGACTGCGCCTATCAGGAACAAAACGACCTGGCCGGCGAAGCCGCTTGCGATGTCCGGCACGCGAAGCCCTGGGCAGAGCCCAAGGAGTGCGGTGACAATCAGCGCTGTCAGTCCCAAGGGGATCGCTTCGGAAACCCACAAAATGGTACCGGCGACCAGCGCACCGAGGACCGACTGCCCGAGCGGCGTCAGTCCATCGAGCGGTGGCGCAAGCCGCGCCGCCGCAAACACCGCGAGAGCCGCGGCCACCCACAGCAGCCTGACATGGGAAATTTTCGCATCTGACATGAACGACCCCGAAGCGCCCGAACGTCAAAGAGGGCGCATAGGGATAATATTGACAAGCGATGCTTTGTTTCCGTCATGTGAGATAAAATCATATGAGAAGGATGGCACGCGATGCGCCGGCTTCCACCGCTGAAGGCACTTCCCGCATTCGAGCTCTCGGCGATACGCGCAAGCATCAGCGTTGCAGCGGAGGAGCTTCACCTTACGCATGGCGCGGTCAGCCGCCAGATCAAGTCACTCGAGGAGCATCTGGGCGTCCCGCTGTTCCGGCGCTTCAACCGCCGCATCGAGCTCACAGATGCAGGCGCAGAGTTCCTGCCGGCGGTGCAACAGGCCATGCAGGTGCTGGAGGCATCGGCTGCGCGGGTGGCGGCACGCACGAGACAGGGGCCGCTCACCGTCTCATGTCTCGCGACATTCATGATGCGCTGGCTGATCCCGAGACTCTACGCATTCAATGCTGCCCATCCGAGCATCGAGGTGCGCCTCTCTGCATCCCACGCCCCGGTGTCCTTCGCAGATGGTGGCACCGACGTTGCTATACGTCTCGGCAAGTCCCCTTGGCCGCGCGGTGTCGTCGCGCATCCGTTCCTCCCCGACCACATCGGGCCGGTCCTAGCGCCCACGCTACTCGCACGTCATCGCATCAAGCGTCCGGCCGATTTCCGACGCGTTGCACTACTGCACGCGGAAACGCGGCCCCAGGCATGGGCGGAATGGCTACGCCTCGCCGGCGCGAGCGAGCCCGATGCGACAAAGGGCGCGCGTTTCGAGCACACGTATTTTCTGTTGGAAGCGGCGGCGAGCGGTCTCGGCGCCGCCATCGGCTCCTATCCTCTGGTGCAGCAAGATCTCGAGAGCGGGCGGCTTGTGGCGCCGCTCGGCTTTATGGCGAGTGGGAATTCCTATTGCTTGCTCCACCCGAGGCGGACGCCGAACTTGGAGAAGAGCACAGCCCTCCGGGCCTGGATCAAAGCACAAGCGCAGAAGGGAGCAGTGCCGTAACACCAGTGAAATCAGGTTTGCACCGTAGTGCCGACGAATATCGGCTCACCATCGCGATCGCAGGGCTCACAAATGCTCGTGTGCGACCTTGTCGGAGGTGCGACCGGGAAATGCCCAGCACAGGTCGGGCGAGATGCTGACCGTGACATCTGCATCGGATGCGAAGCGAGGCGCCGTTCCCAGCTCCACGACATCGAGTTCGGTGCCGAGCAGTGCCACGGTGTAGACGCTCTGGCCACCGTGGAAGCGTCGCCGGACGACGCGGCCCGCGAACTGCTGATTTGCGGAAGCCTGTGACGACGAATTCGAAAGGGCGATGTTCTCCGGCCTCAGCGCCACGAGTACAGATTCGCCGCTTTGCACCGCGCCGGGCACTTTCGCCATAATGCGTGCTGTACCGTCTCCGAGCTCGATACATCCGTGCGCGCCGTCGCGACCGACCAAACGGCCGCTCAGCGTGTTCGTGACGCCGGTGAAGTTCGCGACGAACAGATCGGCGGGGTTGTTATAGAGATCGACCGCCGCCGACATCTGAAGCAGCTTGCCGTCGCGCATGACGCCGATACGGTCACCGATCACGACGGCCTCCTCCTGGTCGTGTGTGACGTAGAGGGCCGTCAGGCCGAGCTGCTTGATGATCGTGCGCAGATCATCGCGCAGTCGGATGCGGAGTTTTGCGTCGAGATTCGACAACGGCTCGTCGAGGAGCACGATGCGCGGTTGGTAGACCAGTGCGCGCGCAAGCGCCACGCGCTGCATCTGACCGCCGGAGAGTGCCACGACCGAGCGCTCCGCGTAATCTTCGAGGCCGACGAGCTTCAGCGTATCGGTAATGCGCTCGCGCGCCTCGCTCTTCGAGATGCCCCGCCGTCTCAGGGGATAAGCGACGTTCTCGAAGACCGTCATGTGCGGCCAGACGGCATAGGACTGGAACACCATGCCGATCTGACGGTTCTGCGGGGCGACGACCGCGCCCGTCGCAGAGTCATATACAGCTTGATCGTTGATGCGGATCAGACCCTTCGTCGGCTGCTCGAGCCCCGCAACCATGCGGAGCGTCGTTGTCTTGCCGCAGCCTGACGGGCCGAGCAGCACGATGATCTCTCCCGGCGCCGCGACGAAGCTCACGTCGTCGACGGCGGGCGGGATATCGGACGAGAAGGACTTGACCAGGTTTGAGACCGTGAGTGCAACCGACACAGATCTAGTTCCCACGCTCACTTACGGTAGCCAAAGATCGCATCCCACTCCTTGACCCACGGGTCGCGGAGATCGTCGAACTCTGTGTTGTCGGGAATCCACAACTTGATGTCGTCTGGGGTACCGGCAGGCTTCTTGGCGCCGGCGAGGAGCGACAAGCCACCGAGGCGTTCAACCATGGCGTTCTGGCCCTCCTCCGAGAGCGACCAGTTCATGAACAGCCGCGCTGCGTTGGGGTTCGGCGCATCCTTGAAGACGCCGGCTGCACCCGGTGCGGTGGGCAGACCCTCCTTCGGGTAGACGACGTCGATCGGCGCACCCTGTATTTTCAGCGACAGTGCTGTCGCGGTGAGCAGGGTCGCCATGTGGACCTCGCCACGGACGACGGCACTCGACATCGGACCGTTCGACTCGAAGAGACGTGGGCTCAGGGCCGCCATCGACTTCCAGGTGTCTTCGCCCAGCACTTTCCGCTGGAACATCGAGAGCGTCCAGGCGCTGCCACCGGAGCCGGCGAGAATGGTGCCGAGCTTTCCCTTGTTCTTCGGATCTTCGAACTCTTTCCAGGTGGGCGCCGGCGGCTTCGCCATCAGTGCCGGATTGTAGGCTATGGCGTAGACGAAGAGCGTGCGCGGCCAGATGTTCGGCAGCGGCATCGATGTCCTATCCCACTTCGCAGCATTCGGCGGCGCGTAGTCAGCGAGTAGGTGCTTGATGCGAATGGCAAGCATCCGATCCGTCAGATCGACGACGTCTGCGGTGAGCTTGCCGGCGGCGGCTTCAGTCTCGATGCGGGTAAAAAGTCGGCCGCCCGGGGCACGGACGATATCGACCTTCACGCCGGGGAAGCGCTCGGAGAACGCCTTGGCCATGACCTGCTCGTTGTCGAGCACGACGGCGCTGTAAAGCAGCAGCTTGCCTTCCTTCGTCGCCGCGTCGACGAGCTCCTTAGGACAGCAGTCCTGTGCAGCGGCAGGCTGCGAGAGAGCAAATATCGACACGGCAGCGAGCGCTGCCCGAATGGCGCGGTTCATCGTTTCCTCCTGGTGCCGGCGCGAATTCTGTGACGTTCGACGAGCGAGCCCCATCGTGGTAGTGCGCCTTGGCGCGGGACTATAGCAAGGAGAGAACGCAAGTCAAATTGCGGATACGCATAATGCGGATGCAAAAAATCACTTGATAAATGCAGCTGCGAATACATTATCGGCGCGACCGCGACCCGTGACATGCATTCGCCGATGCATGAGGCATCGGAAACGGCGACGCGCCGACGGAGATCGGCCGCTTCAGGGAGAGAACCAGAATGGCCGAGATCGCCGTGGGCAAGACCGCGGATGCGCGTATGGATCGCGCGGTGCTGCGCTTCACGAATCTCTGGCGGCGCTACGCCTGGACCGGTTTTCTGCTCCTCATCCTGATTGCTCTCATCGCCTATCCTATGGCGATGCTCGTCCTCGGCGCGCTGACGACGACGAACCCGGCGCTCGAAGGAATTTCCAGCGTCCTGACGCTGCAGAATTTCCAGGACGTGCTCAACAACCCCATCATTCGCACGGCCGCTGTCAACTCGCTCGTCTCGTGCGGCCTTGGCACATTCTTCGCCGTCATCATTGGCGTGGGACTTTCCTGGATCGTGGCGCGCACCGACACGCCGCTGCGAGGCTGGGTGGAGACCGCGAGCATCATGCCACTGTTCATGCCGCCGCTCGTGGCAGCGGTCGCGTGGTCGTACGTCGGCTCGCCGACGACTGGCCTCATCAATACGTTTTTCAAAGAGTTTGGCTGGGAGTTCCGCCTCAACCTGTACAGCATGACGGGCATGGTGGCCGTCTTCGCGATGTACTACGCGCCGTACGTCTACATGTTCGTATCCGCGGCGCTGAAGAATATGGATCCCGCGCTCGAGGAAGCCGCGCAGATGTCGGGCGCTGGTCCGGTGCGCACGATGCTTACGATCACGCTGCCACTTGTCGCGCCCGCTATTCTCTCCGGCAGCCTGCTCGCCTTTGTCGTCATGTTCGGCATCTATGGCATACCCGCGGCTCTCGGCACGCCGGCGCGCATCGATGTTCTGACGACCTACCTGTTCAAGCTCACATCCTGGACGCCGCCGCTGTTCAATGCCGCCGCCGCCGTCGCCATCGTCATGGTTATCGTCACGTCGATCTGCGTCGTGCTGCAGCACTGGGCGCTGTCCGGGCGCAGCTTCGTGACGGTGACGGGAAAATCCTTCAAGCCGCGCACGCTGAAGCTCGGGCCGTGGCGCTGGGTCACGTTCGGCCTTGCGTGCCTCTACGCACTTGTCGCCGTGGTCGTGCCATGCATCGGCCTTCTCGTCGCGGCCTTTCGCAAGTTCCTGTTCGTCCCCAACCTCAAGAGCCTCTTCGATCCCAATCAGTATTCGTTCGGCCATTTCGATCGCCTGTTCGAGAGCGCGCTCGTCTGGCGTTCGTTCTGGAATACGCTGGAAGTTGGCATCGTCAGCGCTGTGATCGGTGGCTTCCTCGCCTTCGCGATATCCTACACCGTCCATCGGACCAACCTGCCGGGTCGACGCACGCTCGACCTGATGGGCACTCTCCCCGTAGCTGTGCCGGGCTTGGTCATCGGCGTCGCCTACTTGTGGGCCTGGATCGCCTTTTCGGGTGTGCTGTGGGGGACGACGCTGATCATCGCTCTCGCGCTCGTTGCGCGCTTCCTGCCTGACACGCTGAAGGTGCTCGGCGGATCGCTGATGCAGATCCATCGCGAGCTCGAGGAAGCCTCGAAGATCTGCGGCACCGGCACGCTCCAGACCATCCTGCGGATCATTGTGCCGCTGACGGTTCCGGGCCTCATCTCAGCGATGAGCTTGCTGTTCATTCTCTCGATCCGCGAACTCGGCTCGTCGCTCTTCCTTTTCACCAACAACACGATCGTCATGCCGGTCCTGCTGCTCGATTTTCACGAAGGTGGCGACACGGGCGCGACGGCGGCGTTCAGCGTCTTCCAGGTCATGCTGCTGCTCGTCATCGTCGGCGGTGCCAACCTGCTCGGCCGCATGACGACGGTGCGGTGAACTACGAAACATACCGAATGCCAATGCGGGAGGAACAGCAGCCGTGGACGAAGTACGAATTCTCTCGGTGACGGGAAACCTCGGCTATGGCTTTCCCGAGAAGTCGCTTCTGGAAGGAGCCTCGCGGCAGCCGCACATGATCGGCGCCGACAACGGCTCGTCCGATCCTGGTCCCTACTATCTCGGCAGCGGTCAGCAGCTCACCAAACGCGAACAGGTGCGACGCGATCTCGGGCTGTCGCTTGCGGCAGCAAGGCGCCTCGGTGTGCCCTATGTGATCGGCACGGCCGGAACCGCCGGCGGACGCCCGCATCTCGAAGGCTTTCTCGACATCCTTGATGAAGTCTCCAAGCGCGATGGACACCGCTATCGTCTGGCGACCATCCAGGCCGAGCTCGACAAGGAGCTGATAAAGAAGGCCGTGCGCGAGGGGCGGGTGCGCCCGCTCGGGCCGCTGCCGGAGCTGACCGAGCAGATGGTCGATGAGACGACGCGCATTGTCGGCCAGATGGGCACCGGCCCATTCGTCAACGCCCTCGACGCAGGCGCCGACGTGATCATCGCGGGCCGCGCCTGCGACACCGCCATCTACGCTTCCTTCGCTGCCTACAAGGGCCTCGACATGGGTCTCGCCTTCCACATGGCGAAGATCATCGAGTGCGGGGCCCAGTGTGCGATTCCGCTCGCCGCGAACGACTGCATTCTTGGCACGCTGCGGCGCGATCACTTCGAGCTCGAGCCCATGAACCTCGACATGCGGCTGAGCCCGACCTCTGTCGCCGCGCACATGATGTACGAGCAGCCGGACCCGCATCACTTCTTCGAGCCCGAAGGTATGGTCGATCTCGAGGCGAGCCATATCGTGTCGCTCGATCCGCGTCGCGTGAAGGTAACCGGAAGTCGCCTCGTCTCCACCGGCAAGCCGACGATCAAGCTCGAAGGCGTGCGGCTCCGTGGCTTCCGCACGATCACCATCGCGGGCATGACGGATCCGCGGCTTATCCGTAGCGTCGGCGATGTCGAGAAGCGCGTCCGCGAGGGTGTCGCGCGGCTGGTGCAGGGAACGCTCAAGCCCGAGGACTACGAGCTGCGCTTCATCTACTACGGTCGCGACGGCGTCCGCCCGGTTGTCCCGTCTGCGTCCGTTCCGCATGAGATCGGTGTCGTGATCGAAGCCATCGCCGCGACCCAGCAGGCCTCCAACATGGTGCTCTCGCTCGCGCGCAGCTCGTTCCTGCACGGCTACTTCGATGGCCGCAAGGCGACCGCCGGTAACCTCGCCTTCCCGTTCTCGCCCTCCGATTTCGAAGGCGGACCGGTCTACGAATTCACGATCTACCACGTGATGGAAGTAGACGATCCGGACGGACTCTTTCCCGTCGATATCCGAGAGGTCGCTTGATCATGGCCGCCGATGCCCATCCGTTCCCCAACGCCCGCGGCGATCGCCTGTACGATCTGGCGGAAGTCCTGCGGAGCAAGAACGCGGGGCCGCTCCTCATCACCTTCGACGTGATCCTGCCCGATGCTCCGACTTACCGACGTGTCGTCGAGAGCGAGGTCATCACGCCCGAGCTGATCGCGCGGCTCTACGATCTCCCCGCGGGCGACGTGCAGATCATGGCGTTCGAGGCTGCCAACGCGATCAAGATCACGATCCCGCGGAAGGGACCGACGTCTGGGGCTCCGGGGGATCGGGATGTCTACGGCGCCCAGCAGCACGTGCCGCTCATCAACATCCTGATCCCGTAAAGCGGCGCTCCGGCGTTAACGGATTCGACAACGGATGCATTAATGCATACATTGGGTCTGGACGGCCGATCCCCCTAGGAGCAGCGACCCATGGCAGAAGCGTGGAATAGTTCGTCGAAGAGCGACCCCAAGGCAGCCCGCCTGCCGCTGGAAGGCGTCCGTGTCGTGGACATCGCGTCCTTTCTCGCGGCACCGATCGGCGCAATGTTCCTGGCCGACTTCGGTGCCGACGTCGTCAAGGTGGAGCGGCCGGATACGGGCGATGAATCCCGCTACTGGGGCAACAGCAAGAACGGCGTCGGCCTCTACTACAAGGTCCTCAACCGCAACAAGCGCTCGGTCACGGCGGACTTGCGCACACCGCTCGGCGTCGAGATCGTCAAGCGTTTGGTGAAGACGGCCGACATCCTCGTCGAGAATTTCCGGCCCGGCACGCTGGAGAAGTGGGGTCTCGGCTGGGACGTCCTCTCCAAGATCAATCCGGGGCTTGTCATGCTCCGCATCACCGGCTTCGGGCAGACCGGCCCGAACGCGCCGCGGCCAGGTTTCGGCACGCTCGCTGAAGCCTACAGCGGCTTTGCCTTCATCAACGGCTTTCCCGAGCAGCCGCCGATCCTGCCGGCGTTCGGGCTCGCGGACTCGACAGCGGGTCTGATGGGCGCGTTCCTCGCCATGGTCGCGCTCAAGGGGCGCGAGGTGAACGGCGGCAAAGGCCAGTACATCGATCTCGCGCTCTACGAGCCGCTCTTCACGCTGCTCGGGCCCCAGGCCGTCAACTACGACCAGCTCGGCTTGATCCAGGAGCGCAACGGCAGTCTGCACGCCTTCACTGCGCCGCGGAACTGCTACCGCACCAAGGATGGGAAGTACGTCGCCATTGCCGGTGCCTCTCAGTCGACGTTCGAGCGTATGTGCGTCGCGCTCGGCGTGCCGGAAATTCCCGAGGATCCACGCTTCAAGGACAACCGGCTCCGCATCCAGAACAACAAGCTGATGGACCCGTTGCTCCAGGCCGCGGTCGCTCGCTTTACGCTCGACGAGCTCATGGAGCAGTTCATCAAACTCGAGGCGGCAGTTGCGCCTGTCAATGACATCGCCCAAGTCTTCGACGATCCGCACTTCCAGGCGCGAGAGAACATCGTCACCGTCTTCGACGAAGAGCTCGGTGGGCCGGTTCGCTTCCAGAACATCGCCGGCAAGCTTTCGGCGACGCCTGGGCGCGTCAACCACGCCGGCCCGCGGCTCGGCTCCAGCAATCAGGACATTCTGATCGGCGAACTCGGCTTCACCGACGAGGAGTTGCGTAGCGGCAAGCTTGCGAGCGAAAAAGTCCGCGCCTGAAGCCACGCACAGAACGAAGGACCATCCGATGCTCAGTGTTCCCGCCCGCACTACCGTCGTCGAAGTCGCGCCGCGCGACGGCCTGCAGAGTTTTCATCGGTGGGTCGACACGGATACCAAGGTCGCGATGGTCAATCGTCTCTCCGAGGTTGGCTTTCCGGTCGTGGAGGTGACGAACTTCGCCCATCCTCGCGTCATTCCCCACCTCAAGGATGCCGAAGAGGTCATGGAGCGGATCACGCGCCGCCCTGGCATCGTCTACCGTGCACAAGCGCCAAATCCGCGTGGCGCTCACCGTGCGGTTGCGGCGAAGTCGCAGGAGATCCTGGGCCTCATCACGGCGAGCGAAGCCTACAATCTCAAGAACCAGAACATGACGCTCGAGCAGGGCGTCACCGCCGCGATCGAGACCTTCCGCATTGCCGATGCGGCGCATATCCCGTTCGTCCTGGCGATGGGCATGACCATGTGGTGCGCCTACGAGGGCCGCATCCCGGAGAGCCGCGTTCTCGATCTGGTGGGCAAGCTGCGTAACGGTGGCATCAAGCGCTACTACTTTGCCGGATCGCTCGGCATGGAGGATCCGCGTCACGTCAACAGTCTCTTCCGCCAGGCGCTCGAGCGTTTCCCTGATATCGAGATCGGCTTCCACGTCCACAATCTTTCGGGTAACGGCCCTGCCAATATCGTCGCGGCGCTGGATGCTGGCGCATCGTTCATCGAGGGCGCTATCTGCGGCATTGGTGGTGGCATCATGACGCCGACCACCATGGGCGCCGTCGGCAACCTCGCGAGCGAGGACGTGGTCCATCTGCTGAATGAAATGGGTGTCGAGACTGGTGTCAAAACCGACGACGTCGTCGCTGCCGCGCGTGAGATCGCGAAATTGCTCGACATCACGCCCCAGAGCTACGTGACAGCCGCTGGAACCCGGGCGGAAATCCTCAAGAACGCCGCCAAGAATGCCCGATCGCATCCCGTCTAGTGTTTCGAGAGCGAGGAGCCCATGGCGGAAGCCAAGCCAAAGACGGAATTGAAACCCGCGCGGCGCAGCGCGATCGACGGCGTCTATGAGCGCATCCGCAAGAAGGTGCTCGATAGCGAGCTGGCGCCGGGCTCACAGATCCTCGAGCAGGAACTCGCGGTCATGCTGGGCGTCAGCCGGACGCCGGTCCGCGAGGCCGTGATCCGTCTCCATAACGAAGGGCTGCTCGAGATCATTCCCCGGCACGGCGTGCGCATCGTGCCGATCGCGGTCTCCGACATGCGCGAGATCTATGACGTGCTGATCAGCCTGGAGCCTCGCGCCGCCGAGCTGCTTGCCATGCGCGGCGCTTCGCCCAAGGAGCTTCGCCAGCTCGAAGTTTGCTGCGAGAGAATGACGGATGCACTCGCTCGCGATGAGATGGAGGAATGGGCGCTCGCCGACGAGGAGTTCCATCTTGGCATCGTGCGGCTCAGCGGCAACCGCCGCCTTGCCGACATCGTCCTCAATTGCTGGGACCAGGTCCATCGCGCGCGCTATTTCACGTTGCGGCTTCGCAAGCATCCGCATCCCTCGAAATCAATCGAGGAGCACTACGAGATCATCGAGGCGATTCGCCGCGGCGATGCCAAGGCCGCCAGCGATATCTATCGCCGCCATCGAGATCGCGGGCTGAAAGAGCAGGTCGATGTGATGATGGCCTTCCGCATTCATCAGATCTAGGCCTGCATCTACCGCAGGAACTGCCGGAAGCGCTGCATCGCCAGTGCGAAGAGCACGCCGCCGATCACGAGCAGCGCAAGAAGCTGCGGCCAGACGACCGAGAGGCCGGCGCCGCGGAACAGCACGGACTGCGCAAGCATGACGAAGTGCGTATTGGGCGCCACCAACATCAGGTACTGGATGATCTCGGGCATGCTTTCGCGTGGCGTCATGCCGCCCGAAAGAACCTCGATCGGGAACAGTACCAGCATGAGCAGCAAGCCGAACTGCGGCATGGACCCGGCAACCGTCGCGAGAAAGATGCCCATGGACGTCGTGGCGAACAGCATCAGCGCCGTGGCGACCATGAACAGGGGGAGCGAGCCGGCGAGCGGGACCTTGAGCAACCCTTGCACGACGAAAAGGAGCGCGACCGCAGACGCTATGAGGACGACGATTGCCATGGCGCCGATCTTGCTCACCATGATCTCCGCGGGGGTGACCGGCATGACCAGAAGATGCTCGATCGTGCCGTGCTCACGCTCCCGGATGAGCGCTGCGCCGGTCAGGACGATCGCGAGCATGGTGATCGAGTTGATGATATTGGAGACCGCACCGAACCAGCCCTTGTTGAGCTGGGGATTGTATCGTGCCCTGAGCGCGAGATCGATCGGCACGCTGGCCTGGCCGCGATAGCGTTCGAGGAACTCGGTTACTTCAGCCGATACGATCGCCTGCACATAGCCGCCGCCGGCGAATGCTTGCGATATGCGCGTGGCATCGACGCTGAGCTGGATTGTCGGTGACTTGCCTGCAAGGAGATCCCTTTGGAAGTTCGGCGGAATGTCGAGCGCGAAGGTATCGAGCCCGGCATCCATCCGCGCGTCCATCTCGTATGTGCCGATGAGCTGCGGCGGCACGAAGTACGGCGGGTAGAACGCCGTTGCGATTCGCGACGAGACCGGTGACTGGTCCTCATCGACGATGGCGATCGGCGCACGGTTCAGCGTTTCCGGCATCGCAGTCGCACCTGCGTAGATGTCCAACGTGAAGGCATAGGCGATCAGGAAAATCATGACCGGATCGCGGGCAAGACCGCGCAGCTCCTTGAAGCCGAGGTTGAAGATGTTGGCGATGTGCATCGGTCAGCGCGCCTGCTTCTTCAAAAGGAACACGCCCAAGGCGTAGAGAACCGGTGGCGCGATCAGCAGCGGCACGAATGCCGTGCCAAGATCGCCGAAGCCCAGTCCCTTGGAGAACGTCCCGCGCGAGATCGTGATGAAGTATGTCGTTGGATAGATATGGCCGATGAAGGCGCCGAAGCCTTCCAGTGATGAGACCGGATCGATGAAGCCCGAGTATTGGACAGCGGGAACGAGCGTAATGAGCGAGGTGCCGAAGATCGCCGCGATCTGGCTCTTCATGAAGGCGGAGATCACGAGCCCCATGCCTGTTGTGAACACAACATACAGCAGCGCTGCAGTGGTCAAAGTGAGAAAGCTGCCGGTGAAGGGCACGCGGAACACGTAGACGGCGAACGCGGTCAGCATGAGGAAGTTGAGAAAGGCAAGTCCGATATAGGGGAGTTGTTTGCCGAGCAGGAACTCTGTCCGCGTCACGGGCGTGACATAGAAATTGATGATCGAGCCGAGCTCCTTCTCGCGGACGACGCTGAGGACGGTGAGCATGGCCGGGATCATCATGAGCAACAGCGGAATGACCGCGGGCACCATGGCTACGAGGCTTTGGACGGACGGATTGTATCGGTAGCGAAGCTCGAGATTGAAGGCGCCGGCAACGGCGGCATCGCCATACCGTTCACGCGCTTTCTGCGTGAGCCAGTTCGCGTGCATACCTTGCACATAGCCGCGCACCGTTTCGGCACGCGCCGGCATGGCGCCGTCGATCCAGGCGCCGATCTGCACGGCCTTTCCACGCGCGATATCGCGGCCGAAGCCTGGCGGAATCTCGATGGCCAGGCTGATTTCGCCATTGGCCATACGGCGGTCGAGATCGGCGTAGTCGGTGAGTGGTGGCTGTTCGGTGAAATAGCGGGAGCCGGCGATCTGCAGCGTATAGTCTCGGCTGATGGTGGTGTCGTCGCGGTCGAGGACCGCAAAAGAGAGCTTCTCGACATCCATGTTGATGCCATACCCAATGACGAACATCAGGATGAGCGTGCCGAGAATGGCGAGCGTGCCGCGGATCGGATCGCGGCGCAGCTCCAGCGACTCGCGCTGGGTGTAGGCGAGCATCCGCCGCAGATCGAGGTACGGACCGCTGGACCGAACCTTGTGGCTGCCCGGGGCCTCATCGGCGATATTGTTGCGTCCGGCAACGGACGGCACGGGTGCTGGTGCCTGCGCGATGGCATCTTCCAGGTAGGCGATGAATGCCTCGTCTAGGGACCCTGCGGACCGCTTCGCGATGATCGCTGCGGGCGTATCGCTGACAAGTACCTTGCCCGCGTGCATCAGGGATATGCGATCGCAAAGCTCCGCCTCGTTCATGAAGTGCGTCGAGACGAATATGGTGACGTTGTCCTTGCGCGAGAGGTCGGAGAGGATCTGCCAGAAGGCATCGCGCGCGACAGGGTCAACGCCGGAGGTCGGCTCATCGAGGATCAGGATGTCCGGCGAATGGATCATGGCCACGGCTAGTGACAGGCGCTGGCGGATGCCGAGCGGCAGACTATCGGGCAACGCATCCATGACATCGAGAAGGCCGAAGCGCCGCGCCATCTCCGCGATGCGGCCCGGGATCACGTCGGGATCCATGCTGAACAGACGCGCGTGCAGATCAAGATTCTGACGGACAGTCAGCTCTGTGTAGAGGGAGAACGCCTGGCTCATATAGCCAATGCGACGGCGGACGTCGATGTTCTTAGGATCGACTTCGCGCCCGAACAGCTTGGCCGTCCCCTCCGTGACCGACAGCAGACCGGTCAGCATTTTCATCGTCGTGGTCTTGCCACAGCCGTTCGAGCCGAGGAATCCGAAGATCTCGCCGCGCGAGATACGGAAGCTGACATCGTCGACTGCCGTGAAATCACCGAACCGCATCGTGAGGTGCTCGGCTTCAATGGCAATCTCACCATCCGCGGCAGCATCTCGCGGAGGAATGACTACAGCGCGATGATCGCGGCGTTTCTGCTCGGGCAACAAGGAGATGAAGGCAGTATCGAGATTGGCTGCGCCAGCCAGCTTCTTGAGATCATCTGGCGTGCCGGTAGCAAGCACCGCTCCCGCATCCATCGCGACCAGCCAGTCGAAGCGCGCAGCCTCCTCCATGTACGCGGTCGCGACGATCACACTCATGCCTTCGCGGTCGCGCCTGATATCGTCGATCAGTTCCCAGAACTGCCGCCGAGACAGCGGATCGACGCCTGTCGTCGGCTCGTCGAGGATGAGCAGATCTGGGTCGTGGATCAGCGCACAGCAGAGCCCGAGCTTCTGCTTCATGCCGCCGGATAGCTTGCCGGCCGGACGGTCCGCGAACGGCGACAGGCCCGTGCGGTGTAGGAGATCGGCGGTGCGGCGCTTACGCTCCCGTCTGTTGTGACCGAACAGGCGGCCGAAGAAGTCGACGTTCTCGAAGACGGAGAGCGTCGGATAGAGGTTCTTGCCGAGGCCCTGCGGCATGTAGGCGATCTTCGAGTACGCCGTCTGGCGATGCTGCGCGTCAGCAATGTTGCCGCCCAGCACCTCGACGCGACCCTCTTGTACGACGCGCGCGCCCGCGACAAGCGAGAGGAGGCTGGATTTGCCGACGCCGTCCGGTCCGATCAGGCCGACCATGCAGCCGGACGGCAGATCGAGCGTGATGGCGTCGAGCGCGCGCGTCTTGCCGTAGGAGAGGCCGACCTTATCCAGTCGGACAACCGGAGCACCGTCCCGTATCAATGGGCGTGGATGCTCACTCATTGCGGCAACTTTGTCTGCAGGTTCGCCGGCCACGCGGCGTCAGACGAAACCCGGACGTACGCCATGCCCGGTAAGCCGGTCTTGACGTGCTGGATGTGCTTCTTGAGGAGCTCCGGCAAGATCTGAGCCTTCACTCGAAACATCAGCTTCTGGCGCTCCTCCTGAGTCTCCACCGTCTTGGGTGTGAACTGGGCCACGTCGGCGACGAAGCTGACCTTCGCGGGAATGACGTACTGAGGTGCCGCATCGAGGACGATCCGCGCGTCCGCGCCGATGGCAAGGCGGCCGGCCTGCGCCGTCGGAAGGAAGAATGTCATATGGACGTCGGCGAGATCGACGAGATTGAGCACGCGACCGCCGCCGGAGAGAACCTCGCCCGGCTGTGCCACGCGATACTGCACGCGACCCGGGCGCGGTGATTTCAGGATGCTGTCGGTGATGTCCGTGGTGATGCTCTCGCTCGCGGCCTGTGCGGCATCGACCGCTGCTTCGGCATCGACGACCAGGGCCTTTGCCGACCCGATGGCGGCCTCCGACGCGGCGAGCTGAGCTTCTGCCGCTGCGACTGCCGCGCGCGTGCCCTGCTCCGCCGCGCGGTCATCATCAAGAACCTGCTGGGAGACCGTGTCTCGCCTCGCCAGCTCCTCGGATCGTGCGAGCTTGCGCTGTGCGGCGTCGAGTTGGGCTTTGCGTTGCGCGACGACGGCTGCTGCTGCGGTGCGCTCGGCCTCGCGTTGCGTGACCAGGCTGCGGGCCGTATCGACGCTGATCCTCGCGCGCTTGAGCTGTGCGTCGGCCTGACGCCGATGGGCTTCGAGCTGCTCGGTATCCATGCGGGCGAGCACCTGCCCGGCCGCGACGAGGTCGCCTTCGTTGACCAGGATCTCCTTGATTCGGCCAGCGGTCTTCGTCGCCACATCGATTTCGACGGCTTCGATGCGGCCGTTCCCACTGGCGATGCCGGCCGGCAAGCCACCTCTTGAAACCATGCTCCAGGCAAAGTAGCCGCCAATTGCAGCGACCAAAGCCAGCACCACGTGGAACCGGCGTATCTCAATGCCCTTCATGATCGGCCTTTCGGTGGGGTGCGCCGGGGGATTAGCTGACCTACTCTTGGAGCCTCCCTGGCTCCTTGATTGAAGTCAACGACCGCTGTGCCTATGCCTTCCAGCTGCCCCCAACGCGACAACGAGTATTCGCAAAACGCAGATGCGAGGCATCGGAGCGTTCGCTAAGACAGACGGTGGGATCAGCGCCACGAATCCTGTCGCAATTTCTTCCAGAGCCGCAATGAGCAAAGATCAGGCAGTGAAGGCCCCGGAGCGGCCGCACCTCAGATTGCGCGACTGCTATTGGTTCTTCTTCCCGCTCGTGCTCATGGTCGAGCTCAACATGATGTCGAAGTCGCTCATCCATGCCTTCCTGGCGCGGACCGACGACCCGAGCGGCGCGCTGGCGGCCTTCAATGCGGCCTTTACGTTCTACTTCGCACTTACGGCTGCATCCGAAGTCACGACAGTCCTGTGTCTGTCGTTCCTGAAATCGCGACGCGACTCCTTGCGGTTGAGCGCTTTTGCCGCCCTTGTTCTTACTCTGCCGATCACCATTGCGCTGGCAGTCGCCTTCACGGGCGCAGGCAACATCGTATTCGGTAGCTGGTTCAGTCTCGGAGCATCAGCGGTGGAAGATGCGCAACAGGCCGTCGGACTGCTGGCGATTTCTTCTCCAGTCCTCATTTTCCGCGCCAATGCCTTCGCGCTGCTGATGCTGGCCCGCCGCACAATCATCATCACCTTGAGTACCTTGGTGCGACTGCTGTCGCTGACCGTCTCTCTCGCCATCCTGCCTTGGTGGCTCGAGGGCGCGGCGATCGGCGCCGCGGCGTTGGTCATTTGCATGGCAAGCGAGACCGCGTTCTCTTGGGTCTTCGCCTGGCGAGAGCTCATGAAGCTCCCGCGCGAACGCGCATCCGTTGAACCGCTGATCCGCTACTGGCGCTTCTCCTGGCCATTGATCATCAATGCCTCGGCCGAGCTTGGATCGATCTTCGTCATCAATCTCTTCCTCGGTCGGCTGCACACTGCTGAGTTGGCCATTGCGGCCTTCGGTGTCGTGCACGGGTTGGTTTCATTGCTGATGGCGCCGGTCCGCAATCTCGTTCAAACGGCCCAAACACTTGTCGGGCGGCGCGAGGACGTCCGCGTCATGGCGATCTTCACTGCTCAGCTTGTCGGCCTCTTCACGCTGCTGGCGCTGGTCCTATTTCATACGCCGCTGCGCGATAGCATCCTACGAGGTCTCATTGGTCTGACGCCCGAGCTTGCATCGTATTCGGAGCCGGCCATGGCCATCTCATTTGCGATGGCGGCCTTTTGGGGCAGCTCCGCCCTCTTCAGGGGCTTGCTGGCCAAGGCGCGAACGACGGGATCGCTTGCGGCTAGCGGCATATTGCGTGTCGTGACGGCTGCAGCGGCCTCGTCCATCGCTCTTGTCTACCCTGATCTCAACGGCGCGGCTCTCGGTGTCAGCGCATGGATCCTGTCGTACGCCGTCGAGTCGGCCGTGAGCACGTGGCGCCTGAGCATGCTCGGCTGGTACGCGGAAGGCTAGCCCGCGAGACACTTCTGTAGTTCTATCGGGTGCTGGCTCAGTGCCAAGCCAATGAGAACTTAGGAGGCGACGTATGTTGACGGTGTCGAAAGATCGCCCGCTGCTGACGACGATTACGGGCTCGCTGCCGCGCCCGCACTGGTTCGTGGCCAATTTGCAGGGTCGACCGTTCTCGCTGGCTATGACCGACATTGCCTTCCGTGAGCAATACACGGATGCCGTTACGAGCTACCTCTCTGATCAGACGCGCGCGGGTCTCGATCTCCTGACAGACGGTGATGCACGCTGCGACTGCGATGTCGGGGGGCGATCGTGGTTCGCCTATGCGACCGAGCGCCTGGATGGGCTCACGGGCCACCATGTCGGTCGCGGCGCGACGGCATCCAGCCGCGATAAGGCAGCCGGCGACATCATGTTCGAGGTGCTCGAAACGCGGGTTTTGCCGCATGTGACGGGACCGGTGCGGCGTGGCCCGCTCGAGTATGCGCGCGTCTGGAAGGTGGCGCAGCGTCAGACGCGCAAACCCGTCAAGTTCGGCGCGATATCCGGCCAGATGGTCGCGACCGGTGTCCACGACGCGCACTTCAAGAACCGCCGCGATCTCATCATGGCGCTATCGGCGACGATGAATGAGGAGCTCAATGAGCTCGCCGACGCTGGCTGTCAGGTCATTCAGGTCGAGGAGCCCGCTATTCACGGCATGGTCGGTCTCGGCGACGCGGAGATCACGGGTGACTTCCTCGTCGAAGCGTTCAATCGCGAGGTGAAGGGTTTGCGCGCCAGGGCCGAGGTGTGGTGTCACACGTGCTGGGGCAATCCTGCGGCGCAACGAACGGAGACCAAGCGGCGCTTCTATACGCAGGCACTTCCGTACTTCGACAAACTCGACGTCGACGTCATCACTTTCGAAGCCGCGGACAATGGCGGCGACGAGATCGAGAGCTTCGCCGCGGGCATTGGCAAGGACAAGAAGATCGCCATCGGCGTCATCAGCCACCGCACGCTGCAGGTCGAAAGGCCCGAGGAAGTCGCGACGCTCATTCGACGGGCACTCAAGGTCATCCCGCCGGAAAGGCTGATCGTATCGACCGATTGCGGTTTCGGACGCCAGGGCATGAGCCGGCTCCACGCCTTTTACAAGATGGTGTCGCTTGTGCGTGGCACCAACATCGTGCGACGCGAGCTGGGTTTGCCCGAGGCCGATATCCTCGCCGCCGATCCTCAGGGCTCTCTGATCAGCTAGAACTGCGAGAAGAGCTGCGTATAGCCGTAAAGTTTGTCCTCGATGCCGTTCATGCGGCACGCGTGCCAGTGGGTCGCGACATTGACGCTGATCACGGGCTTGTCGAGCCAGCGCTCGGCTTCATCCGCGAGGCGCGCCATCGGCAGGTTGGCGCCGAACTGTACGATGGCCTCGATATCGGGACCGTCGACCGACTTGATGGCCTCGATCATGTCGCGCGCCGTGAGGATGGAGTAGGAGGCGGGACTTTTGCCGCGCATGTGATTGAAGCGAATGATCTCGTAGCCATGCGGGCCGAAAACACCCTGCATCCGTGGCTCGATCGAGGGGTAGTAGGCTCCATCACGGCGATCTTCTTCTTGATGCCGTGCCTCTTCAGGCCCTCCACAACCGCATCGGAGGCGAGCGCTACCGGAATATCGAAGCCTGCAACGGCGCGCACGCGGCGCTTGAGATCATCGCACCACTGCTGGTTGCCGCCCCAGATCGATAGCGCAGATATGCCGAGAATGAAGGCATTCGGCTTGCAGTCCATCACGCGGTCGACGGCATCTTCGAGCGCGGCATCGATAAGCCGGATCGACTCATCGAAGTCGTCGTTGGTGCGGATCGGCATGTCGGGAATGACCATTCGCGCCAGATGGTTGGTCACGCCAGGCGGGCGCATGTCGTCGTACTCGGGCTGCACGACAGTGTTGGTCGATGGGGTCGTAACGCCGAACGCCAAGCGCCAGGCCAGATAGTCGCGCATGAGCAACCTCGCTTCGAGCTGTTGGCTCACTAGGATCAAGTCCGCGCGCCCAGGCTAGCAGCGCTCCGGTGTGCCATCCAGAAGTGCCGTTGCAGTCGTGCATTACGCACCGCAGAAGCAATCGCCGTCATTGTGGACTGTGAGGGCGCCCGTGTGTCATGATTGATGTTGATCGTCCGGCCGATGGCAGGCGGTCCCAAAAATGTAAGGCTTGCCGGGAGGACAACTGATGTTGGGTCGCGCGAGCGCGGTTATCAAATTTGTCGTTGCACTGACGACGTTCGCCCTGGTGGGTCAGGCGAACGCACAACAGACCGTCAAAATCGGCGCTATCTACCCTCTGAGCGGCAACGCCGCGAGCGCGGGTAACTTCTCGAAAGCCGCTATCGAGCTGGCGGTCGATATCATCAACAACGCTCACCCCCAGCTCAAGGATATACCGCTCGCGGAAGGCCAAGGCCTTCCTGGACTGGGCGGCGCTAAGATCTCCGTGGTGTTCGCGGACAACCAGGGAACGCCAGCCGCCGGCCAGAACCAGGCACTACGCCTGATCACGGAAGAGAAGGTTCATGCGCTGATCGGCGCTTATCAGTCAGGTATTACGGTGACGACGAGCGCCATGGCCGAGCGCCATGGCATTCCGTTTCTCACGCCGGAGTCGGTTGCTTCCAACCTGACCGAGCGCGGTTTCAAGTGGTTCTTCCGCACGACGCCGGTCGCTGGTGACTTCGCGCGTGCCTACTCGGCTTTCCTCAAAGAGCAGAAAGCCGCGGGCCAGAAGACCGATACGATTGCGATCGTCAACGAGAATACGGAGTATGGCAACTCGGTTGCGAGCGTGATCCGGGAGGTGTTCGCCAAGGACGGCCTCAATATCACGCAGGTCATTCCTTACTCCGCCAACACCACCGACGTGCAGCCCCAGGTGCTGCAGATGAAGGAGAAGAATCCCGACGTGGTGATCTTCATCTCGTATACGTCGGACGCCATTCTCTATGCCAAGACGATGAAGGACCTGAACTGGAAGCCGTCGATCATGATCGCGGACAATGCCGGCTTCAACGATCCGTCGTTCGTGCAGACATCCGGCGCGCTCGTGGAGGGATTGATCAATCGCTCATCCTTCGCGATCGGCAAGCCGGGATCGGTCAGCGCCATCATCAACGAGATGTACAAGAAGAAGACCGGCTTTGATCTCGATGATCCCTCGGGCCGCGCCATGCAGGGGCTGTTGACCATGGCCGAAGCCATCAATCGCGCAGGATCCACGGAGCCAGCCAAGATTCAAGCAGCCCTCAAGGCAACGGATCTGAAGGCCAGTCAGGTGGTCACTGGTTACAATGGCGTGAAGTTCGACGAGAAGGGGCAGAACGTGCTCGCGTCGAGCCTGATCACGCAGTTGCGGGGCGGTGTGTACGTGCCTGTATGGCCGAAGGACAAGGCCGCGGGGGACATAAAGCTTCCTTACAAGGGTTGGTAGTCAGGTTCTTCACCCGGTTGGACACGTGCGCGGCTGAGCCCAAATCGAGCTGAGCCGCGCACCGCTTACGCGGTGCGCCATCTTCATGTCCTCCATTCTTCTGCAAGTCATCGTCAGCGGCCTGCTCATCGGCGCGGTCTATGCGCTGTTCGCGTCGGGTCTCACGCTGATCTGGGGCATGATGAATGTCGTCAATTTCGCGCATGGCGATTTCGTCATGCTGGCGATGTACACGGCGTTCGTGGTGTGGACTGCGTTCGGCGGCGGTCCGCTGGCGTCGATTCCGATCGCGGCCATCGTTCTCGCGACGGTCGGCGTCCTCAGCTATTTCCTACTCGTGCGCCACATCATGAAGGGGCCGATGATCGCGCAGATTCTCGGCACGTTCGGGCTCGCTCTACTAATTCGCTACTCCGCATTCTGGTACTTTGGCTCGAATTTCAAAACGCTGCCCGACAACATCCTCGGTCCTCCGTTCGTGTTCGGCGACATCCGCATCGACGCACCGCGTCTCCTCGCCGGCACCGTGGGTCTCGTGGTCACCATGCTTCTACATCTTCTGCTGACACGTACGGCGCTCGGCAGTCGCATGCTGGCTGTGTCCGAGGACGAGACCGCCGCTCAGCTCATGGGCATCAGGCCTGAGCGTATGCAGGCCATTGCCTGGGGCTTGGCAGCGGCATCGACAGGCATTGCCGGCGCGCTGATCGCGACGTTCTTTTACACATCGCCGACCGTCGGAGAGACGCTGGCGATCATCGCCTTCGTCACGGTTGCATTCGGTGGCTTCGGCAGCGTGCCAGGCGCGCTCGTCGCCGGATTGATCATCGGTGTGTTGGAGGCGCTGTCGGCCTACTGGATTGGTCCTGTCTACAAAGACGTGATCGTCTACACGCTGTTCGTTCTCGTGCTTTGGACAAGGCCGCAGGGCCTGATGGGGAAGGCATGACGCGGCGCAATCTGCTCCTGGGCATTCTCGTTTTCATCGTGCTCACCTACCCGATCCTGACCATGAGTTCGCCCGTGTACCAGCGGCTCGGCGCGCTCGTGCTGTTGGCTGCGATCGGAGCCTCTGCGTGGAATATCCTCGGCGGATATGCCGGACCGATATCGGTCGGTCATGCCGTCTTCTTCGGCGCCGGCGCCTACGCGGCGATCGCCGGGTATACGCACTTCGGTTTGCCGCCGATCGCGGGCGCGCCGGTTGGCGCACTCATCGCCGTAGCGATCGCTGCCGTGATCGGTGTGCCGACGCTGCGGCTCTCCGGCCACTATTTCAGCATGGCCACGATAGCGGTTGCAGAGTTGACCCGCGTGCTCGTCACCAATTGGGAGTTCGTCGGCGCAGCGCAGGGCATATCCGGACCGGCCGTGCCGCGCACGGTTCTCGACCTCTCGTTCATCTCGGCGATGCCGTACTACTATCTTTTCCTCGCCGTGCTGAGCGCCATTCTGTTTATGACTTGGCGCATCGAGAACAGCCGAGCCGGCTTCTATCTGCGCGCGATCAAGGACAGCGAGCGCGCCGCGCGGTCGCTCGGTGTCGCGGCCAGCCGTTATAAGCTCTACGCCTACATGCTCAGCGCCGGCACTACGGCAATTGCTGGAGCGCTCTACGCCACCATGTTCGGCTTCGTGGACCCCGAGTCGGGTGTCGGCATCCTCATATCGGTGAAGATGCTCATCATGGCGGCGCTCGGGGGGGCAGGGATGCTGTTCGGCCCGCTGGTCGGAGCACTGATCCTCGTTCCTCTCGAAGAGACGTCCAACAGCCTGCTCGGCGGCAGCGGCGCCGGCCTGACGTTCGTGGTCTATGGGGCCATTATCGTCATTATCGCCCGCTTTTTGCCGGGTGGCCTTCTTCCACTGCTCATGTCTTACTTCGAGCCTAGGAATGAAGAGATCAAGCGGGCCGAGGTGAACCGTGCTGCTTGATGCGCGCAATGTCACGATGGCCTTCGGCGCCTTCAAGGCCGTGGACGACGTGTCCATCACGGTGAGCAAAGGCGAGGTCTTGGGCCTCATTGGCCCCAATGGCGCCGGCAAATCGACCTTCTTCAACTGCCTCGTCGGAGATCTCACGCCGACCGCCGGCACCATCCACTTCGACGGTCAGACGGTCACCGGCATGACGCCGGAGCAACGCGCAGCGCTAGGCATCGCGCGCACGTTCCAGGTGCCACTGACGTTCGAGTCCATGTCGGTGCTCGACAACGTCATGATCGGCGCCTTCCTGCGCCATCACGGCGCGGCTGCCGCCCGTAACAAGGCACGCGAGGTTGTCGACTTTGTCGGTCTCGGCCCTGTAGCCGCGGCGCCTGCGCGGAGCCTCGGTACACCGGGGCGCAAACGCCTCGAGATCGCCAGAGCGCTCGCGTCGGAGCCGAAAGTTCTGCTGCTCGACGAGGCCATGGCCGGCCTGACGCCAACGGAAATTCGCACAGCCATCGATCTCGTGCGCCGTATCCATGGCTCAGGCATCACGCTCGTCATCGTCGAGCACATCATGGAAGTGATCATGTCGCTGGCCGACCGCGTCGTCGTATTCCATCAGGGCCGCGAGATTGCACGCGGCACGTCGCGCGAGGTGACAAGCAACCAGCACGTGATCGAGGCCTATCTCGGCAAGCGGCACGCGCAGAAGTTCGGCACGGGGGCCGCATGACCTCGGCGTTGCTCTCCGTCACCAACCTCGAAGTGCGCTATGGCGATCTGATCGGCGTTGCGGACGTCTCGCTGGAGGTTCCGCAGGGCGCCATCGTGGCGCTGCTCGGTTCGAACGGCGCCGGCAAGACCACGACCCTCAACGCGATTGCAGGCCTCGTCCCGGCGAGCGCGGGCCAGATCAAGCTGCGAGGGGACGATATAACAAGCGTGCCGGCCTATTCGATCGTGCGCAAGGGGCTGGCGCTCTCGCCCGAAGGATGGCGCCTTTTCGTATCGCAGACTGTCGAGAACAACCTGCTGCTCGGCGCGACGCCGCTCAAGGACAAGTCGCGGACGTCGCACATGCTCGAGCGCGTCTACGCTGTCTTTCCGAGGCTCGCCGAGCGGCGGCGACAACTCGTCCGCACCATGTCCGGCGGTGAGCGACAGATGCTCGCGGTTGGACGTGCATTGATGAGCGATCCCACGCTCCTGCTGCTCGACGAGCCAAGTCTCGGGCTTGCGCCTGCCGTGATCGAGACGATGTACGAGACGTTCCAGCGCCTGCACAAGGAAGGTCTGACGCTGCTGCTCGCCGAGCAGTCTGTCGATCTGGCGCTCGAAGTGGCAGATCACGCCTATGTTCTGCAGGTTGGCCGCAGCGTCCTCTCCGGCAAGGCGAGCGAGCTGTCCAGCAACCCGGATGTGCAGCGCATCTATCTCGGCATCGGTTGATCAATCGACGATGAATATCTTCGCGCCTTTGGGGGCGAACGATCGATGCGCCGCGTCACCGAAGTCGGACACGTGATAACCCATGCCGGCCGATAACGTGACGCTGCGGCCGTCCTTGAGCTCGCTGATGATCTCGCCTTCGATGACATAGAGAATATGTCCTCGATCGCACCAGTGATCGGCCAGATAACCAGGCGTGTACTCGACCTCGCGAATGCGAATGTCGCCGATGTTCTGCGTCCGCCACCGCGCCTCGCCCTTCTCGCCCTTGTGGATGGTCGGAGGGATGCTCGACCAGTCGATGGCTGTGAACGCAAGAGTAGGGATCTTCATGACGAGCTCCGGTGGGGCGAGGTAGGCCGGCACGCTCGCACGCCTCATGCGGGCTTGTCGAGCGGCGCCCCGAATATCGCGCGTTGGTATTCGGCGAGCAATGCCGGTTCTTCGATGGAGCCATGATGATGAAGCTGACGCCACACACCGTTGCTCTTCGTGAACCAGCGCGTCGTGCGGATGCGGAGATCGATGGTGGCCTGGGGTGTCGTGCACGTACCTTTCTCTCTTCCGACGAAGAGATGCCAGTTGTCGCCTCCCTGGCTCGTGAAATCGTGGAACGTGACGCGGATCGACGCGGGGCCTCCGAACAGCTTCGCATAGCCTTCCCGGATGGTCGGCCAGCCACGTCGAATGCCGCCGATCGGGTTATCCATGCTCGGCGCATCGCCCTCTGCCCAGTTGGCGGCGAGGTCATCGAGATCGCGGCTGTTGAATGCGCGATAGAAGCCGATCAGCGCATCGAGCGCGCCGTTGCCGGTGCGAGCTTCTGAGCCTGTGATTTCAGCATAGGGCGATGTCATGGTGGGTGCTCCTTCTCCGGCTTGATCCCATTCACGTTGACTGTTCATGTCGCGACTGCCGCCATAGGTGGATCGCACTCCACGCCAAGGCCAGCGCAGAAAGCAAAAGCGCATAGCCGAGAGCGGCGCGATGACCGAGGTGGAGTAGATCAAAGGCTCCGGAGACGAGCGGGCCAGCGAGCTGACCGATCGCGAAGGCTGTCGTCATCGCCGCCAGAGCAGCCGAGGGATTTTCCGGCGATCGCGCGCGCGCCTCCTGCAGCCCGGCCATGGTTGCGATCATGAAAGTGCTGCCGACTGCGAGAGCCGCGATCAGGATCGTCAGTGGTGTGAGCCAGATGCTTGGGAGGATCACGCCGGCGGCCATGGTCGAGTGGCTGATCGCCCAGGCGCGCAGCCGATTGGCGCGCGCCAGATGCCGTGCTGCCCCGATCGTGGATATGACGGCGGCGGTGCCGAAGATCGGCCAGGCGAGGCCGAACACCTGCGGATTGTCCCACACCTCGCGCGCGAGCGCGGGCAGGAACGTCGCCGGCAGGATATAGCCGAAGCCGAGCGCGCCGTAGCAGACCACGAGCCCGACATGCGAACGAGGCGCGCTGTCGACGGGCAGTGGCGACTGAACATGGCCGGAAGCACCGTGAGGTCGACCAGCAAGGAAGCCGAGTGGGATCACGACGAGAGCGGCGAGCACGCCAAGCTCCAGCCACAGCCAGCGGGCCGGCACACCCGGCTGCGCGGCGATAAGACAGAACAGCCCTGTGACGGCAATGCCAAGGCCAACACCGGCATAGACAAGGCCGGAAAGCTCCGCGCGGCGGGCCTGTGCCAATTTGGGCAAGACCCACGCGCTGATTGAGACCAGCGCCCAGGCGCTGAAGACGCCGGCGGCAAAGCGCAGGACTATCCAGAAAGGCACGCTGTCGTGGCCGCCCATTGCGGCCGTGGTCACGACGATCCCGACAAGGCTCGCGCGCATCAGGGCCGATGGAGAGAGACCCAACCGAGCGGCAGTGAGAGCGCCGGCCAGATAACCCAGATAGTTGCTGGCGGCGAGCCAAGCCCCGGCGCCTAGAGCCAGGGAGCCGTCGCGTACCATCAGCGGCAGCAGCGGCGTGAAAGCAAAGCGGCCAATGCCCATCGCAACTGCCAGCGCCGTCGCCGCAAGAATGCAGACGACGGCGATCGAGAGCGTGGGCTGGCGCATGTTTATGTCGATCTCTGTTCTCATGCCCGGAATAAGGGGCGAGAGATCGATTTGGACAAATGAATAATTCTGCTCTATTATTCTCTGTATGAGAACGATAGATCTCGAATCCTTGAAGGTTTTCCGCACGGTCGTGGACGAGGGCGGCGTGATCCGCGCGGCCAACAAGCTCAACCGCGTCCAGTCCAATGTCACGGCGCGCATCCGCCAGCTCGAGGAGCACGTCGGTGCACGCCTGTTCAGACGCGAAGGGCGCTCCATTCGCCTCTCGGCGGAGGGGCATACCTTGCTCGCCTATGCGGACCGGCTGCTGCGCCTGGCCGACGAGGCGGTCAACGAAATGCGCACCGGCAAGCCAAAGGGGGTGTTCAGGTTGGGGGCGCTCGAGAGCACTGCCGGTAGTCGCCTCGCACCCATCCTGTCGCGCTATCACGCGCTTTACCCCGATGTGGTCGTCGAACTCTCCACCGGGACGACTGGCGCGCTGCTGACGCGCGTGCTGAACTTCGAACTCGAGGCCGCATTCGTTTCCGAGCCCTTCACGGCGCCTAACCTCGAATCGCGCGCGGTGTTCGAAGAGCAGCTGGTGCTGATTACGCCCAAGTCGATCAGCAAGGTCTCCAGTCCGACCGGTATTGGACGCTCAACGCTCATTGCGTTCGCGCAGGGCTGCTCCTATCGCAAGCGCATCGAGGAATGGCTTGGCAGTGCCAATGTTATGCCGGAGAGAGTTCTGGAGTTCGCGTCGTATCAGGCGATGATCGCGTGCGTTGCGGCGGGGACCGGATTCGCCGTCGTGCCCAAGGCGACCTTCGAGGCTCTACGCGCGACCCAAGGCGTTCGCCAGCATGCGCTTCCGAAACGCTTCTCGCACAATCGCACGCATCTCGTGTGGCATGGCGAGCCGTCTCCGTCGCTGCGGAGCCTCTTAGCGCTCTTGCCCGACATAGCGGAATAACTATTCGGCGTACATCATCTTCCGCGTCATGCCGCCGTCGATGATCAGTACCTGCCCTGTCATGAAGCCGGCGCCTTCGAGATAGAGGACCGCTTCAGCGATGTCCTCAGGACGACCAACACGGCCAACGGGATGCTGGCTGTGATCGATGGGTCTGAGATCGGTCGCTCCTGAGATCCAGCCGGGCGCGATCGCGTTGACACGGACTTTTGGTCCGAGAGCGATGGCCAGCGCCTGCGTGATCGAGACGATGCCGCCTTTGGCAGCGGCATACATGAAGTCTCCACCCTCGGACATGAAGGCGCGCGTCGAGGCCATGTTCACGATGCTGGCACCGTTCGGCATGAGCGGCAGCGCACGACGGCTCATCAGAAAGGTGCCGGTCAGATAGCTTCCGATCGTCTCGTTCCAGTCCTCCAACGTGGCTTGCGCCAGCTCCATGGTGATGCTCGGCGTCCGGCCGCCATTGTTGACGAGCAGATCGATGCGATCCCAGCTAAGTTGCGAGAAGGCAGCATCGACGGCAGCCTCGCTGCTAATGTCGCACTGGATTTCGACAGCGTCGCCATGCCCTTTGCGGACGTCGAAGCTCGCCACCTGCCAGCCTTCAACGAGCAGTCTGCGGCAGATCTCGCTGCCGATAAGGCCAGCCCCGCCGGTCACGATCGCGCGCTTCATCTCTGCTCCTCTCAAAGGGTTGGAGCTTATCTCGGGCACGAAACAAGATAGAGGCAATAACGCGCCCAGGCATCATCGGATGCCCGCTAAAAAGCAGACGCACGGATATCGCTGTGGTTGGCAGCTTCTCGCCGTTGTGATGTAGTTGCCCGGTGGTGGAGTTACCGACCACAGTGAATGTACCGTCGCGGCAGAACAACTGGCGGGCGGAAGCGGTGGTCGAATAAGCCACGGAAAATCAAATAATCCTTGGGAGGATTCGGCATGAAGCGGTTCATCGGGGCGGCTGCCGCCCTGACGTTGATGCTGCCCGGCGCGGCCATCGCGCAAGACACAATCAAGGTCGGCATTCTCGTTGCTACCGAGGGTGCCTTTGCGGCCGGTGGCGCGGATGGCATCCGCAACGTCGAGCTGGCGCTCAAGCAGGCCGGCGGTATGGCCGGCGGCAAGAAAATCGAGACGGTGGTTGCTCCCACCGACACGACGCCCGCCACGGCGACGCGCATGGCGCGCAAGCTCATCGAGCAGGACAAGGTCGATATCATTCTGGGCCCGCTGTCGGGCTCGGAGGGCATCGCGATGCGCGACTACTCCAAGACCATTCCGGACAAGACCGTGATCAACGGCATCTCCGGCGCATTGGAGACGACCTGGGTCGACCCGTCGCCGAACTTCTTCCGCTTCAATCTGGACGGCGCTCAGTGGGGAGCGGGTCTCGGCGAGTATGTCGTCAACAAGAAGGGTTGGAAGAAGGTCGCTACCGTGTCTGCCGACTATTCATTCGGCTACACGAACTTCCTCGGCTTTGCGGTCGGCTTCTGCAAGGCCGGCGGCCAGTTGGTGGAGCGTCTGTGGGTTCCGCTGGGCTCGTCCGACTATGCGGGCGTGATCGCCAAGCTGCCGGATGACGTCGACGCAATCTATCTCGGCGTGGGCGGGACGGATGCGATCAACTTCCTCAACCAGTATCAGCAAGCCGGCGGTAAGGCCAAGCTGATCGGCGGCTCCATCATGGCCGATCCGACCGTGCTGAGCTCGAAGGGTAAGGCCAAGGAAGCCCTCGTCGGCACCCCGACTTCAGGTTGGGTTGCCAACGACAACCCGGCGCCGGAATGGCAAGCTTATGTCAAGGCCTATCAGGAGGCGTTCCCGGCGGACAAGAGGCTTCCCTCGCCGTCGCTGTTTGGCGTCGGCTACTACGTGAACGCGACGGCCATGATCGCCGGGTTGAACGAGGTCAAGGGCGACCTCAGCGACGGCCATAAGAAGTTCCACGCCGCATTGTCGAAGCTGAAGGTGAAGACCCCGCTCGGCGAGATCTCGCTCAACGAGAACCGCCAAGCCTCGGGCTCGGTATTCGTCACCGAGGTGAGCGCCAATCCCGACGGCACGATGTCGAACAAGATGGTCGGTCGCGTCGACAATGTCACCCAGACGCTGGGCATGACGGCCGATGCCTTCCGCGCCATGGGCTTGCCGTCTCGCACGACGCCGGACTGCAAAGCCCTCGGCGGCAAGTAAGTCGTCGGGCGAAGTTACCTCGGTCCGCCGCGGCCGAGGCGTTTGAAGAACCGCCCCCGGATTGGACCAACTGGTTCCGATCGTGGGGGCGCTTTTGCTTTCGCTCTGGTGCACTGCATCACTACCTCACACAGCGCGGCCGCGACTGCTTCGGCGATCTCGAAAACTGCCTTTCATTAAGCACGTTTTGTGCACCGCCATGCGACGGCTTGCCACACATACTCAATGCGATATAGTCAAGGCAAAACAGCATCAAACGAATGCTGATGGGAGGACGATGAGTGAAGCAGTTGCCGTGCTTCATGGTGCATTCGGGCGCGCCTGCCTCTACACCATGGATCGCACGATGGTGTCGCACGCGCATCGCGAGGGGCACCTTCTCTTTCATGTCTACGGCAGCCCTGGCGAAGTCTATGTAGATGGCTGCGCCATACCCTTAGGTCCGGGTCAAGCCGTTGCCGTGAACCCATGGCAGGCGCACTATTATCATCAGCCTGTTCCGGGCGGGCAGACGCTGGTGCTCGTGCTCTACATCCGGCCGACTTGGTTCTGGAGTGGAATCGGGAGCCGGACGACGGCACTGCGTTTTGGGCGCGCGGCAATCGAGGTCACGGACGAGCTTGCGCGCCTCAAAGACGTGAGCGCGATGCTGGATCGCGACCAGCATGATCCCGCGATCAACGATTGGCTTCTGAGCCTGACGCAATACTGCCTCGATCTGTCCTGGCATGGCAGAGATCCCTCCGAGCGCTTCGCGTGCGTTCGCGACTTCCGCTTGCGCAAGGCAATCCTACTCCTCGAGCAGCACGTGTGTGAGCCGGTCGAACTCGACAGCGTTGCGCGCGAGACGGGCCTGTCACGGCCTCACTTCTACAAACTGTTCCGCCAGCAGGTCGGCGTTACGCCGAACCTCTATCTGAATTCGCTGCGCATGGAGCGAGCCATTGAACGGCTGACAAGAACCACCGAGGCCGTTGCAGCGATCGGTCTGGATCTCGGCTTTTCCAGCCAGGCCAGCTTCTCGCGCTTTTTCATCGCGAATGGTGTCGTACCGCCAAGTGCCTATCGGCGCAGCGCGCAGATCGCCTACTCCGGATGAACCATGAGCTTAACTACCGCGCGCTCAAGCCGGTGAAATCGTTAGACTGTCGGATACGACCGTCGCTGCCAGGATCGACTATTCTGTCGAGTAGGCAGGCGGCATTTCGTGGCGCGCACGGGATCGAAAGTGATCCAGCGGGCGCCGACGAACGATCCGCGTGACATGTCCGATTGTTTCGAGATGTGAAACTACCGGGTCGGCGCCCGCATAGCTTTCGCATCCGACGGCGGACAGACGATTGCACGGTCGATTGATGAACCAGTCGACCGATCAGAGTTGGGTGCAGCATGGGTACGTTGCAGAGCTTCGGCGCGCGCCACCCGATCGGGACCCTTGTGATCCTGGTGCTGGTCGTTGCACTGGCGTGGCTGATCTTTGCGCCGTGGCCGCCCGGTCTCGAGCAGGCTTTCGGCCGCAAGCGCATCTTTCTCAACGCGATCCTCTCCGGCATTACGCTCGGCGCGCTCTACTTCCTTGTCGCGTCCGGCTTCACGCTCGTGTTTGGCCTGATGCGCAACGTTAATCTCGCGCATGGCTCGCTTTACCTGCTCGGTGGCTACATCGGCTACGGCGTTGTCGACGTCACGGGCTACTGGCTGCTCGCCTTCCCGGTCGTCTTTGTCGTTGTCGGGGCGCTCGGCCTGCTGCTGCAGCATCAGGTGTTTCGCCGCATGGAAGGCGAGGAACTCCGCCAGACGCTCGTCACGATCGGCATCTCTATCGTGCTGGCCGATCTGATGCTCTGGTACTGGGGCGGACAGAGCTATCAGGTGCAATCGCCGCAGTGGTTGAGCGGGCCGATGACTTTGCCGTTCGTCAGTGCGGTCCGCTCCGACGGCCAAGCGGTGTACCTGTCCTATCCTCTGATTCGCATCGCGATCCTGTTCGCCGCGATCGTAATCGGGCTCGGCATGTGGCTCGTGCTCAACCGCTCGCGGCTCGGCATGCTGATCCGCGCCGGCGTCGACGACCGAGATATCCTCGCGGCTTCGGGCGTGCGTATTCAATACGTGTTCCTGGCCGTGTTCGCCTTCGGCGCCGGTCTGGCGGGCATTGCCGGCATCATCGGCGGCACTTTTCAGTCTCTGTCACCGGGAGAGGACACGCGGTTCCTGCTTGCTTCGCTCGTGGTCGTCATCGTGGGTGGGATGGGCTCGATCCCGGGGGCCGCGCTCGGCGCCGTCATCATCGGACTCGCCGAGCAGATCGGGCTTGTTTATGCGCCGACGTATTCGGTCGTTTTCACGTTCCTGATCATGGCTGTCGTCCTTGCGTTCCGTCCGCAAGGCCTGCTCGGAGCGCGTCGCTGACATGACCGACGTCCTGCCGAGAAGCGAACCTGGAAGGCTGATCGTGCTGGAGCGCATCCCGCCCGCAGCCTGGGTGCTCGGCGTGCT
>JAEZAW010000208.1 GCA_023430315.1 Pseudomonadota bacterium | reverse complement strand
CGCCCCGGTGGCGAGATTGCGCGCGAAGTCGCTCGCCGGCGCACGTTCGCGATCATCTCGCATCCCGACGCGGGCAAGACCACGCTGACCGAGAAGCTGCTGCTGTTCGGCGGCGCGATTCAGCTTGCCGGCCAAGTGCGCGCGAAAGGCGATCGTCGCCGCACGCGCTCAGACTGGATGGCCATCGAGCGTGCGCGCGGCATCTCGGTCGTGACCTCGGTCATGACCTTCGAGTACCGCGATACGGTCTTCAACCTGCTCGACACGCCGGGCCACGAGGACTTCTCGGATCACACCTATCGCACGCTAACTGCAGTCGACGCCGCGATCATGGTGATCGATGCTGCACGCGGCATCGAGGCGCGCACGCGCAAGCTCTTCGAGATCTGCCGCCTGCGCGATATCCCGATCATCACGTTCATCAACAAGATGGACCGCGAGAGCCAGGAGCCGCTGGAGCTGCTCGACGAGATCGAGAAGACGCTTGCGCTCGACACCGCGCCCATGGTCTGGCCGATCGGCCGCGGTCGCGATTTCCGCGGCACGTACGATCTGCAGAGCCGCCACATCACGCGCCTCGACGAGGACGTGGAGGGCATCGAGGCCTCGGGTCCCGATGATCCCGTCATCGACACGCTGCTGTCGGAGGACGACGCACAGCGCTGGCGCGATGAGATGGAACTCGTCATGAGCGCCGCCGGCCAATTCGATCTCGAATCTTTCCGTCACGGTACGCTGACGCCCGTGTACTTCGGCAGCGCGCTCAAGAACTTCGGCGTGCGCAATCTGCTTGATGCGCTGGTCGCGCACGCGCCGCCGCCACGCGCACAAAAGGCCGCAACGCGTATGGTCGAGGCGACCGAGCCGGCGATGTCCGGCGTCGTCTTCAAGATCCAGGCGAACATGGACCCGAACCACCGCGACCGCATTGCTTTCATGCGCGTCTGCTCGGGCAAGCTCACGCGCAACATGCGCGTCAAGATCGTGCGCACGGGCAAGACCATGGCGCTCACTTCGCCACAGTTCTTCTTCGCGCAGGACCGCTCGATTGCGGAGGAAGCTTTTGCCGGCGACGTCGTCGGCATTCCGAACCGCGGCACGCTCCGCATTGGTGACGCATTGACCGAAGGCGAGGATCTGAAATTCCTGGGCATCCCGAGCTTTGCGCCGGAAATCCTGCGCCGCATCCGGCTCGAGGATGCCATCCGCTCCAAGAAGCTGCGCGAGGCTTTGCAGGAGATGGCGGAAGAAGGCGCCGTTCAGCTCTTCTCGCCCGTCGATGGCTCGCAACCGGTCGTGGGTGTCATCGGCGCGCTGCAGCTCGACGTGCTCTCCGATCGCCTGCACAACGAGTACGGCCTCCCCGTGGGCTTCGACCCGGCGCCGTGCGACACGGTACGCTGGATTTCGGCGGAGAACCGGAGCGACCTCGACAAATTCATAGAGCGGAACAGGTTGCAGATCGCGCGCGATCTCGACGGCGATCCGGTCTTCATGGCGCAATCCTCGTTCACGCTGAACTGGATCGAGGAGCGCTCGCCCGAGGTGAAATTCACGGACCTCAAGATCACGAGTGTCTAAGAGCGGCCTTTGCCCCAAGGCGCGACGAGAACGCCGCCGATGATCATGGCGGCGCCACCGATCGCGAAGATCAGCACGTGACTCTGCGTCATCTCGTAGAGCTGCGGCAGTACCGCGCCCGCAACGACGGCCCCAGCAGCGCTCGCCAGGATCATGGCGCGCATGAGGCGCGGCATCTGCTCGGCGTCCGCGAGATCGCGCACACGCGCTGCCATCAGTGCCGAGATGCCGGGTTGCGCGCCAAACAGCACCGACGACAGGAACAGCACGCTTCCGGCGCTGCTGAATAGCGGCGCGCCGATCCCCAGCCCGAGCGTGATGAACGAGAGCGGCAGCGCCACGGCCGTCCCGAGCAGCAGCCCGAGCGCGGCCATCGACCACGGTCCGGCAATGGATGCGACACCGACCACACTCCAATGAAACCCGCCCTCGGCGATGCCTAAACTCAAACCGCGCGCGAGATAATCAACCCAGTAAAGCGTGTGCGGGACGATTGCGATCGAGAAGAAGAAATGGCCGGCGAGAAGCAGCCACAGCGGTAAGGTCCACGGGCTGACGACCGTCGCAGCAGGGCGTGCGTGCGTCGGCGTTGCCGGCTCCGGCGCGGCCCGCCAGCCCCAGATGGCGAGGCACATGGCTGCAAACCCGCAGAGGGCAAGGCCGAGCCACGCCGTCTCGCGTCCATACGCGAGCAGGCGCGGCACGAGAATGCCCGTCATGAATATCGCGAGACCGACGCCAGCGAACACGACCCCCCCGGCCACCGGACGGCGCGTGGCAGGCGCGGTTGCAGCGATGAGTGCTAGGCTCATCACCATGATGATGCCCGCCGTGATGCCGACAAGTCCGCGCCAGAGCGCGAGCCAGGCAAATCCGAGCGGCGCTGCCGAGGCGGCAAGCGCAAGCACCGAAAGCATGACGGCCAGCGTCAGCACGCGCGCGGCACCCCAGCGCGCGCTCAGCGACACGGAAAGAATCGCACCGAGCGCAAAGCCTGCGAAGTTGAGCGCGCCGACGCGGCCGGCTTCGAGCGCCGTCAGCTCGCCTGAGGAGATCAGCGCCGGCACCATGGCCGTGTAGGAGAAACGTCCTAAGCCAATACCGACGAACATGCCGCCGCCGCCGCCGAGCGCGACCCGGCGCCAAGCCGGCCAGCCGGCGGCGCTACCTCCATACGGCGGCGCGGCCGCCGCGGGGTCGCTCATCTCGCGAGCTCCCGCTCCACCTTCTCGATGAGGTAGGCCCATTTCTGGCGCTGGGCATCAACGAGCGCTTCCATGCGGTCGCGCAGGCGGGCAAGCGCCGCGCAATCCGGCTTCGGCGCAGCCGAGCCCTCCGCACCCATGCGCTCGATGTCGGCGAGGAGCGTGCTAGACTGCTTGTCGAAGGCCTCCGTCTGCTCATCCTGAACGATCGGCGCACCCAACTTGAGAAATTGGTCGTGCGACCAGCCGCGCTTGTCCTTGAGATCACGCAGGCGGGCCTGGAATGCGGGCCGGTTCTTGCTCGTGAGATCGCGCAGCGCAGCCGCGGATTGCCCGACGACCGATTCGAAGGCCTCGCGCGTGCAGCCCGGCTCCTGGCCGATCGCGCCCCCCGCCAGCGATAGCACCAGGGCAACGGACAGCACTGCTGCCGCCGTTCGTGCCGCAACCTTCCCCGCCGAGGTCACATCTATTCCGTATCCGAGCCGCAACCGAAATTCCCCAATCCCTCTTCGATCGGCACCCCCGATCGCAAACGCGCGAATGTAGCCGCGTTCCTCCGATCACGAAATACCGGCCGCGCGCCCCGCGAATAGTCGCCCGCCAAAAACGACGAACACGCCGCATATAAGCAACAGGGTGAACCACAAGTCGCCGAAACGGCTGTAGATAGTCGGTGCCATGGGGGGCGGCAGGCGCGCATCGATCACGCCGACAACATCGAGGTCGAGGCGGTGGAGCACCCGCCCGCGCGCGTCTATGACAGCGGAAATGCCGTTGTTGGCGACCCTTAGCAGTGGCAGCCCCTCCTCCACCGCACGCACACGCGCCTGATGGAGGTGCTGGCGGGGGCCGGTCGTATTACCGAACCAGCCATCGTTTGTGACATTCAAGAGGAAGGCCGGGCGCTCACTGCCCTGGACAACGGCACGCGGAAAGATCGCCTCATAGCAGATGAGCGGCGCGAAGGTGGGCGCGCCCGGCACCGTCAACAACGGGCGCGGAATCGGCCCCGACGTGAAGCCACCACGACGGCGGGTCAGAGGCTCGAGGCCGATTGCATCGAGCCAGTCATTGAGCGGCAGATACTCGCCGAAAGGAACGAGGTGGATCTTGTCATAAATCGCGACGGCCAGCCCACCAGGACCAAAGGCGATGAGGCTGTTGTAGATTCGTCGCTGCAAATGGGGCCGGCTCGGGTCCGGTGGATCGGCACGCAGCGCACCTGAGATGAGATGCGCGCCCGCGGGCAGCACCTTCGCGATGAGATCGAGAGCCTGCGGCGCATCGAGCGGCAGGAAGGGCATGGCCGCCTCGGGCCAGATGATCAGACCGACACCGGTGGCACCATCCTCCACGCCCGCGGCATTGCGCACCGTCAGCGAAAGATGCAGATCGAAAATGCGGCGCTGATGCTCGGCCTGCCACTTCTCGCGCTGGAGCACGCTCGGCTGCACGAGGCGCACGCGCGGCCCCTCCCGTGCGGCCTCCACTCGCTCCGCCAGTTGCCAATGGCCATAGACCATGAGCACGGCAATCGTGCCGAGCAGTAGGC
>JAEZAW010000197.1 GCA_023430315.1 Pseudomonadota bacterium | reverse complement strand
GGGTTTGGGGCAGCATGAGGTGCCTCCATCGCTTCCGAACAATACCACAGAAATTGCCCTTGGCATGATCATCGGACGGCGTTCGCGTCGAGTCGAGCCCGCAGCGCTGCGTTCTCGGCTTCGAGCTCTGCCAACCGCTCGCGCAGCGGACGGACCGCAACGCTAACCTCGCCCTCGGTGAAGCGCGGCGTAATATGCTGCGAGCAATTCCAATCGAACGCTTCCAAGCGCAGCCGAAAGATGCGCTCGATCTTCGCGCGGTACTCCGGCATGGCGACAAGAGCCGTGAGATCCGGATCGTCGTCGAGCGACAGGGTCTCGACCCGAACGTAAATCTTCAGCCGCGCGCGGCGCGCATAGTCCATGAGGAACAGGCAGGCCCGGTCATCAGCCGCCAAGTTGCCGGTGCTGATGTACTGGCGATTGCCGCGATAGTCCGCGAAGGCCAGGGTTTGGTCGTCGACGAGCTTGAGGAAGCCCCGCGGACCGCCCCGATGCTGCACGTACGGCCATCCCGTTTCCGAGACCGTCGCCATATAGAAGCTGTCGCGCTCGGCAATGAACGCGGCCTCGTTCTCTCCGAACCGGTCGAATTTGCGATTGCCTTTGAAATCCCGCCAGACGTGATCCGCACCCATCTTGGCCTGCGCGTTCCGCACGCTCGGCGTAATCGCGATATCGAGAAACCCGTATGGCATGGCGACACTCCTGAGCAGCGGCTAGCGATTGCCCCTCGATCTAGTCGATTTCACTGTTCTGGATAATCAGCTATCATTGGGATTGATATTCCCATATTTTGGAACAATCATGGACCGCCTCGATGCGATGACCGTTCTCCTGCGCGTGGTGGACCGCGGAAGCTTTTCGGCCGCAAGCCGCGAACTCGGGATGCCCTTGGCAACCGTTAGCCGCAAGGTCAACGACCTCGAACGCCATCTCGGAACGCAGCTGCTCGTCCGCTCAACCCGGAAGGTGGCATTGACCGACGCCGGCACGAGCTACGTGGCTTCAGCGCGTCGCATTCTCGATGACATCAACGAGACGGAGCGCCTGGCGGCAGGCGAGTTCCATGCCCCGCGCGGCGAGTTGGTCCTCACCGCCCCGATCTTGTTTGGTCAGCTGCACATTCTCCCAATTGTCGCGGAGTTCCTTGCCGCATACCCGGAGATCAATATTCGGCTGATGCTCTCCGACAAGAACCTCCACCTCATCGACGATCACGTGGACATGGCCGTGCGCATCGGCGCACTGCCGGACAGCTCCATGGTGGCCTCTCGCGTCGGATCAATGCGGACGGTCGTATGTGCCAGTCCGAAGCTGCTCGCCGGACATGCAGAGCCTAAGTCACCAGAGAATCTCGCCGACATGCCTTGCGTGAGTTTCGAGCCTTTTGCGCCGGTCTCTGCCTGGGCCTTTCGTGCGAAGGCCGACAAGCGCACGATTGAAGTTCCGATCCGCACACGCCTCACGGTAACAACAGCCGCGGCAGCCGTTTGGGCTGCCATCAACGCCGTGGGGGTCACACGCGTGCTGCACTATCAGTGCGCCGACCCGGTGCGCGAGGGGCTACTGCGGATCGTTCTCTCGAAGTACGAGGTCGAGCCACACCCGGTTCATCTGCTTCATGCAGCTCGCGGTGCGCTGCCATCCAAGATGCGCGTTTTTCTTGATTTCGCGGCAGACCGCCTGCGGGCGAAACTGAAATCACTCTGACTGCCCTTCCCCCCGGCGGCCCACTACTTTCGCTCGGTCCTGTTCGGCTGTTTCGGCGCGGTGATGAAAAGCGCGACAAGAACGGCGAGGCCAGCGAGCGTCGCGAATGTCGCGTGCGAGACCGCGTAGCTGCCCGTCCAGTCTCGCAGCACGCCCGACAGTAGCGGTCCTATGGCCTGCGCAGTAACCTGGATCGTGAGGGCCACCCCGCGTATGGCACCGAAACTTTTGCGGCCGAAGTAGTCCGCCCATGCCACCGGCAAGCATGTCTGCAGGCCGCCGAGTGATGCTCCGAAGATGCCCGCAGCCAGTAGCACATCGCCGTGGCTCGACACGCTTCCAATGAGTGCGGTTCCGATCGTCATGCCGCAAGCCGAGAGGACGAGGCCCGCGCGCACGCCGATCCGCCGCAGTGCCAGACCGAGCAGCAGCGCGCAGACACCCGACGCCGCCGAGAAGACCGTCACACCCGAAACCGCCGCGGAGAGGCTGAGACCGCGCTCCGTGAAATGGACGGCTTGGTGCAAGCTGACGCCTGCCTGCACCGGCCAAACCAGCATCGTAAAAATCGAGAGCAGCCAGAACGTCGGCGTGGCGAGCGCCTCTGCCCGTGTAAAGGACGGCTCGGGCTCAACAACTTTTCCAGGCGTCGCTCCGGCGTCCGGCTTCGCCGCATCAGGAGCAAGCCCCAGGTCCTCAGGTCGCCCCACCATCAACAACCACGTCGGCAGAAATCCTGCAGCGAGCACCGTCACGCCGACCGCGACCCAGCCCGCGCGCCAGCCACCATGCTCCATCGCCCAGAACGCGATGAGCGGCATCAGCGTAAGGCCGGCCATTTGCGCCAGCATCGACATCGAGAGCGCCAGCGGCCGCCGTGCGACGAACCAGTTCATCACGGCTCCAAGCGTGCCGAGGTCGAACGGGCCGGCGAAGTTCATGCGCGCAATGCAGAAGAGCAGATAGAACGCCGCTAGATTTCCAATCTGCGACAGCAGCAGGATGGTGATGCCTGTCGTCAGCACCGCCATGAGAAGAATGGTGCGCGGCCCCTTGCGATCGAGGAATGAACCGAGCATCGGCGATGTGATGGCGGCGAAGATGCCGCCCAGGGAGACCGCACCTGAAATCTCGGTCCGCGACCAGCCAAACTCCGCCGTCATCGGGCCAATGAACACCGACAGCGTTGCCACGGCAGGGCCGACGCGCGCAATCGACACACAGCACACGACGCCGAGGACGACCCAGCCATAGTAGAATGGCAGCCGCCGCGCGAGGCTGGCGGCAAACGATGCCTGTATCATTGGTCCCTGCGTATGGTGGGGCCGTCACCTTGCCGATGCCGTCCTCGCAGTCAAGGGTGGCACCTGGAGGGTCTGGGATGTGCGGCAGTGTCTGCTCCCTTCGCATGCTGTCATGCAATTGCACGCAGCCCCACAGGCAACCAAGATCAAGTGACCTTCCCGACGGGCCTTGATACACTCGCGCAAATGACAACAAGCATAGCGCCGGGAGGCGCCCGATGACTCGCGCCCGAATTCACTTCCTCTTTCTCAACGTCGGCCACTTCCTCGATCACCTCTTCACACTGATCTTCGCGACCGTCGCAGCTCTCGCACTCACCCGCGAGTGGGGCATGAGCTATGCCGAGCTCGTCCCCTACGCGACACCGGGCTTCGTCGCCTTCGGCCTCTTCTCGCTGCCGGCCGGCTGGCTTTCAGACCGCTGGAGCCGCTATGGCATGATGTCCGTCTTCTTC
>JAEZAW010000172.1 GCA_023430315.1 Pseudomonadota bacterium | reverse complement strand
GGGGTGTCCCCCGCGCGGGTGCAGGGCCTGCGGCCCTGCTCGCGCCGCAGGCGCGAAGCTCAGGCCGCCGTCCCTGTCTTTGCCGCAGGCTTCGTGCGGGGTGCCGGCTCGTCATCGTCGATGCCGGGATCATCCGGCGCGCGTGTCGGCATGAATGGCTCCGACGTTGCACCATTCGGCCGTGGCACGCCACCTGTCGGCACGCTCGTCGGCTTGGTGACCGGCTTCGCCTCCGTGACCGGCACGGTCCGCACCTCGACCGTCTGCGGGACGTCGTCATCGGCGGCGGCGCGCTTGGACTCGATGACTTTCTCGTTCTTCGATTCACCGAG
Organism: Pseudomonadota bacterium; assembly: GCA_023430315.1. Taxonomy (GTDB): domain Bacteria; phylum Pseudomonadota; class Alphaproteobacteria; order Rhizobiales; family Hyphomicrobiaceae. The sequence continues at coordinate 7,390 of JAEZAW010000172.1, read as the reverse complement.
GGCCATCAGCTCTTCGAGCTTGGCGAGCGCGAGTTCCTCGTCCTGCGTGCCCTTCTGCTCGACGGGCACCTTCCACTGGAAGGCATCGAGCGTTCCCGTGACGGGCGAGATCGCCGCCCACCGCTCGGCAACGATGCCGTCCGCGGTCCACGCCGGATCGCGCGGCGCATTGGTCGCGCGGGCGAGCCACTCGCGCACGCGCCCGGCATCGCCGAACTGCTCACCCTCGATGCGCGCCATGAGCGTGCACACGCGCTGCGAGAGGCGGCCGTCGACCAGCGGCGCCAGAGCTTTGCGCGCTTCCGTCCAGTCGTGCGCCTCGATGGCCGCGTGGGCTACTGCGATCGGCGCCTCGACGGAATGAGGTGTCGTGCGCGCGAGGTTCTTTACGCGGTCGAGGCGATCTTTCGGGCTGTCGCCGGGGCGCGCATAGGCATACGCGACCGCGAGGTCGGGATGCGGGGCGCGCCTCCAGGTCTGCTCGATGACGCGGGCGACCTTGCTCGTCTGGCCGCGCGAGGAAAAGAGGCGTCCGGCGATGGCCCCTGCCTCGACGAGATCGGGCGCGAGGCTGTGCGCCTCCATGGCGAGCGTAAGGGCCCTCTCGGCGTTGCTGTCTTCGAGCGCCTGCGCCTGAGCCGTGAGAATGACGCCCCGACGGCGATCGGCGACGGCTTTTTCGAAATGGCCGCTGCGTTTGCCCGCTGCGAGCGTGTTGAGTGCACCAACCCAGTCGGAGGCGCGGCATTGCAGCTCGAAGAGCGCATCGATCGGCCAGCCGAGCTGCGGATTGAGGCGCAGCGCGCGTTCCGCGAACTGGCGCGCGGCTTCGTGTTCACCCTCGCGCTCGGCTTCGAGGAACAATCCGCGCAGGCCGAGCTGCTCGGTCTCTTTCGAGCCGAGCATGGCCTCGAAGATGCGCCGCGCTGTCGTGCGGTCGCCGGAGAGCTGGGCTGCCTGCGCGCGCAGAAGATGCGTCAACGGCTCGTTGGGGAGTGCCTTGCGCGCCTGGATGGCGTGGCGCATGGCCTGCGAACGATCGCCGGCACCGATGGCGATCATGCCGCTCGACAGCGCCTCGAGCCCGCGCTCTTGGCGGCGGCGATTGACGATGCGGCCGAGGGCGGCGGGGCTGTTCCACAACTGGCGCGCCAGCGACCAGAGGAAGATCGCGAGGCCAATGAGAAACGCGAAGATCACGACGGCGCGGAAGACCGTGGTCTCGATCTCGTAGCCCTGCCACTGGAGCACCATCTGGCCCGGCCGATCGGCGAGCCAGGCAAGACCCGTCGCAAGAAGACCAACGCCGACGAGATACAGGATGAGGCGGATCATTGCTTGGCATCCTTCGCAGCGGGGGCTGCTCCGAGCGACGACTTGAGCTGGCGATCGATGGTGACGATGGCTTCTTCGACGGACTGGCGCGCCGCGACCCTGTCGAGCCACGCTCGGGTCGGTCCGGTGATGCTCTTCGGCGGCAGCGTCTTGGCGTAGCGCATGACATCGGCGAGGCGGCCGTCATTGAGCGCGCCTTCCATGCGCGCGACCGTCGCTTCGACGGATGTATCATCGGCGTCGGGCGTCAGCTTGCGCACGCGCACGATGGTTCGCGCGCCGGACATCAAGCGGTCCACGACAGAAGCGTCCTGCTTCTCGGCATCGGCATCGATAATGGTGCCGGTGAGCGGGCGGAACTGGCGCGCAAGGTCCGCAATGGTCGGCAGGCCTTCGTCCTGATAGCGCTGCAGAACTCCTAGATCGAGGCGGTTGCCGGCTACCTTGCGCACCTCGGCAAGCTCGCTCGCAAAGCTGCCGCCACGGTCGATGGCGCGCTTGAGATTGCCGAGCTCGAGCGAGAGCACGATGCGCTCGGCATTGCTGCGCCGGTCGGCCTCGGCCTTAAGCACGGCGTCGACGCTGCTTTCGAGCTTGGCGACACGCGCCGCCGCCGGTGCGACGGCTGCGCTGACGTCCGCAGGCTTTGCCGTGTCGCGACGTAGCGCGTCGAGCGCGGACTTGATGCTCGCGATCTCGTCTTGCGCCGATCGCGCGACTTCGGAAAGGCGATCGACGTCCGTCTTTGCCTGATCGACGCGCTGGGTCGTGCGCGTCAGGTCCGACTTGATGGTCGTCACCTCGCGATCGAGACGCTGCGTGCCCGACTTCGCGGCTTCGGCAGCTTCGGCCGTCGTGGCGAGCTTGCTCTCGATCTCCGTCGCCATATCACGGCGAGCCGCCGCGAGGCGATTGGTCAGCGCCGTTTCGAGATCGGCAATGCGGCCGGTGATCTGCGCAAGCTGCGGGATGGGGCCGGCGCCCTTGGGATCGGCGAGCGCTGCCGCTGCGAGCGCGGACAGCCGCTCATCCATACGCGCGAGACGCTCGGCGTCGCTGCCGGGGCCAGTGCGGCTCGCGAGCTGATCCTTGAGCGCCTTAGTCTCGCCGTCGAGGCGGACCTGGCCTTCGCCGAGACTCGGGATCGCCGACGTAACCGTCCTTAGTTGATCGACACCCTGCTCGAGACCGGCGAGGCGCTTTGCGACGTCCGGCGAGACAACGGGCTGCGCAGCTTTGCGCGCGGCATCCTCAAGTGCTGCGAGACGCTGGCCGACCTCGGGCGAAACCTTTGATGCATCCGGCCCGCCGATGCCGAGGAGAGGACCAGCAAGCAGTACCAGCGCGCCGCCGACGATGCCGGCAACCGTGTGCGAGACAATCGAGCCGAAGCCGCCGGACTTAGCAGGGGGCGGCGGCGCAGCAGTCGCCTTGCTCGCCGAGGCAGCAGAAGCCGAGGCGGCCGAAGCAGTCTTGGGCGGCTCAGGCTTTTTGCTCTCGGCGGCGACGCTCGCGGCAGCACCCGCCACCTTCTCCGCGGTCGCGCGTTGATCCGTCGAGGGGCTTGCCGCCGCAGAACTAGCTGCCGCAGGCTTCGCCGGCTCCGGCTTGATCTCCGTGGCCTTGCCTTCGATCGTCGCGTGCGGCCGCTTTGGACCTGAACCCTGCGTGCCGTTCGTCATGCCGCCTCTTCCTTCCGTTACGCGATACTTGACCCGGTCGGTCGTCGCCAGACATGCGCCAAGTCAACGCGCTTGAAATTCGTGCCTAGTTTCGGGGCTAAATCGTCAGTTGTCCAATCGATCTGCAACTTGTTCGATCTGCTCAAGAATAGCGTTCAACGTCGGTTTATCCGCGACCTCGATCGGCACATCGCCGAGGGGCAAGAGCGCACGAGCGACCGCATCGGACAGGCACACGTGCACGATCTCCGCGGCGGCGTCAGTCAGATTGTGGCGCTTGATCAAGCCGGCATAGATGCGCGCCGTGCGCGGCGACATCAGCACCACACCGTCGATCGCGCCTTCGCCGATCGCCTCCCGCGTACCCTCGCTCAGGGCCTCCGCCGCCTTCATACGATAGACGACGGGTTGCAGCACGCGAAATCCAAGCTCCCCTAGCTCGCCCGCGAGGTCGCCGGCCTGCACATCGCCGGCGAGATGCACGATCAACCCATCGGCGGGATCGAGCGTCCCGGCAATGGCGGCGCCAAATCCGCTGACCGATCCTGGCCCGATGGCAATGCGCTCGAAGCCGAGGTCGCGGGCCGCTTCCGCGGTGCCCTGGCCCACGACGAATAGCGGGATGGCAACGGCATCATGCAGATAGGGGGACTGTGACAGCGCCCTGAGCGCATTGCGGCTCGTCGCGATGAGGGCTGTCACGCCATCCAGATCGTCGATCGCCTCGGGGAGCAGCTCGGCTTCCATGAGCGGCTCGACGACGGCCTCCTGACCGAGGTTCTCGATCAGGCCCTTGAGCTTGTCGCCCTCGGGCTCCGGCCGCGTCACCAGGAAAAGCATTAGCCGTGCGCTCCGAAGAAGCCGGGGCCGGCCTGCGCGAGCAGCTCTTCGGCGGCCTCCGTCGCGAGCTGAACGGCGGCGGCGGGCGCGCCCGTGCGGCTCGTCGCGTGGCTCTCGCTGCCGTCCGGCGTCAGGATCTCGCCGCGAAAGGTAAAGACACCACCGTCGAGCTTTCCGAGGCCCGCGATCGGCGTGCGGCACGAGCCTTCGAGCCGACCGAGGAAGGCACGCTCCGCCGTTACGCAGAGCGATGTCGAGACGTCGTTGAGCGGATCGAGCAGCGCCGCCGTATCCTCATCATCGAAGCGGCATTCGATACCGATGGCGCCCTGCGCCACCGCCGGCAGCATCACGTCATCGGCGATCGTCGCCGTGATGCGATCCGCGAGCCCGAGGCGCTTGAGGCCCGCAACCGCGAGCAGCGTCGCATCGACCGCACCCTCGCCAAGTTTCCGCAAGCGCGTATCGACATTGCCGCGGTACGTGACGACCTGGAGATCTGGTCGCATCCGCCGCAGCTGCGCCTGCCGCCGCAGCGAGGACGATCCCACTACCGCGCCCTGCGGCAGCGCGTCGATCGACGGCCACTTCACGCTGATGAAGGCATCGCGCACGTCCTCGCGCGGCAGCATGGCGGTGATGGCTAGGCCTTCCGGCAATACCGTCGGCATATCCTTCATGGAATGCACGGCGAGATCGATCGAGCTATCGAGCAGCCCCTCCTCGATCTCCTTGGTGAACAGGCCCTTGCCGCCGGCCTCGCTCAGCGGCCGGTCCTGGATGCGGTCGCCCGTCGTGCGGATGACGACGATCTCGATCTCGGCTTCCGTCAGGCCATGCGCGGCCATGAGCCGGCGCCGCACTTCATTGGCCTGCGCGAGCGCCAGGGCCGAGCCACGGGTGCCGATGCGAAGCCGCGGTTGTTGCAAGGTATCCTCGGTCGATGCTACCGGAGCGCGCATTAGGAGCGCCGCGCCGGCAGTCTATGCCCGCCCGCGGGGCGCGATGCAATCGCTTCCATCAGCAGGCGCGTGTGAACGACCATCCAGGACCCGGAGCGGGGCGGACCCAACTTGTTCTCGGCATCGAGACGAGCTGCGACGAAACCGCCGCGGCCGTTGTCGCACGCGACGCTGATGGGCGGGGACGGATCTTGTCGAGCATCGTGCGCTCGCAATGGGAGCAACACCGACCTTATGGGGGCGTCGTCCCCGAAATTGCGGCGCGGGCCCACGTCGAATGCCTCAACGAGATCATCGCGGCGGCGCTTTCTAAGGCGGCCATCGGCTTTGGCGATCTTTCTGCGGTGGCGGCGACCGGCGGGCCGGGTCTGATCGGCGGCGTGCTCGTCGGGCTCACGGAGGCCAAGGCCATCGCACTCGTGCACGATCTCCCGCTGATCGCCGTGAACCACCTCGAAGCGCACGCGCTCACGCCCGGACTGACCGAAGGCTTGAAGCCGCCCTATGTGCTGTTGCTCGTCTCGGGCGGGCATACGCAACTCCTGCTGATCGAGGACGTGGGCCGTTACGTGCGTCTCGGCACCACGATCGACGATGCGCTCGGCGAAGCCTTCGACAAGACAGCGAAACTGCTGGGGCTGCCCCAGCCCGGCGGTCCTTCCGTCGAGAGGGCAGCATGCGGCGGCCGCGCTGATCGCTTTGCCCTGCCGCGGCCCATGCTCGGACGCGCGGAACCGCACTTCTCGTTCGCCGGGCTCAAGACGGCTGTGCGTCTCGCCGCTCAGTCAGCCGCACCGCTCGACGATCAGGCCATCGCCGATCTCTGCGCCTCCTTCGAGCAGGCCGTCGTCGAGACCGTCGTCGATCGCACGCGGACGGCGTTGCGCATTGCGCGAACGCGTGCGGCGGCCGATGTGCTCGTGGTGGCCGGCGGTGTCGCGGCGAACCAGCGGCTGCGCGCTGGGCTCGCTGATCTCGCCGCGCGCGAAGGCGTGCGTCTCTCGATCCCGCCGATCGCACTCTGCACCGACAATGCGGCGATGGTCGCATGGGCCGGCGCCGAGCATCTCGTGCGCAACAACACGAGCGCACTCGACTTCGCCGCCCGCGCGCGCTGGCCGCTTGATGCGGACGCGACGCCGGTCATCGGCTCGGGCCGTCTCGGCACGAAGGCCTAAAAAGGCGGGTGGGTCCGGGAGGGTGTCCCTCCCGGCAGAGCGCGAGACTGGTCTCGCTCGCGCCAAAGGCGCGAACAGGGCTGCCGCCCTACTACCTGCTGTCCAGACCGGGGACATAGCTGACAGGTGTACGAGGACATGGCTGACACTTCTGGCTCATTCGATTGCGGTGCGATCGGGAGGGCTGAATGGGGTGGCAGGAGGTGTCCGTGGTGCAATCGCGTCGAGAGTTCGTGCGGCTCGCAGGCCGCGAGGGGGCGAACGTGGCGGCGCTGTGCCGACGCTTCGGCATCAGCCGCACGACCGGCTACAAGTGGCTCGCCCGCGCCAGGCAAGGCGAGGGTGCGCCGTCGTACGAAGATCGCTCGCGCCGTCCGCTGTCCTCGCCCGCCCGCACCGGCGAGGTGATGACGCAGCGGATCATCGAGCTGCGCCTTGCCCATCCAGCCTGGGGCGGGCGCAAGCTCCATCACCGCCTGCGCCGCCTTGGCCACGTCGATGCACCGGCGCCTTCGACCATCACCGGCATTCTCGCCCGCCATGGCCTGATCGCGCCCGAGGCGAGCGCCGCCCGCCTCACGCCGACCCGCTTCGAGCACGCAGCGCCGAACCGGCTCTGGCAGATGGACTTCAAGGGCCACGTGGCGCTCGCCGAGGGGGCGCACCGCTGCCATCCGCTGACCATTGTCGACGATCACTCGCGCTTCGCCGTCGAGCTCGGGGCCTGCGCCGACGAGCGCACGGCGACGGTGCGGGCGCGCCTCACGGCCGTCTTCCGCCGTTACGGCTTGCCCGAGCGCATCCTGACCGACAACGGTTCGCCGTGGGGCTCTGCAGGGCAGGCCGATCACAAGCTCACGCCGCTCAATGTGTGGCTCATCCGGCTCGGCATCGCCATCAGCCATTCGCGCCCCTGCCATCCCCAGAGCCATGGCAAGAACGAGCGCTTCAACGGCACGCTCAAGCTCGAGGTGCTCGCCACGCCCTGGCGCGATCTCGTCCACGCCCAGCAGGGCTTCGATCGCTGGCGCCACATCTACAATCACGAGCGGCCGCACGAGGCGATCGGCTACGCCGTGCCGGCCGAACGCTATGCTCCGAGCCGCCGCAGCTTTCCCGAGGTCCTGCCCGCGATCGCCTATCCCGCCGGCACCCTCGTGCGCCAGGTCGGCGTGCGCGGCTTCATCAAGTTCCGCGGCCGCTTGTGGCGCGTGCCCAAGGCCTTGCACGGCCATTCCGTCGGCATCGACCCGACGGCCGAGGACGGCCTCTTCGAGGTCCGCTTTCTCAGCCAGCGCGTCGCCATCATCGACCTGAGCGAGCCCGAGGACTAGGATCGAAAACCGTCAGCCATGTCCTCGTACATGTGCAAACCATCTCTCCGGTCTGGACA
>JAEZAW010000151.1 GCA_023430315.1 Pseudomonadota bacterium | reverse complement strand
TCGGAGGTGATGTTCTTCGTCGCCTGGTTCTGGGCCTTCTTCGATGCCGCGCTGTTTCCGGCGGCGATTCATCCGCTCCAGAACAGCACCGAAGTGATCGGCATGGTCGATCGCAACGCGCTGACCGGTGGCGTGTGGCCGCCGAAGCCCTCGGATAATTTCCACGCGACCTTCGATCCCTGGGGCCTGCCGCTCGTCAACACGCTCATCCTGCTGCTCTCGGGCACGACCGTAACCTGGGCGCATCACGCACTGCTCGAGAACAACCGCAAGGGTCTCATCTGGGGCCTGACGCTGACCGTCATCCTCGGCATCTTCTTCACCGCGCTGCAGGCCTACGAGTACGGTCACGCTGCGTTCAACTTCCACGGCCACATCTACGGCGCGACATTCTTCATGGCGACCGGCTTCCACGGCGCGCACGTGATCATCGGCACGATCTTCCTTGCCGTCTGTCTCGCCCGCGCGCTCAAGGGCCACTTCACGCCCAAGCAGCACTTCGGCTTCGAGGCCGCGGCCTGGTACTGGCACTTCGTCGACGTGGTCTGGCTCTTCCTCTTCGCCTGCATCTACGTCTGGGCTGCGGGCGTGCCGGCCGCGCACTGAAGTCGTCTCTTCACAGGTGGCGGCGAAACAGGAAAGATCAGGGCGGGCCATTGGGTCCGCCCTGATCCATTCGGCACACTCCCCAGGACGAGGACGCTTCATGAGCGCGAAACCCAAGGTCGCCGTTATCGGCACGGGCGGCACGATCACGGCCATGAGCAGCCTCGGCTCGCTCGATCTCATCGAATACGGCAATGCCGGCACGATGCTGGAAGCCGATCAGCTCGTCGCGCTCTATCCCGAGGTCAACGAAGTGGCCGAGGTCATTTCCATCCGCTTCAAGGCCGTGCCTTCGCCAGCCATCTACTTCCCCGAATGGAAGGCGCTCGTCCTCGCTGCCGAGAAGGCCGTGATCGATCATCCGGACCTCGCCGGCATCGTAATCCTGCACGGCACGGCAACGCTCGAGGAGACGGCCTACGCTCTCACGCTCACAGCCAAGGTGAGCGTGCCCATCGTCGTTGTCGGCGCCCAGCGACCTTCGAGCGCGCTGTCCTCGGACGCTGGACTCAATCTCGTCAACGCCATCCGCACGGCCGCGAGCCCCGAGGCGCGCGGTCTCGGCGCGCTCGTCCTGCTCAATGATGAGATCCAGGCCGCGCGCGAGGTCACCAAGACCTCGACCGGCCGCCTCCAGACTTTCCGCAGCCCGGACTTCGGCGCGCTCGGCCATGCCGATGGTGACCGCATCTCCTTCTATCGCCGTCCGATCCGGCGCGTCGGCCCCGATACCGACTTCGACATCCGCACGCTCGATGCCCTGCCGCGCGTCGACATCGCCTATTCCTACACGGGTGACGACGGCACAGCGACCCGCGCCTTCGTGGCAGCCGGCGCCAAGGGCATCGTTGCCGCCGCCTTCGCGCCCGGCATGCTCGTGCCGACCGAGCTCACGGCCCTGAAGGAGGCGGTTGCGGCCGGGGTTGTCGTCGTCCTGGCAACGCGCGCTGGCTCGGGCCGCGCCTTCACCTCGAAGCCGGCACGCGACGCGGGCTTCATCTCCGCCGACAACCTCACACCGCAGAAGGCCCGCATCCTGCTCGCGCTGGCACTCACGCGCACGAGCGACCCAGCCCGCCTCCGCGAGTTCTTCGCCACGTACTGAGCGCCGGCAAGGTCAGAACCCGACTCGCACCAGCCACAACGTGATAGCCGGGAACATGACCAGGATGGTCGTGCGCACCATGTCGCTGAGCACGAATGGTAAGGCACCGCGATAGGTCTCGCTCAGCGGTACGCCCGGCGCCATCGAGTTGATGATGAAGAGATTGAGCCCGACGGGCGGCGTGATGAGGCCGACCTCGACCACGATCAGCACCAAAATGCCGAACCAGATGGCCGTCTCCTCCGGATTGAGGCCGAAGTCGAGCGCCATGACCACGGGGAAGAACACCGGGATCGTCAGCAGCATCATCGAGAGCGAGTCCATGATGCAGCCGAGAATGATGTAGACGATCAGGATCAGCGTCAGGATCGTCAGCGGCGAGAGCCCCGAAACCCGCGCCCAGTCGGCGGCGGCCTGCGGAAGCTGCGTCAGCGCGAGGAAAGTATTGAAGGCCGCCGCGCCGAGGATGATGAAATAGATCATCGCGGAGGCGACAGCGGTCTCGAGAATGCACGCGGAGAAGGTCGACCAGTCGAGCCGGCCTGTGACGAGCGCATAGACGCCTGTCGCAACCGCGCCAACCGCGGCGCCCTCTGTCGGCGTGAACCATCCGACGTAGATGCCGCCGATCACCAGCGCGAAGATCAGAGCGACCGGCCACACGCCCTGCAGCGAAACCCAGCGCTCGCGCATCGACTTGCGCAGCGCGAGTTCGCCCGCCGCACTTGGCGATACGCGGACGAAGATCGAGACGGTGATGACATAGCCGATCGCTGCGAGAATGCCGGGGATCAGCGCCGCCATGAACATCTTGACGATGTTCTGCTCGGTCAGCACCGCGTAGACGACGAGAACAATCGACGGCGGAATGAGAATACCGAGCGTGCCGCCGGCCGCCAGAACGCCGGTTGCCAGGGCACCGGAATAGCCATTCTGCCGCAACGCCGGCAACGCCACCTGACCCATGGTCGCCGCCGTCGCGAGTGATGAGCCGCACACCGAGCCGAAACCCGCGCACGCGCCGACTGCTGCCATGGCGAGTCCGCCCCGGCGGTGTCCGACCCAATCGGCCGCGGCCTGAAAGAGCGAAGACGAAAGTCCTGAGCGCGTCGCGAACTGCCCCATGAGCAGGAACAGCGGGATGATCGAGAGTGAGTGGCTCGAGAACGTGTCGTAAGTGAGCGTTTTCAGTGCGGAAAGCGCAGGGACCATCGAGCCAGTGACGATCCAGGTGCCGCAAAGGCCGGTCAGCAGCATGGCCGCGCCGATCGGCATGCGCAGGAACATCGCGCCCAGCGCCACCACGAACGCGGTTGCCGCCAGCGCCGCGCCGCTCATATGTGCGCGCTCCCTTCAGTTCCCTTTGATCCGGCAATGGCCTCATTCAGGCTGCGCCAGACTGTATAGAAACACGTGAGCACGAAGACGAGCGCGGCAACCGAGCCCGCGGCATAGCCCCACCAGATCGGCATCTGGAGGATCATGCTGGTCTCGCCATAAGCGAGCTTGTCACGGAAACCGAGCCAAAGCTGCCACGTCACGATCACGGCGATGATGCTCATCGCGATGTTGCCGATGACGGCCAGCGATGCCCAAAAGCGCGCCGGCAGATAGGGTGCGAGCATATCGACGGTGATATTCCCTTGGCGGAATTGGCACCACGGCAGGAACATGAAAATGGCAACCGCGCAACCCGCTTCGACGAGCTCGAAGTCGCCGGGCACGGGTCCAAGACCCATACGCGTGAAGGCGCGCCCGACAATCGATGCCACCGACATGACCGCCAGCGCCACGAGCACGATACCGCCCGCGATTGCCATTGCGCGCGCTATGGCACCGATGACACGCCCCACCGCCGCCTCTGCTGACGGAGCAATGCCTCGGCTGCTCATGTCGCTGTCCGCATGTCCTGGGACATTCCCCCACCACGCTTCGTAACTTACTCCGCGCCGCCGTACTTGGCGATCATGGCGCGGGCATCCTTCAGCATGTCGGCTGCTGGAAGGCCCTTCTCGGTCATCTCCTTGACCCAGGCCTCCGCAATCGGTGCCGCTGCCGCCTTCCAACGCGCAGTCTCGGCAGCATCGAGCGTGATCATCTTGTTGCCGGCGGCCTTAGCCGCAGCAATGCCCGGCGCATCACCCTCGTCCATGACCCGACCAACCCACTTCGAGGTCTCCATGCCGCTGTTGGCATCGATCACCTTCTTGATGTCGGCAGGGAGCGCGTCGTACTTGGCCTTGTTCATCGCGAACAGGAAAAAGCTCGTGTAGAGGCCGCGGCTTCCGGTGAAGTTCGTATGCGACTGCACGAGCTGGGCGACCTTCAAGGGCGTCGTCACTTCCCAGGGAATGACCGTGCCGTCGATCACGCCCTTCGAGAGCGCTTCGGGCATGGCGGGCACTGGCATGCCGACCGGCGTCGCGCCAAGCGCCGCAATGAGCGCCGTCGCCTGCCGTGTCGGGCCACGCAGCTTGAGCCCTTTCATGTCCTCGAGCTTGGTGACGCCATTGCCCTTCACGTGCAGGAGGCCCGGCCCATGCACGTGCACGGCAATGATGTGCACGCTCTCCAATTCCTTCTTGAGATACTTCTCGTAGAACTCCCATGCCGCCTGGCTCGTCGCCTCGCCACTTGCCGGCATGAACGGCAGCTCGAACACCTCCGAACCCGGGAAGCGGCCGGGTGTGTACCCCGTCAGCGTCCACACGATGTCGACGACGCCGTCCCGTGCCTGATCGATCAGCGCCGGCGGCCGGCCGCCGAGTTGCATCGACGGATAGACCTCGACCTTGAGCTTGCCGCCTGCTTCCTTGCTGATCTTCTCGGCCCACGGCGTGATGAAATTCTTCGGCACGGGCGCGGGTGCCGGCAGGAAGTGGTGGATTCGCAGCGTTACGTCCTGCGCAGCACCGACCACCGGCCACGCCGACAGCGCCACTGCGAGCGTCAGCCCGGCCAATCCAAGATGGAGTCCAAATCGCAACTTCATGCGTATCCTCCCTCCGTTGCCTACCCTTCAGTGGGCAGACGCGTTCTTGCTTGGTCGCCAAACTATGCTGGCGCGCGCGCAGGGACAATCGCCGGCAGGCCACGCCAGCGAAAATCACTGCCTGTAAGTTGTATTGCGCTGCGGTGCGACTATCCGATCCGCTCGGCGTCGAGCTTGTGGACTGTGCCCGCGGTCTCCGGCTTCCAGGCGGGATAGCGCTTGAGGATCAACGGGTCGTGGCCCGGAATGACGTTCTTGAGGCCGCCCGCCATCTTCTCCAAGCGATCATAACTTCTGAGCGTCGCTTCGACGTCGACGCTGATGAAAAACGGCTTCCGCTTCTCGATATTCTCGTAGAAGTGGACCACGTCGGATGCGAGCATGACCGGCCCGTGGTCGGTCATCACGCGGATGGCCTGGATGCCCTTGCTGTGCCCCGGCATGTGGTGGACGGTCACACCCGGCGCGACCTCGCCGTCGCCGTCGTGGAACTGCACGCGGCCCGAATAGACGCTTTTCACCATCTGGCAGACGTGATCGACGGTGAACGGCCCGCGCATGGCGTGATCGCACATGCAGCGCCCCGTGGCATAGGCCATCTCGGCTTCCTGCAGATGAAAGCGCGCCTTCGGGAAGTGGTCGAGCGTACCGGCGTGATCATAGTGGAGATGCGTGACGATGCAGGTATCGAGCTTCTCAGCGTCGATGCCGATGCGCTGAAGTGCCTCGCGCGGCTCGAGATCGATCTTACGGCCGCGGGGGGCCGCCTCCTTGTGATCGAAACCCGTGTCGATCAGGATGGTGCGGTTCTTGTTACGAAGTACGAACACGAAATAATCGATGGGCATAGGCGCCGCGTGGTCGTCCGGATGCAGGAAGTTGTCGGCGCGCGTGCGATTCGTCATGGCGCCATACTTCACGGCCAGGATCTCATAGGTCTCGGACATCGCGGCTCCTCCTCGGGGCATCGTCGGCAGCTGGTTTCTACTTGGCGTCACAATGGCGTGCCCGCGCCCGGTCGTCGAGCAAAACAGCCATGCAGGGTCATGGAACCGCAACCGTGCTTAGGGCATACTTGAGCGAAGCCCGATCCGGATACGGATCTCAAGTCAGCGAGGTAGCCCCGCGTGCCCGTCAATGTTTCGTTCTTGCAGGAGCTGCTCAGCACGGTCGCCGAGCAGGGCCGCCAGTACCTGCCGCGTGCGCTCATGGGCGATGGTCCGCATGAGGACATCACCGCTCTGTCAACAGCGCTCATGTCAGGTCGCGGCGAAGCCTCGGGCGTCGCCATCGCGCGGCGCATTCTCGATGACTACCGCAAGCTCGATGCGGACGCCCGCCGCGCCTTCTTCCGTTACCTCGTGGAGCAGATTAAACCTGACGAGCATCAGGTGGAGCAGGCGGCCGCAGCCTATGTCGCAACACCCGGCGAGGCGACGCTCAAGGCGCTCCAGCACGCCGTCGAGAGCCCGCGCCAGGAATTCTTCCGCCGCCTCAACCTCGCGCCCGGCGCCACGGCCGAGATCGTCGCCATGCGCCGCGACCTCCTGCGCCTGCCGAAGTCCGAGCCCTCGCTCGCTTCCCTCGATGCCGACCTCATGCATCTCCTGCACTCGTGGTTCAACCGTGGCTTCCTCGTGCTGAAGCGCATCGACTGGCAGACGCCCGCGGCCATTCTCGAAAAGCTCATCCAGTACGAGGCCGTGCACGAGATCAAAGGCTTCGACGACCTGCGCCGCCGCCTCGATCCGGCTGACCGGCGCTGCTTCGGCTTCTTCCATCCCTCGCTCGTCGATGAGCCGCTGATCTTCGTCGAGGTCGCGCTGACGGGCGATATTCCCGCCAACATCCATTCCGTGCTCGGCGAGGCGCGCAAGAACGGCAATCCAACGCCGCCACCGACGACCGCCGTCTTCTATTCGATCTCGAACTGCCAGGAAGGGCTCAAGGGTATTTCCTTCGGCAACTTCCTCATCAAGCAGGTCGTCGAGGAGCTCGCGCGCGAGCAGCCGCAGCTCAAGACGTTCGTGACGCTCTCGCCGGTGCCGACATTCGCGCGCTGGCTCGATCGCGTCATGGCGGACGACCAGGAGGGGCTCGTCAGCGACGCCGACCGCGAAGTTCTCCAGACGCTCCGCAATCCGGCTTGGATCGAGGACGAGGAGGAGGGCGAGGCGCTCCGCACGGCGCTGCTCGCGCTCGGCGCGCACTATTTCCTGTTCGCCAAGGCCGCCGACGGACGCCCGGTCGATCCAGTCGCGCGTTTCCATCTCGGCAATGGCGCGCGCCTCGAGCGCATCAACTGGCTCGGTGACGTTTCGGAAAAAGGCCTGCGCGAGGCCCACGGCCTCATGGTCAACTACCGCTACGACCTCAAGGAGATCGAGCGCAATCACGAGGCTTATGCGAACGACGGCGAGGTCGCGGCCTCTCGCGCCGTGCGCCAGCTCGCCAAGATGCCACCGAAACCCAAGACCAAGCTCCCGGCACCCAAGGCCCTGCTGCAGCT
>JAEZAW010000103.1 GCA_023430315.1 Pseudomonadota bacterium | reverse complement strand
AAATCCTGCCGGCCGCTTCGGCAATACGGAAGAGTTCGGCGCGGCAGCCGCGTTCCTCTGCTCGAAGCACGCCGGCTACATCACCGGCCAGAACCTGCTCCTCGACGGCGGCAGCTTCCCGGGCTCGTTGTAGCTCGGTCGCGTCTTCGACGCGAGTGGGGCCGCTGGCCCCACTCCCCGCCCGGGGGACATCCCCGGGCCCCCGTCTTTTGTATTTTGGAATTTGCCAAACACGGGACGGAATGCTGATCGAGGACGCGCTCTTCAACGAGGATCACCCGCCGCCACGGTCGGAGGACTGGCGTGACTGCGTCATCCGCCGCTCGACACTCGATGCGCTCGATTTCGAAGGACTGAGCATCGACGGCATTATTGAAGGGTGTGCCGTCACGAGCACCGAGTTCTATTGGGTTCTATTCAACCACGCCCTCGTATCCAATACGCGCTTCGAGGCCTGCCGCTTTCTCGGCACATCGTTCCGCGGCTGCACGTTCGTCGACTGCGAGTTCGTCGATTGCAAGTTCGGACTCGACAATCTTGGCGGCGATTGCACCATCGACCATTGCATCATGGCCGCCTGCCGTTTTGTCGGCTGCTCATGGAGCACGAAGGAAAGAGATAGCACGCGCGACATCACGAGAACGCGCTGGCTGGGGTGCACGCAGGAGAAATGCGAGGGCTTTGACGGGATTTTCTAGATGCGGGCTTTATTCACTTGTTTCAGTTCTCGTCCCGCGCGAACGAGACCACAATTGAAGATCGCTATCCCTAAAGTCCGCTTGCCGGATCCGAAGCGGCAATAATGCGATGGGCCAAGTCTTCAGGAGTCCTGCATCGATAACGGACGAACCGATCCGCAGCATCAGCTGCTTTGTTTGGTCTAATGACCCAGCTGTGAGGACGGCTTCTGCCGAGTTCCGGCAACTCCCACATCGGTAGGAACCAAGTCGCCGCAAAGTTCGACAGATCTTCATTCAACAAGCCGGCGACCAAGTAGGCACGGCGAGCTTCATTGAAAGTCGCCTTGCGCACTTGGAAATGGGCGATGTTTCCACGCACTTGTGAACCCCGCTTTCGCAGCGTCACAGTTCGGCACTTGAGCTGGATAGCGGTTGATAGGCCAGTCAGCTTGTCGAAAAACAGCACATCAAGGCCGTCATCATCTGCCATTGGTTGAAACGGAGCCAGGCGCCCGTCGCTCGCCTTCATTACTGCGTTGACGAGCAGGTTCTCTCCAATCGCCCCTTTCTGAGTTGACGACAGAGCCACGCTATCCCCTCCGACTGAGCCTTATGTAGTGCGGAGCGCCAGTACGCCCATTCAGCTCCCGCGCTGCCCCTCACCGAGTGCAAATCCCGCCGCACCCTCGCCGGCGATCTTGCCGAACACGGCACCAGACGTCAGGCCCGTGCCGCCCGGGTAGTTGTGATAGAAGAGCCCGCCGACCAGCTCGCCCGCCGCATAGAGGCCGGGAATGGCTTGGCCCACCGTGTCCTCGACCTCGCAGCCCGTCGAGATCTTCAAGCCGCCGAACGTGAAGGTCAGCCCGCACGTCACCTGATAGGCCTCGTACGGCGGCGTATCGAGCACGTTGGCCCAGTTCGACTTCGCAACCTTCAGGCCGCGCGTCCCGCGCCCATCCTTGACCGCCGGATTGAATGGCACGTCCGTCATGACAGCCGCGTTGTAAGCCTTCAGCTCCGCGAGGCACTTCTCGGCATCGACGCCCTCGAGCTTCTTTACCAGCTCCTCCAGCGTATCGGCGGACACCTTGGTCACGCGGCGGATGCGATACTCGTCGCGCAGGAGAGACAGCACCTTCTTGTCGAAGATCTGCCACGCCATCATGTCCGGCTGGTCTTTGATCACGTGGCCATAGCGCGCGTACGTGTAATTGCGGAAGTCGAAACCTTCATCGACGAAGCGCTCGCCGCGCGCATTGACCATGATGCCGAGCGGATAGCTGTGCTTCTGGAAGTTGTCGCCGACGGAGAGATCGCCGAAGGGCGGCGCGTTGTAGTCCCAGCCGACGGCGTGGCCGCTTGACCAGTGTCCCCAAGGCATGGCGCCGATATCGAGCGCCATCTTGATACCGCCGCCGGTGTTGTAGCGGGTGCCGCGCACCTTCGCGAGCTCCCAGCCGGGGCCCATGTAGCGCGCGCGCATCTCGGCGTTCGACTCGAAGCCGCCGCACGCGAGCACGACGGCGCCTGCGTGTAGATCGGTCGTGCGGCCCTTGTGGCGTACCTTCACGCCCGTCACGCGACCGGCATCGTCAGTCAGCAGCGACACACCCGCCGTCTCATAGCGGATGTCGATGCCCTTCTTCTGGCAGATGTCGTGCTCCATATCGACGAGGCCGGGACCGCCGCCCCAGATCTCGACGCACAGTCCGCCCCAGAACTTGAACTTGCCGTCGACCTTGAAGGCCTGGCGGCCCTGCGAGGTCTGGAACTTCACGCCCTGCTTCCTCAGCCACTGCCAAGTGGGAAGGCTGTTGTGCACGAGGATGTCGCAGAGTTCCGGATCCGTACGGTACCGCGTCATGCGGTACATGTCGTCGAAGTACTGCTCCTCGGTGTAAGTGCCGAAGTCCATGGTCGCGAGTTCGGCTTCGGAGAGGTCGACCAGCGACGTCACATCCTCGACGCCATTGTAGACGAGCCGCGTCGCGCCCGCGGTGTACGTCGAGTTACCACCACGCTCCTCGATGGTCGCGGCCTCCAGCATGATCACGCGCGCGCCCGCATCGTGCGCTGCTAATGCGGCCGATGCCGCAGCGTTGCCGGCCCCGACGACGATCACATCCGCATCGAGTTTCTCGTTCGACATTCTGGTCTGCTCCTTCCGGGCGCACACAGGGCGCCCTACGTAATGGCGCCGCCAGAACGACCCGGCGGCTGCCTCGCTTCAAAAATCGTTGCGCTA
>JAEZAW010000296.1 GCA_023430315.1 Pseudomonadota bacterium | reverse complement strand
GTCTCACGAAGTTGCCATCCAGCGAATGATCGCGGCCGGCGCGAACGTGATGACCGTGATGGCGCTCGCTGGCGAATGGCAACGCGATTGGGCGCGCACCGAGCATGTCGAGGAGCTGACCGAGATTCTCATCCAGCACTTCGCCGGCAGCGGCATAGCGTATCTTTGGGAGCAGCAGCTGCTCAACACGCCCGTGCCCAGCAACGCAGGGTGATCTGAGCGGGGATGACGGCGGTGATCTGGCGAACAAGAAAGACAGTTGCACGCGTGATCACCGTCGGCTCGCGCCTTCGTTCGGCGTCGGCACGCCAGTGGGCAGCGGAGAATCCTGCCGCAGGGCGGTGCAACGTCACCGCGTAGTCCCTCATCGAAAACGCAGAGCCTTGTTACGTGAGGATTAGTTTAGGCAGCTCTCAGCCGCCTCAGCGCTGAACCACTCCACGAATGCGCGGACACGGGGGTCTCCGATCCGCCAAGCCGGCCAGCGCAGGACGTGGACTTTGGTGGAGAGCATGTCTAGCTCTTGTGGCAACACCCGAACCAGTCGTCGATCCTGCAGAGCGTCCCGAACAAGCATCGAGCGGGCGAGAGCAAGTCCTGTGCCCTCTATGGCGGCTGAGATCACCGGTCCGATGGATGAAAAGCGCATCGTCTCGCGTGCAGGAGTGCCAAGGGCGAGACGGTTGAACCAGCTGTCCCAGCCCCATTCCGGCCCCTGGCCTGGCGACTGCTTATGCAGCAGAGGTAGGGATGCAAGCGCTTCGTAAGATCGGAGTTGTCCAATGCCTGCGAGAAGGCTAGGGGCGCCGACTGGAAAGACATGCTCACGATGGAGCGTCATCTGAGTCGACGTCGACTTCGCCTCCGAAAATGGAACCCAGCCAATTCTGACATCCGCTGTCGCAAATCGTTCGGGCGCCTCGTTATCAATCAAAGCAACTTCAAGGACGATGCCTGGATGTGCGTCGGCAAATCCTTTTATCCGTCGAGCCAGCCAGTGATCGGCTAATGCCCCGTAAGCGCCGATGCGCAGCACGCTGTCCGCCTCAGCGGCAATGCAACGTTCCCGGAGCTGTGCACTGCGCTCAAGTAACTCCTGGACTTCCGCATGGAGCATCGCTCCGCTCGAAGTCAGGTTCAGGGTCGATCCATTTCGCTCGAAGAGCCGACGTCCCATAAAATCTTCTAGGCGGCGAATGCGATAACTCACCGCGGATTGCGTTAGCCCCAGCTCGCGCGCGGCATTTGTCATGTTGCCAAGTCGCGCCACCGCCTCGAATGCAACCATCGGGTAAAAAGGGGGATACTTCTCCATGGCTGCGATCATGAAAGAATTTCATGCCATTGTGAATGCTTTGATTTGGCTAAATTTCTACCGTGGTGACACGGTGGCCTCGGCACACAGCTCAGAGGGCTCACGACATGAACGCCGAACAGAACAAGCTCATGATGGAGCGCATCTTCGAGGCGGTTGGGCGAGGCGACCGCTCAGCGTATGAAGATGCTCTGCATGACGATGTGGTCATGCAGGTCATGGGCTCCAGTTCGTGGTCGCAAACTGTGCGCGGCAAGGGCAAAGTGCTCGATGTCTTTTTCCGCCATGTAAGCTCACGGCTGAGCGGGCGTAACCCGACAAAAGCGTGCCGCTTTCTCGCCGACGAAGATTGGGTGGTGATCGAGGCCAAGGGAGACATGATTGCGGTCGATGGCCGCCCCTACCAGAATGACTACTGCCTACATTATCGGATCGCCGACGGTAGGATCGTCGAGATGAAGGAGTACATGGATACGATCCTCTGCGAAGACCGCCTTGGCCAATTTCCCGAGGAATTGAAGGCGCGGCTTCAGGATGATTGAAGCACACGCACTCGCTCGGTCTCCCAGTATGCGGCCGGCTGTCGTGCGTGATCCGAAACGCCAGATTGGCGGAAGAGGCAGGAGTCGAACCCACCGAGAGCCGTCTCGCGACCCTCTCCGGATTTGAAGTCCGGCCGCCCCACCGGGGGCGTTTCTCTTCCATCGCACTACGCGGCCGCGTCATCCTCGGCCTGCGCGCGCGAAAACAGGTCTCGCTTGTGCGGGTTGATGCGGCGAATGTCACCGCGCCGCATGGTCAGTCCCTGGCGATCGAAGAACTCCAGGATATGTATGGCGACCTTGCGCCCGTTGTCCAGGCGGTCCCGAAACGCAATGACGGTGAATTCCCCACCCGCATCCGCCGCCGCGAGCGCGCGCGCCGAGTCCGCCATCTCGACCACCGTGGGCCCGAGAAAATAGTGGTCCTGTGCGATCTCGTCCACGTCGCCGCGACGCGCGGCGAGCTTGAAGAGACGCCGGATGAAGCCTTCATCGATCCGCAAGGACTTGGCGATGTCGCGTACGCGCGGCGGACGGAAACGCGCCTCCCCGCCGAGCATCGGCGCGATCCGCGACCAGATCTTCTCCTCCTCCGGCGAGAGGCGGACCTCGTGGCCCGGTCGGCGTACCCAGGAGCGGTCGAGGATGACCTGCCCCTCCGCGACGAGCCGTTGCAGCGCGCGAGCGAAGGCTGGTGCCGGCAGACGCGGACTGAGCGCGAGGCGCAGACGCTCCTGGCCGAGACCTGGAAGATCGGGCTTTTCGGCATGAAAGCGATCGAGTGTGGCGGCCACTTCAGTTGCATAAGCCTGCCACGTCTCGGCCGTGAGGGCGACGACTCGATCGCCATCGACGAATGTCACGAGGCCGAATGCCTGCACGGCCTCGTCGACGAGAGCGTCGGCCGCCGCGCGATCGCGGAAGAAGGCGGCAAGATCGATGAAGCTCCGGCCACCTTCGAGCAGTCCGCGCAAGGCGGCCATGGGATCGTGATCGCTCAGGATTTCGAGCTCCGCGCGGCGGGCCGGCGTCGCGCGATGGCGCTCGGGCGGACGCAGGTCGAGGATCGTGCCGCCGCCGATCGTTCGTGATGCCGCGGAATCGCGAAGCACGAAGCGGTCGCCGGCAGCCATGGCGGCCGGACGGTCGAGGATGATCTGCGCGTAGTCACCATCGCCCGGGGCAATGCCACCCGACTTGAGCGCGAGCACGCGGGCATTGCGCTCTGCCGAGCCATGATGGAATTTCACGGGCAGCCACTGCGAGATGGCCTTCCGCTCGCTCGGCAGCAGCTTGAGCGTGACATCGATGCGGTTCGTCGGGCTATGCAGCGTCGGATCGAGCAGCACATCGCCACGCACGACGCTTTCTGGATCGATCTTCGGCCCCACGAGAGCAATCGCGCAACGCTGCCCGGCAAGCCCGAGCGTTGCGGCCGTGTTCTGCGCGTGCACCGAGCGCACACGCGCCTCGAGTCCGGCCGGCGAGGTCATCACATGATCGCCGACCGCAACGCGGCCGGAGAGGACCGTCCCCGTCACGACCGTTCCAGCACCGCGCAACGAAAAGCTGCGATCAATGGCGAGACGGAATCGCCCATCCGCTGGCCGGAGACGCGTCGCCGCCGCCTCGCGATCGAGCAGTGCCAGCAGATTCGCGATGCCTTCGTCGGTCACCGTCGAGACCGGTACGATCTCGGCATCGGCAAGACCAGTACCGGCGAGCCCGGCGCGGATCTCGTTGCTGACTTCCGCCAAACGCTCGGGCGAGGCGAGATCGCATTTGCTCAGCGCGACGGCGCCGCGTCGAATGCCAAGCAGATCGATGATCGCGAGATGCTCGCGCGTCTGCGGCATGACACCATCGTCGGCCGCTACGACGAGAAGCGCGAAGTCGATACCCGTCGCGCCGGCGAGCATGGTGTGCACGAGCCGCTCGTGACCGGGCACGTCGACGAAGCCGATGATGTCACCGGAGGGGCGCGGCAGATAGGCAAAGCCAAGCTCTATGGTGATGCCGCGACGCTGCTCCTCCTTCAATCGGTCGGTGTCGACACCGGTCAGCGCGCGCACGAGGGACGTCTTACCGTGGTCGATATGGCCAGCGGTTCCGACGATCATGACCCCGCCTCCGCTTCCGGGAGACGCCGTGCCAGATCCTTGCCGGCTTCGACTTCATCGGGCGAGAGCGTTGCAAAGACCGGATTGAGGAACCGCTCGGCCAGCTTGCTGCCGCCCCAGCGCGCGCGCATGAGCCAGGCATAGGCCTTAACGCGATCCTGCGGCACGCCCTGGCCGATGTGATGGGCCGCGCCGAGCATGGCCTGTCCGTCGGCATCACCGAGCGCGGCAGATTTTCGCCACCAGCTAATCGCGGCATCCGGATCACGCGCGACGCCGAGCGCGTTGTGATGGAAGAGTCCGATGCGCGTCATCGAGGCCGCAACGCCCTGATCGGCGGCGGCGCGCGCCCACTTGATGGACTCGGCATAGTCCGGCGTACGGCCATCCTCATTCGCGAGCAGCCACGAAAGCATGTCCTGAGCCGCTGCATCACTCTGCTCGGCGGCACGGCGATACCAGAGCTCGGCATCGACATCGCTCTGCGGGACGCCCTCACCCTTGAGATAGGCATCGGCGATATCGCGCTGTGCCTCGATGTGTCCTTGCATGGCGGCCGCAAGAAGCCACTTGGCCCCGACCTCATGATCAGCGGGCGCACCGAGCCCTTGCATGAGACACGTCGCGACGCCGTGCTGGGCCTCGGCATGGCCGGCCTGTGCGAGCGGCAGCCACACCGCGATGGCACCCTCGTATTCCTCGGCAGCGAAGAATGCGGCAGCCTCGCGAAGCTGGTCGGCGAGCGGCGGTGCCGACGCGGGCTTGTCGCGACCGAATGAGAGACCGAGCAGCTTCATGGCTCGGCCTCGACGGGCATGATGGCCAGCTTGCCGAGCTGCTCGACGAAGGCCGTCTCGTCGTCCAAGCATCGACAGTCGAAGACGAGCGCACCCTTCTGGATGTGACCGATGACCGGAATGGGCAGTCGCCGAAAGGCTGCGGCCAGCGCTTCGAGCTGGCGGCCGGATTGCTTCTTTGTACACGGCGTCAGAGCAAGGCCGGCGCTTGGAATTGTCTCGAGCGGCAGCGCACCCGAGCCGATCTGGCTGGTGCATGCGCAGCACGCGACCTCGACAGCATCACCAAGTACGCGCGACACCGGCCCCGCGACCCGCTCCGCCTGAGCACGGATGTCGTCGAGAGGACGGGTGAGAAAGCCGAGAGTCGGCAAGCGCTCCGGCAAGCGGTCAGGATCGCGATAGAGCTTGAGCGTGGCCTCCAGCGCCGCGAGACGGATCTTGTCGAGCCGGACGGCGCGCTTGATCGGGTTCTTCGCGCAGGCCCTGACGAGATCGCGGCGCCCGACGATGAAGCCGGCCTGAGGACCACCGAGCAGCTTGTCGCCCGAGAAGGTCACGAGATCGGCGCCGTCCTTGAGCGCGTCCTGCACGGTCCGCTCGCGGCGCAGGCCGTACTTGCCAAGATCGATGAGCGTGCCCGAACCGAGATCATCGACCAGCGGCAGCTTCTTCTCACGCGCGAGCACGGCAAGCTCGTCCGTGCCGACCTCTTTAGTGAAACCCTGGACGAGATAATTGGACGTGTGGACCTTGAGCAGAAGAGCCGTCTCGTCGCCGATCGCATCGGCGTAGTCGCGCAGGTGCGTGCGGTTCGTGGTGCCGATCTCACGGAGCCGTGTTCCGGCGCGCGCCATGATGTCGGGCATACGGAAGCTGCCGCCGATCTCGATGAGTTCGCCGCGCGAGACGATGCTCTCACGGCCGAGCGCGAGCGTATTGAGCACGAGCAGGATGGCGGAGGCATTGTTGTTGACGAGGATCGCGTCCTCGGCGCCGGTCAGCTCGCAGATGAGGCCGCGCACAATGTCATCGCGCTCGCCACGGCTGCCGCTTTCGAGATCGAACTCCAGTGCAGCGGGTGCGCGCATGGCGGCGGCGGCAGCCTCGACGGCCTCCTCGGCCAGAATGGCGCGTCCGAGATTCGTATGGAGCACAGTGCCTGTGAGGTTGAGCACGCGGCGCAGGCGCGGCACATCATCCGCCTCCAGCACTTCTGCAGCTCGCGCCGCGATCGCGGCAACCGTATCCCCGCGACTTACAGAATGATGCGGGCTGGCATGGCCTCTTGCCGCACGCAGCTCATCGAGCGCGCCGCGTACGGCGCCGAGCGTTGCGGCGTGGCCAAAGCGCGCGACGACCACACGGCCAGCCTCGCCACGCAGCA
>JAEZAW010000236.1 GCA_023430315.1 Pseudomonadota bacterium | reverse complement strand
ATGCCGACGCTCGTGCGCAAGGACCAGCTCGGACGGCTCTCGGGCATTGCCTGGGGGCTCGGCTATGCCGGCGGCCTCGTGAGCCTCGCACTCGTCGCGGGCTTCATCGTCACGGATCCTTCGAGCGGCAAGACCATGCTCGGCATGGAGCCGATCCTCAATCTCGATCAGGCGAGCCGCGAGGGCGACCGCCTCGTCGGGCCACTGTGCGCGGCGTGGTTCATCCTGTTCGTGATCCCCTTCTTCCTGTTCGTGCCGGACAATCCCGTGTCGCACAGAGCGCACTCGGAAAGCCCGATCCGCGACGCGCTGAAATCACTCTGGGCCACGGTTCGCAACCTGCCGAACGACCGCAACATTCTCTGGATGCTCATCGCGCGAATGCTCTATGCCGACGGGCTCGCAGCGATCTTCGTGTTCGGCGGCATCTATGGCGCGTCGGTCTTCGGCTGGCGCACGTTCGATCTCGGTCTCTTCGGCATCATCCTCGCGGCAACAGGCGCGGTCGGCGCCGTCATCGGCGGTCTGCTCGATGACCGCATCGGAGCAAAGACCGTCATCGTCGGCTCGATCGTGATCCTGCTGATCGGCTTCCTCGGTATTCTCTCCGTGGACAAGGGAAGCGTGCTCTTCGGCGTGCCGATCGCAGAAAAGATGGCGGGCTCGGGCGCATTCTCATCGCAAGGCGAGAAGATCTTCCTGGCCTTCGCTATCCTGATCGGGTTGGTCGCGGCACCCGTGCAGGCCGCCGGCCGTTCGCTGCTCGCGCGCCTCGCTCCACCCGAGCGCATGACGCAATACTTCGGCCTCTTTGCCTTCTCGGGCAAGGCCACGGCCTTTGCCGCGCCGTTGGCGATCGCTCTCGTGACGACGATGACGGGCAGTCAGCGGTGGGGCATCGCGACGACGGCCCTTTTCCTGATCGGCGGTCTCATATTCATGCTGCCGGTGCAGGAGCCACGACGCTCCGAATAAATGGACCCCGATGCAGCAGGGGAACTGCACCGGGGTCTGCGGCAGGACGACAGGGATCGGGGGGAGGATCAGTCGTCGTCGCCGTAACGGCACTCGTGGAAGCGCTTCCACCAGTACTTGCTGCCGGTGTTCATCGCCTTGCGATAGAGCCAGTAGCAGGGGCGGTGAGCGTTGTAGTAGCCATAGCCGCCGTAGACGATCGGCGCGCCGAGCACGATGCCGACACCGAACTTTCCGAAGTGCTTGTGGTGCTTATGGCCGGCTTCGGCCTGGGGAGCGGCAAGGCCGCTGCCGCCGACGATCGCGACAGAGAGGGCGGCGAGAGCTGCGGTCTTGGTGAGGGTTGACTTGAGGGACATGGGTACTTCTCCTAGCGGCGTGAGCTGTTGAACCGGGTTTCAGGCGGCGGGGATCACCGCCACTTGCCTGATCTGTCGCAGCCACCCCGAAAGAGGTTCAAAGCCTGGTCGATTTTTTTTCCGGCTGAGCGGGCACGCGTCGGCCTAGCCATTGAGGGGGGCGGCTTGGATCTAGGAGGAATTCTTTATGCGCTCGGCGCCTGGGTGCTCGTCCCAGTGCTCATCGCCAAGCTGATCCTGCGTGCCAGTTGGTGGACGGTGATGGTCGCGTATGGCATTTGGCTCGCCTTGCTAGCGGTTGTGGCGCTCAGCTTCCTGCTGGGCGGCGCCAGCTTCGACGAAGCACTCGGCTGGCCCGCGATCCTCTCAATGTTTCTGACCGTCCTGGCAATTCCAGGCATCGTTCTTGTCCTGAAGATCGGCAGCTGGTCCCTCGGCACGCGGGATCGGCGGTAGTCAGCAGGCGATTGGCTAAGTGGTGGCTTTGATGCCGGCGCAGCCGCTGCATCGACCCCGCCGGTCACACGTGTTAAGAGACCGCGGCCCTACGGGGCAAATCCGCATCAACCGCTCATCCGACTGCCGGAATGCCCCATGACCACACGTGATCCCCTCAAGCTCGGCGTTGCCGGCCTCGGAACTGTCGGCGCCGGTCTCATCCAGCTGCTCAAGGCCCACGGGTCCAAGCTCGCCGACCAGCTTCACCGCCCGGTCGAGGTGGTAGCCGTCTCGGCCCGCAGCCGCGGCAAGGATCGCGGCGTGTCGCTCGAAGGCATACGCTGGGTGGACGATCCCGTGGCACTTGCGACGGACCCGGCCATCGACTGCTTCGTCGAGCTGATCGGCGGCGAGGACGGTGTCGCCAAGCGCGCTGTGGAGGCCGCGCTCGCTGCCGGCAAGCACGTTGTGACCGCCAACAAGGCGCTGCTCGCCCATCACGGCTTCGAGCTTGCCCAGCTCGCCGAGAAGCACAACGTCGCGCTCAATTTCGAGGCCGCCGTCGCCGGCGGCATTCCTGCGATCAAGACCGTCCGCGAGGCGCTCGTCGGCAACCAGGTGCGCCGCGTATCCGGCATCCTCAACGGCACCTGCAATTACATCCTGAGCAAGATGCAGGAGGAGCGTCTGCCATTCGCCGATGTGCTGCGAGAGGCGCAGGAGAAGGGCTACGCCGAGGCCGACCCGACCTTCGACATCGGCGGTTTCGATGCCGCGCACAAGCTCACGCTGCTAACGAGCCTCGTGTTCGGTACGCGCGTCGCCTTCGACCAGATCCACATCGAGGGCATTCAGACCATCACCGACGCGGACATCGATGCGGCGGACGAGCTCGGCTATCGCATAAAGCTGCTCGGCGTCGCGACGCTGACCGAGAGCGGCATCGAGAGCCGCGTCACACCCGTCATGATCCCGGTGGAGGCCGCCATTGCGGGCGTATCGGGCGTGACCAACGCCGTCGCGCTCGACGCGGATTTCGCTGGCAGCCTGCTGCTCGTCGGTCCAGGTGCCGGCGCCCGCGCCACGGCTTCGGCTGTCGCAAGCGACATCGTGGATATTGCGGCGGGCTTCGTGCTGCCGCCCTTCGGCGTGCCCTCATCGCGGCTCAAGGAGCACAAGCGCGCCGCGCTCGGCCAGCACAAGGGCGACTATTACGTGCGTTTCTCGGCCTTCGACCGGCCGGGTGTGATGGCAGCGATCACCAAGCGCATGGCCGAGCAGGAAGTGTCACTCGACAGCATCGTGCAGCGCGGCCCGCGTGGCGCACCCGGCACGCTCGCCAATATCGTGATCATCACGCACGAGACGACGGAAGCCGCGATCCGCAAGGCGCTCGACGATATCGAGGCCGACGGCAAGGTCGCCGAGAAGCCGCAGATGATCCGCATCGAGGTGATGTGAGATCACGTCGGTGTGCGGTCGGCGTTCCAGCTGCCCGTGTGACTATAGACATCATCGCGCAGCTGCCGGATGGACCGATTGAGTGCGCGGAGTTCATTCTCCGATCGACCGGACGCGGTGAGCAGCGAAAGTCCGACACATCCGGCCTTTGCTTTCAGCGCGCGACCCTGGTCGGTCAATGTGATGACGACCTGGCGTTCGTTGTCGGGATTGCGTGTGCGGTGGACCAATCCCGCAGCCTCGAGCCGCTTCAACAGCGGCGTCAATGTGCTCGACTCGAGTGCCAGCTGCTCCGCGAGCCCGCCGACCGTCTGCGCGTCGTCACGCCATAGGATGATGAGCACCAGATACTGAGGGTAGGTCAGCCCCAGCTCATCCAGCAGTGGCTTGTACAGCCTTTGAATGGCGATGCCCGCCGAATAGATCGCATAGCAAAGCTGGTCGTCCAGGCGCACTGGCCGCTCTGTCCCGTCCGTCACGGCAACCTCCTGCATACCGGGCGATCACAAGATCGCGATAACGTATATCGCAATAACTATTCTCCTGGACAAGGCTTTCGCGAGGGCCTACATCACAATTTATCGCGATAACAGTTATCGCAGTATCTAATCAGGAGCTACAGATGAACATCCTCTATCGCACCGAGGCCAAGGCTACCGGCGGCCGCACGGGCAGGGCCTCTACGACCGACGGCGCGTTCAGCGTCGCACTTGTCAGGCCAAAGGAGCTTGGCGGTACCGGCGGCGAGGGCACCAACCCCGAGCAGCTCTTCGCGTCGGGCTACGCAGCCTGCTTCCTGAGCGCACTGCAGTTCGTCGCCGGCAGGCAGAAGGTGAAGATCTCCGAAGATAGCAGCGTCACGGCCGCCGTCGGCATCGGCAAGCGCGACGACGGCCAGGGCTTTGGCCTCGATGTCGCACTCACGATCTCGCTGCCGGGCATCGCCCCCGATGTCGCGCGCGAACTCGTCGATCAGGCACACGTGGTCTGCCCGTACTCGCACTTAACTCGCAACGGTCTCGACGTGCGGCTGTCGCTGGCTGCCTGACCTGCAAACCCACTCTTCGTCCGAAGGAGATCCAAAAATGTTCAATAAGATGATCGGAGCCATCGTCGCCGCGGCTGCAATTGGCGCCGCCAACGTCGCCCACGCGCAACCGGCGAACCAAGCCAATCAGTCCCAGCGCGTCAAGAACGTCGTGCTCGTGCATGGCGCTTTCGCCGACGGCTCGGGCTGGCGTGGCGTCTACGATGAGCTGACGAAACGCGGCTACCGAGTCACGATCGTCCAGAACCCGCTGACATCGCTTGCCGATGACGTCGCCGCGACGAAGCGGGCACTCGACCGACAGGACGGTCCGACGATCCTCGTCGGCCACTCCTACGGCGGCACGGTGATCACGGAAGCAGGCGTCGATGCGAAGGTAGCGGGCCTCGTCTACGTGTCCGCGCTCGCACCGGACGTTGGTCAGTCGACCGGAGACCAGTTCTCCGAGATTCCGCCGCCGCCAGATTTCATCATCGAGAAGCAGGCGGATGGCTTCGGCTTTGTGAACCTGGAGAAGTTCAAGATCGGATTCGCCGGCGATACGAGCGATGCCGACGCGGCCTTCCTCAGGGACTCACAGGTTCCGATCAATTTGGCGATCTTCGGAACCAAACTCAGCCAGGCCGCCTGGAAAACCAAGCCGAGCTGGGCCGTCGTGGCGAAGCAGGATAACGCGATCGATCCGAAGTTGCTGCGCCATACGGCAACGCGCATCGGCGCAAAGATCGAGGAGATCGATGGCAGCCACGTCGTCTTCCTCACACAGCCCAAAGCCGTCGCCGACGTGATCGATGACGCAGCAAAAGCAGCGTCGAACTGAGGCGACTGCAGAAACAGCAATGCCCCTGGAGCATTCCAGGGGCATTCTTGTTCAAGCTATGGAGCCGACGCGACGACTGCGCCACAACGTCAGTCGTTATCCGCTTCCTCTTCCTTCTTCTCACCGCTGCCGAGTTCCTTAAGGCGCTCGAACATGCGCGAAGCCTGCGCCTCCTCCGTCTCCTCGGGTTCAGCCGGCGGCTCGGGGAAGCTCACATCGGGCTGTGGCCCGAGGCCGGGCACCGTCTCTGACGTCGGCAGCAGTGTGCCGGCCTTCGGCTCCGCCGGCGCAGCGCCCGCAGGCACCGGCGGCACGCGCTTGGAGGCCTTCGCCACCTCGTTGTCGAGATCGATCTGCGAGCACAGGCCGAGCGTCACCGGATCCTGCGGCGTCAGGTTCGACGCATTCCAATGCGTGCGTTCGCGGATCGCGGCGATCGTCGGCTTGGTCGTGCCGACGAGGCGAATGATCTGGCTGTCCTTCAGCTCTGGGTGATTGCGCAGCAGCCACATCACGGCGTTCGGACGATCCTGGCGGCGCGAGACCGGCGTATAGCGAGGGCCGCGCTTGGTCTTGACCGGCGGGATCTCGACCTTCGACTCCTGCAGCCTCAGGCGATAGTCGGGATCAGCCTCGCCGCGCTTGATCTCCTCGCGGCTGAGCTGGCCAGACGCGATCGGGTCCATGCCCTTGATGCCCTGCGCGACATCGCCGTCGGCGATGCCCTTGACCTCGAGGTGATGGAGGCCGCAGAACTCCGCGATCTGATCGAAGCTCAGCGAGGTGTTCTCCACCAGCCAGACGGCCGTCGCTTTCGGCATCAGCGGTTTGCGGTTGCTCATGGTGTGGGCTTTCCAGGTAATGGGCTTCTAGGGCCTGCCCGATACGTCGAGCAGCCGGTCTTTTAGGGGTGAGGGAGGGGTTCAGGCGTGCTTATAGCGCGATGCCTGTCGCAAGGGCAACCGGGAGATGAGTGCCGGCTGACGATTGTGCGATCACTCCGAGCCCTGATGGCTAACGCCCCCACCCCGCGCGCGCAGTCCAAAGGATCTGCCTGAACGGAGAAGAAACCATGCCAAGGCTGGAATTCTGGTACGATTTCGCGTCGAGCTATTCCTATCTCGCCGCCATGCGGATCGAGGCTCTTGCTAAGGCCGCGGGCGTCGAGATCGCCTATCGCCCCTTTCTCCTCGGGCCGATTTTCAAGGCGCAAGGGCTTACGACGTCACCCTTCGTCGCCAACCCGGCCAAGGGCCAATATATGGCTCGCGACATCGCGCGCATTTCAGCTGTTCGCGGGATGGCATTCCACGTGCCCGAGCCCTTTCCCGCGCACAGCCTCGCAGCGGCCCGCATCGGGATGGTCGCCGAAGAAGAAGGCTGGATCGGCCCGTTCACGCGCTCTGTGTTCGCGATGGAATTTGCCGATCGCGCTGACATTGCCGCGCCAGAAACGCTCGCCGGCATTCTCACCGAACTCGGACATGATCCCGCTCGCGTTATGGCGCGCACCGGCACCGACGAGGTGAAGTCGGCTCTACGCGCGCGCACGGAAGCCGCTGCCAGCAAAGGCATCTTCGGCGCTCCGACTTTCATCACGGAGGACGGCGAACTCTTCTGGGGCGACGATCGTCTGGAGGACGCACTGGCGTGGGCAACAGGAGCATGCAAACGCCCGGCTGAATGATTGTTCACCACAAATCAGTACTTTAGCGGCCTGCGCGATGATATATTGCCCGCGGGTTTAACGAGGGAGCGACTGACGTGAGAATGAATCGTTGGATGCTGGGACTGAGTGCAATGGGACTGGCGCTGGCACTGACCGGCAGCGTAGTCCAAGCGCAGGCCCCGAAGGCCGAGAAGAAGGCCGTCACCAAGAAGGCTCCCTCGCCCTGCCAGGGCCTCGATGAGAAAGCCTGCGGGGCGAACACCGGTTGCTCGTGGATCAAGGCGACGAAGACCAAGGCCGGCGTCGAGCGCAAAGCTTACTGCCGACTGAAGACTACGCCGCCGAAGAAGGCGCCAGCCAAGAAGTAGCCTGTCCGTCACAACATAAAACTTCCCGCCGCCGGAGCCCCGCTCCGGCGGTTTTCTCTTGCGAGCTTCGGATTGCTCATCTGCACCGGCTAACCTTGCTTTCCTCCAACGCCCCTCTACCGTGGCACGCGACGAGGGTGGGATGGGGCGGCTCTTCGCGGTAGCATTGGGCGCACTCGAGCGCGAACAGGATCGCTGGTTCCTATGGGCGCCAGTGCTGCTCGGCTGCGG
Source organism: Pseudomonadota bacterium (assembly GCA_023430315.1). Lineage (GTDB taxonomy): Bacteria > Pseudomonadota > Alphaproteobacteria > Rhizobiales > Hyphomicrobiaceae. The sequence continues at coordinate 15,213 of JAEZAW010000236.1, read as the reverse complement.
CATTGCCGCTTATTTCGCGCTGACCTTCGAGCCGGCGCCGCTCGCGGCCACGGGCGCATTCGCCATTGCCGCCATCATCCGTTGGCGCTGGCGCGAGGGAAGTGCGGCGGCCATTGCCGGCGGCGCGATATTCGCTGTCGTGCTCGGTTTTCTCCTGGCGCTGAGCCGAGCGTACTTCGTCGCTGCTCCGGTCATCACCGACCAGCGCAGCACCCACGCGGTCACAGGCTGGATCGAGCTGATCGAACCGCGCGAGGAACGCGGCGAGCGCCTGACAATCCGCGTCCACGACATCGCCGGCCTTGCAGCAGATCTAAGACCATCGCGCATCCGTGTGCGCACACTCACGGCCAATCCGACGCTCAGAGCTGGTGACGCGGTCAGCATGCGCGCCATGCTGTCACCACCCGCCGGCCCCTCGCATCCTGGTGGTTACGACTTTGCCCGGCAGGCGTGGTTCCAGGGCCTCGGCGGCGTCGGCTATACGCTCTCCCCGCCACAGCGGACGACGATCTCCGCGCCCATGCCATGGGATCTCAGGGCGCGCACGATCTTCAACCGTCTCCGCCAGACGATCGCCCAGCGCATCACCACCATCCTGCCGGACAAGCGAGGCGCCATTGCCGTCGCCCTCATCACGGGCGAGCGCGGCGCCATCAGCGCGACGACAAATGCCGCCTACCGCGACTCCGGCCTCATCCACATCCTGTCCATCTCCGGCCTGCACATGGCGATCATGGCCGGCGCCATGTTCTTCACCGCGCGTTTCGCGCTCGCGCTCATTCCCTCGATTGCCCTGCGCTACGACATCCGCAAATGGGCCGCCATCGCGGGTGCCTTCGGGGCGCTCGGCTATCTCACCATCTCCGGTGCCTCGCCGCCAGCCGTGCGCTCCTTCCTGATGGTGCTCATCATGTTCATCGCCGTCCTGCTGGACCGGCCCGCACTGGCGCTGCGCAACGTCGCGCTCGCCGCCCTCGCGATGCTCATCGTGATGCCGGAGAGCCTGATCGACGTCGGCTTTCAGATGTCGTTCGCGGCCGTCGTCGCGCTCGTCGCGGGCTACGAAGCCTGGCGCGATCGCCGCGATCCCGCAGGCACGCCTGAGCGCGGCTGGATCTGGCGCGCGCCGCTCATCTTCCTCAGCGGCATCATTGGGTCGACACTCATCGCGAGCCTCGCGGTGGCGCCGTTCGGTCTCTATCATTTCCACCAGAGCCAGCAGTACGCGATGCTGGCGAACCTGCTTGCCGTGCCCGCGGTCAATCTCCTGATCATGCCGGCAGCACTCGCGACGCTACTGGCGCTGCCCTTTGGTCTCGAGGCCGCGCCGCTCCAGATCATGGGTCTCGGCATCTCCTTCATGAGTGCGGTCGCTGTCTGGGTGGCTGCGTTGCCCGGCTCCGTGATCCGCGTCGCGGCCATTCCGGCAGCGAGCTTCGGACTCATCATCGGCGGCGGCGCTTGGCTGCTGTTGTGGCGGACGCGCCTGCGCATCTGGGGTTTGGCGACCATCGCTGCTGGCTTGGCGTTGGCGCCCTTCGAGCCGCGGCCGGACATCCTCGTGAGCCGTTCAGGTACTCTGGTCGCGGCGCGCGGAGACGATGGTCGCCTCTCGGCCCTCGCGGGACGATCCGACCACTTCGACCTCGGCCGCTGGCTCGAGTGGGATGGCGATGACCGTCCGCCCGCGAGCGTTGCCGATGCGACCCCACCCGCCTCGATCTTCACGTGCGACGCCAGTGGCTGCGTCGCGCGCATAAAAGGCCGCCGACTGGCCGTGCCGCGACATCCATCAGCACTCCGCGATGACTGTTCACGCACCGAGATCCTGGTGCTGAAGAACCAGCGGCCTCGGACCTGCGAGCCATCTGCGATGGCGATAGACGCCGCCGCGCTCCGACGCGAGGGCGCACATGCCCTTTACCTTCGCGGAACGGATATCACCGTGGCGACCGTTGCCGGCGCGCACGGCCGCCGCCTGTGGACCCTGGAGCCCGAGGTGCGACCCAAACAACGTCCACGCACGCCCCAGCGAACGCCACCTCCGACCGAGCGCCGGCTGCCGTCCGGACTGCTCGAGGTTGCCGCACCCGAAGGCACTGCTGGCGCCGGCGACGATTAGCCTGGGTTGACAGTCCGAGCGGTGCCGCATAGTTTGCGCCACCTTTTCAATGGGCACCGCTGTTCGTTGCCGCACCGCTCCACCGGGAGCGCCGAGCGCCATGACACATTGCCCGCAACTGAGGCCTTGGTCATGAAAGTCCGCAACTCCTTGAAATCCCTTCGGAGCCGCCATCGCGGCAACCGCCTCGTGCGCCGCAAGGGCCGGGTCTATGTGATCAACAAGTCCAATCCGCGCTTCAAGGCGCGCCAGGGCTGAGACTTAATCCCCTCTCCCCGCAAGCGGGGAGAGGGCTAGGGTGAGGGGCGGCGACATACGCCAACGTCAGCGCGTGTGGCCGCCCCTCATCCCGACCTTCTCCCCGTGAAGGACGGGGAGAAGGGGAAGGCAAAGGCGTCTTCTTCCTCAGCGTTATTCCCAGAAGTCGATCGTGCGCGGCCGCAGTGCCCCGCCCATTTGCAGAGCCTGCGCCTTGATCGCGAGCCCGGTCTTGGGATCGATTTCAATGGCCAACCCAGACAGCGTCCCCGCCCCGAGCGCCGGTTCCATGCGCCCCTTCGGAATGCGCGTCAGGAAGCGGTTGAGCGGCTCCTCGGGCTGCATGCCGAGCACCGAGTTGTAATCCCCGCACATGCCGGCGTCCGACATGTACGCCGTGCCGCCCGGAAGTATCCGGTCATCGCTGGTCGGCACATGCGTGTGCGTGCCGACGACGCACGACACGCGCCCATCGAGATAGAGCCCCAGCGCCTCTTTCTCGCTCGTCGCCTCGGCATGGAAGTCGACCAGGATCGCGTCCGCGCCCGTGCCGAGCGGGCAGACTTCGAGCTCGGCGTCGATGGCACGGAAGGGACAGTCGAGCTCGGGCATGAAGATGCGGCCCATGGCATTCATGACCAGCACTTCGGCACCGTTGCGCGCCTTGTAGAGACCGGCGCCGCGTCCCGGCGTTCCCGTCGGATAGTTCAGCGGGCGCAGCAGGCGCGGCTGGCGCTCGATGAAGACGAGGGTCTCGCGCTGGTCCCAACTGTGATTGCCGAGCGTGACGGCATCGGCGCCGGCGGCGAGGAGGTCATCGCAGATGGCCTCGGTTATGCCGAAGCCACCGGCGGAGTTCTCGCCATTGACGACGACGAAATCGAGCCGATAGCGCTCGATCAGCCCCGGCAGATTCTCGATGACCACGTCGCGGCCGCTGCGGCCGACCACATCCCCCAAAAACAGCAGGCGCATTTCAGGTGTCCGAGCGTTGCCGGGCTCCTGACGGCGTCAGGACCCAATCAAGGCGCTCGTCATAGTCGAGATGAGGCACGGCGTCGACCTCAAGCTCATCGAGAGCGAGGCCGATCGCGAGGATTGGTTTCAATTTTCTCAGATGGCGGAGCGTGCGATCATAGTAACCGCCGCCGTAACCGAGACGATAGCCGCGGGCGTCAAAAGCGAGCAGCGGCACGAGCAGAATGTCCGGAAGAACGACGGTGCGATCCGGAGCCGGCTGGCGGATGCCCCACACACCCGGGATGAGGGGATCGCCCGGCGCCCACGCGCGAAAGAGCAGTGGATCGGCTTTGCCCTGCATGACCGGAAGCGCCAGCGAATGCCCCTTGGACTTGAGCGCCGCCATGAGCGGGAGCGGCCAGATCTCGCCTTCCATGGGATAGTAACCGGAGACGATACCGGGCGGCCGGTCGCCGAGCAGCGTCATCCCATGACGAATGAGACCCTCGCTGACGCTGGCGCCAAGCATGGCGAGAGCATCGGCGCGGCGCGCCTTCTGACGCTCGCGCAGGATGCGCTTGAGATTGACGCTATCCTCAGCCGCGTTGTCCGGAGCGGTGGCCATCTCAGGCCTGCGGGGCAGCAGCCTGCGGCGCGGGGCGGAGCTTCCTCAGCGCCGCGAGTGCAAGCGGATCGAGGCCGGCGCCGCCACTGTCGAGATGCTCGAAGATGTCACGGCGCATGCGCGGGTCCCAGAAATCCTTGATGTGCTGCGCGATCTGCGGCACGGCGCGCGCTTCGCCCTGCGGCGCGAACGCCTTGGCAATCTGGTTCGCCATCATGACGAGCTTGTCATGCTGCTGCATTGTTAGCTGGCTTTCCACTTTTGTCCTGAGCCGCAACGGCCTCGGGAACACGTTCTGGATGTGTGAAGATCTCGAAGCCGTCCTGGCGTGCAACGGCGGCAAGCGTGATGCCGACAGCTTCGGCCGTTTCGAGGGCGAGTTTTGTTGGTGCCGAAACCGCGACGATGACCGGTGCGCCCGCCCGTGCCGCCTTCTGCACCATCTCGACGGATACGCGGCTCGTCAGAAGAATGAGGCCGCTACGGAGATCCATCCCGCGGCGCCTGAGCCCACCAATGAGCTTGTCGAGCGCGTTGTGCCGTCCGACGTCTTCGGCAATGGCGACGAGGCCCTGCTCGCGATTCCAGAAACCCGCCCCATGCACGGCGCGCGTGCGTACGTTGAGCTCTTGCGCCGGCGCGAGCGAGGCCATCGCCTTCATGATCTCCGCCGCAGTAAAGGGCGCATCTCCTGAGACAGGCGGCAGCTTAGCGGCGGCAGCTTCGAGGCTCTCGACACCGCACAGACCGCAACCCGTCGGCCCCGTGATCTGACGGCGGCGCGTCGCAAGCTCGATGCCGCGACCTTTAGCGAGCCACATCCTGAGCTCGATGCCCTCGGCGTGCTCGACGACCTCCAGCCCTTCGATATCCGCGGGCTCATTGATGACGCCCTCGCTCAAGCTGAAGCCATATGCGAAATCCTCGAGGTTCGTCGGCGACGCCATCATCACGGCATATGTCGTCCCGTCATAGACGAGCGCCACAGGCACCTCCAACGGCACCTCGCGCTCCATCGCAGTGGCGGCAGAAGCCGTCACCTTGATCGAGCGAACGCGGGCGGTGGCGTCGGTCATTGCACCACGCTATTCCGCGGCCTCGACGGCCGCAATGCGCCGGCTCGCCTGCGCAAAGGCCTCATAGTCCTCCTGGTACTGCGTCGGGCCATTGGAGAGGCCGACCTGCACGGCCGTCACTTTGTACTCAGGGCAGTTCGTCGCCCAATCGGAGAACTCGGTGGTGATGACGTTTGCCTGGGTCATGGGATGGTGGAAGGTCGTGTAGACGACGCCCGGCGCCACGCGATCCGTGATGAGCGCGCGCAGGGCCGTCTCGCCAGCCCGCGACTGGATGCGCACCCAATCACCCTCCTTGATACCGCGCTGCTCGGCATCGTGCGGATGGATCTCGAGACGATCCTCCTCGTGCCACACAACGTTCTCGGTCCGCCGTGTCTGCGCGCCGACATTGTACTGCGAGAGTATGCGCCCCGTGGTCAGCAACAGCGGGAAGCGCGGTCCCGTGCGCTCGTCCGTCGCCACGTACTCCGTGAGCACGAACTTGCCCTTGCCGCGCGCGAACGTCGTCGCGTGCATGATGGGCGAACCTTCCGGGTTGGCGTCGTTGCAGGGCCATTGCACGGAGCCCATTTCCTCGATCTTCTTGAAGCTCACATTCTTGAAGGTCGGGGTCAGCGCTGCGATCTCGTCCATGACCTGGCTCGGATGCGTGTAGTTCCAGTCGAGCCCGACGGCCTTGGCGATGAGCTGCGTGATCTCCCAATCGCCATAACCGCCATTGCGCGGCGTCATCACCTTGCGCACGAGCTGGATGCGGCGCTCCGCGTTCGTGAACGTGCCGTCCTTCTCGAGGAAGGTCGAGCCGGGCAGGAAGACGTGCGCGTAGTTTGCCGTCTCATTGAGGAACAGATCCTGCACGACCACGCATTCCATGGCCGCGAGACCTGCCGAGACGTGCGAGGTGTTGGGATCGGACTGCAGAATGTCCTCGCCCTGGATGTAGATGGCCTTGAACGTGCCTTCCACGGCCGCGTCGAGCATGTTCGGGATGCGCAGGCCCGGCTCCGGATTGAGCTTCGTGCCCCAGAACTCCTCGAACATCGTGCGCGTCGTGTTATCGGAGATGTGGCGGTAGCCTGACAGCTCGTGCGGGAAGGAGCCCATGTCGCAGGCGCCTTGCACGTTGTTCTGGCCGCGCAGCGGGTTCACGCCGACGCCGCGACGGCCGAGGTTGCCGGTCACCATGGCGAGGTTCGCGATGGCCATGACCGTGGTCGAGCCCTGACTGTGCTCGGTAACGCCGAGACCGTAGTAGATGGCCGCATTGCCGCCCGTCGCGTAAAGACGCGCAGCCGCGCGCAGCTCCGCCGGATCGACGCCCGTAAACTTCGCGGTCGCCTCGGGCGAATGACGCTCCTCCGCGACGAAGGCTGCCCATTCCTGGAAGTCATCCATATCGCAACGCTCGCGGACGAACTTCTCGTTGACGAGACCTTCGGTGACGATGACGTGCGCGAGGGCCGTGAGGACAGCCACGTTCGTGCCTGGCAGCAGCGGCAGATGATGCGCGGCGTCGATATGTGGCGTGCGCACGAGATCAATGCGACGCGGATCGACGACGATCAGCTTGGCACCCTCACGCAGCCGCTTCTTCATGCGGCTCGCGAACACCGGATGGCCGTCCGTCGGATTGGCGCCGATGACCATCATGACATCGCAATCCTCGACGGAGTCGAAGTCCTGCGTGCCGGCCGAGGTGCCGAACGCTGTCTTGAGTCCGTAGCCGGTCGGCGAGTGGCAAACACGGGCGCACGTGTCGACGTTGTTCACGCCGAAGCCCGCGCGGATCAGCTTCTGGACGAGGAATGTCTCCTCGTTCGTGCAACGCGAAGACGTGATGCCGCCGACCGCATCGCGGCCGTACTGGAACTGAATGCGCTTGAACTCGGAAGCGACGCGACCGATGGCCTCTTCCCACGTCGTCTCACGCCAGGGATCGGTGATCTTGTCGCGCACCATGGGCTTCAGGATGCGCTCCTTGTGGGTCGCATAGCCCCAGGCAAAGCGACCTTTGACGCAAGAGTGGCCGCGGTTCGCTTTGCCGTCCTTGTAGGGGACCATGCGCACGACTTCCTCGCCGCGCATTTCCGCCTTGAAGGAGCAGCCGACGCCGCAATAGGCGCACGTCGTGACGACCGAGTGCTCGGGCTGACCAATGTCGATAAGCGACTTCTCGCTGAGCGTCGCGGTCGGGCAGGCCTGCACGCAAGCGCCGCACGAGACGCACTCGCTGTCGAGGAAGTTCTCGGACATGCCGGGCGATACGCGGCTCTCGAAGCCACGCCCCGAGATCGTCAGCGCGAACGTGCCCTGTACTTCCTCACAGGCGCGCACGCAGCGATTGCAGACAATGCACTTCGAGGGATCGTACGTGAAGTACGGGTTGCTCGTGTCCTTCGGCATCCAGGCGTCGTTCGCCGTGCCGTCCTTGGCCTTCGCGAAAACGTGGTTGGCGCCGTCATAGCCATAGCGCACATCGCGCAGGCCGACCGCGCCTGCCATGTCCTGCAGCTCGCAGTCGCCGTTGGCCGCACACGTGAGGCAGTCGAGCGGATGGTCGGAGATGTAGAGCTCCATCACGCCGCGGCGGAGCTGCTTCAGGCGCGATGTCTGCGTGTGGACGACGAGGCCATTCATGGCCGGTGTGGTGCATGACGCCGGGGTTCCGGCACGTCCCTCGATCTCGACGAGGCAGAGACGGCAGGAGCCGAAAGCCTCGACGCTATCGGTCGCACAGAGCTTCGGGATCTTCGTGCCGACCTCCATGGCCGCACGCATGATCGACGTGCCCTCGGGCACCGTCACCTCGACTCCGTCGATGGTCAGCGTGACCATCTTCTCGGATTTTGAGACGGGCGTTCCGTAATCGATCTCGTTAACGAGCGTCATCTGTTCACTCCGCGGCCTGCGGGAATCGGCGAGCCCGACGGAAATCATCGGGGAAATGCGTGAGCGCACTCATGACTGGGTAAGGTGTAAACCCGCCAAGAGCGCACAAGGATCCGAACTTCATGGTGTTGCAGAGGTCGGTGACGAGCGCGAGATGATCCTCTGCGCTATCGCCGGCCATGATCTTGTCGATCGTCTCGACACCGCGCGTCGAACCGATGCGGCAGGGCGTGCACTTGCCGCAGCTCTCGATGGCGCAGAACTCGAAGGCAAAGCGTGCCTGCTTGGCCATGTCGGCAGTGTCATCGAACACCGTGATGCCGCCGTGGCCGATGAGGCCACTCTTCGCGGTGAATGCTTCATAGTCGAAGGGCGTGTCGAAGAGCGCACGCGGGAAGTAGGCGCCGAGCGGACCGCCGACCTGCACGGCCTTGACCGGGCGACCACTGAACGTGCCGCCGCCGACATCGTCGACAAGCTCGCCGAGCGTCATGCCGAAGGCCGTCTCGAAAAGACCGCCGTGCTTGACGTTGCCCGCGAGCTGAATGGGCATGGTACCGCGCGAGCGCCCCATGCCGAGGTCGGCATAGACCTTGGCGCCTTCCGACAGGATGAAGGGCACGGCCGCCAACGACAGCACGTTGTTGATGACCGTCGGGCGGCCGAACAGGCCCTTGTGCGCCGGCAGCGGCGGCTTGGCGCGCACAATGCCGCGTTTGCCCTCGATGCTGTCGAGCAGCGCCGTCTCCTCGCCGCAGACATAAGCGCCGGCGCCCGTGCGCACTTCGAGATCGAAGGCCTGCTTCGATGACGCGACGTTCGCGCCCAGCAAGCCCGCCTTGCGCGCGATGCCGATGGCTTCCTTCAGCGTCGCGATCGCGTGCAGGTATTCCGAGCGGACGTAGATGTAGCCCTTGGTCGCGCCGACCGCGAGGCCCGCAATGGTCATGCCTTCGATGAGCAGGAAGGGATCGCCTTCCATGATCATGCGGTCGGCAAAAGTCGCGCTATCGCCCTCATCGGCGTTGCAGACGATGTACTTCTGATCGCCCGGCGTATCGTGGACGGTCTTCCACTTGATGCCGGTCGGGAAGCCAGCGCCGCCGCGACCGCGCAGACCGGATTTCGCAACGACATCGACGATGCCGGCACCGCCAAGCCCGAGGGCCTGTTCGAGCCCGACATAGCCGCCGTGCGCGCGATAGTCGTCGAGCGAGAGCGGATCGATGATGCCGCAGCGGGCGAATGTCAGTCGTGTCTGGCGCGCGAAGAAGCTGATCTGCTCGACCGGGCCGACGGACTTCGGATGCGTCGTCAGACCAATCGAATGGCCATAGAGCAGGCCCGCGGCGACGAGACCAGGGATGTCGTCGGCTTCGAGCGGTCCAAAGCCGTGACGAATGCCGTGGCTCTCGACTTCGAGCAGCGGCTCCAGCCACATCATGCCGCGCGAGCCCGTGCGCACGATCTCGATCGTACGGCCAGCGGCCTGCGCCGCCCTGGCGAGTGCCGCTGCGACCTGGTCCGCGCCGACTGCGATTGCGGCGGCATCCCTCGGAATGAAGAAGCGAACTGTCATGCCCCGGCCTCCTTGAGCAGGGCATCGAGCCTTTCGGCAGTCATGCGGCCGACGATGCGGCCGTCGATCATGGCCGACGGCGCCGTCGCGCAGAGACCGAGGCAGTAGATCGGCTCCAATGTCACGCGGCCATCAGCGCTTGTCTCGCCGCAGGAAACGCCAAGGCGGTGCTCGGCCTGCTCGACAAGCGCCTCGCCGCCCATGGACTGGCAGGCTTCGGCCCGGCAGAGCTTCAGCACGTGGCGGCCGGCCGGCTTGGCGCGGAAGTCGTGGTAGAAGGTGACGACGCCGTGCACCTCGGCGCGCGAGAGGTTCAGAGCCTGAGCCAGCACCGGCACCACCGCCTCCGGCACGTAGCCGAGCGCGGACTGAACATCGTGCAGGATTTCGATCAGCTCGTCGGGACGGTTGCCGTGTTCGGCGGCAATGGTCCGCGCGGCCTCATCGGCAGTCGTATCAGGCATAGAGGGCACCTTTCCGAGCGGCGCGCATAGCGCCTAAGCCTTTCATCCGTCGCGTTAATTTCGGATGAAAGCGTACGCTGTGGCACCCTGGCACCGCGCACCTAAAACGATTCCAAGGCATTCTGGCCCGAACTGGTATGCCAATCCAATCGGTTGTTCCGATGAGTTAATCGGGGCCGCCGATGATGCAGTGCGGTAGAGGCTTACGTCTCGCCGGCTGTCTGCCGCGCACTCTCGAACACGGCCAGCACGAGCGGCGAGACCGGATCGCGGTCGACGGCCACGAGGCCCACGCTGTGCTCGATCTCGGGGCTGACCAGCGGTACGGCGCGAATGTCCGACATGGGCCCGAGGATTTTGAGGAAGTACTCCGGCACGATGCTGGCGAGCCCCATGAGGTGCACGTTGGCATAGAGGTTGATGACCGAGTTGGTCTCCAGCCGGATGATGGGCGAGCTGTTAGCCGTACGGAAGGCGCGGTCGATGATGCGCCGGTTCTGCATGTTCGGCGTCAGCAGGCAGAGCGGCTGCTTCGCCGCCTCGGCCCAGGTCACAGATGCCTTGTCTGCAAGCGCGTGATCGGCGCGCACGAGCAGGCAGTACCGCTCCATGTAGATGGCTTCCGCGCGCATACCCTCGATCGGCTCGTTGTCGAGATACGTGAGGCCGACATCGATCGAGAAATCCTCAAGATTGCGCAGGATTTCGACCGAACTCTGCGAGAGCACGGTCAGCTCAATTCCGCTGTGACGGTCCTGAATGGCCTTGGTGATGAGTGCCGCCATAGGCAGAGCGGAGGGCACGACCCCGAGCGAAAGACGCCCGACGAGCGCACCCTTCGTGTTGCGCAGGGTCGAGATCTCCTGCTGCAGCGATGTCCAGTTGTCGAGAATGGCGTGCGCCCACTTAAGCACGCGCTCGCCCTCGGCCGTGAGACCATGAAAGCGCTGGCCGCGCTCGACGATCGGCACGCCGAGCTCCTGTTCGAGCTGGCGGATGCGCCCGGAGAGCGTCGGCTGCGTGACGTTGCAGGCCTTGGCAGCGCGCGTGAAGTGCTTCTCGCGCGCGAGGGCAGAGAGGTACTGGAGCTGGCGGATGTCCATAGCCCCAGTATATCAACCCATTCTAAAGCTGGCACACCTCGCAGTGCCGCCCCTGAGGTGAAGGTAAGCGCGCCTAGTTTGGCACCCCATACCCGCCACCGGCGGGCGTCTCCATGTGATAGAGGTCGCCGGGTTGCATCTCCCGCCGATCATTGCCTTCGAGATGCTCCTTCGTCCCGTCGACGCGCTCGACAATATCGACGCCACAGGCCCCCGGCTTACCGCCCGCCAGCCCGAACGGCGGCACCTTGCGGTGCGAGCCGAGCGTCGTGACCGTCATGGCTTCGAGAAAGCGCATCCGTCGCACGGCGCCATCGCCGCCGCGCCAGCGTCCGGCCCCGCCCGAGCCGCGCCGGATGCCGAAGGCTTCGAGCCGCACGGGAAAGCGCCATTCGAGGATTTCCGGATCGGTCATGCGCGTGTTGGTCATGTGCGTCTGCACGGCGCTCGCGCCGTCGAAGCCGTTGCCCGCACCCGTGCCGCCGCAGATGGTCTCGTAGTTCTGCAGGCGCTCGTTACCCCAGACGAAATTGTTCATGGTCGCCTGCGAGCCCGCCAGCACGCCGAGCGCACCGAGCAGCGCATTGGTCGCCGCCTGCGAGACCTCGGTATTGCCCGCGATCACCGCTGCCGGATAGCGCGGATTGAGCATCGTGCCTTCGGGCGTGATGATCGTCAGCGGCTTGAGGCAGCCTTCATTGAGCGGGATCTCGCTTTCCGAAAGCGTGCGGAACACATACAGCACCACCGCACGGCACACAGCGAGCGGCGCGTTGTAGTTGAACTCGCTCTGCGCCGAGGTGCCCGTGAAGTCGATCGTTGCCGTGCGCGTCTTGCGATCGACGCGAACCGCGACGTGGATCGCCGAACCGCTGTCCATGGGATAGTGGAACTCGCCATCGCGCAGCGTATCGATCGCCTTGCGCACGGCGGCTTCGGCATTGTCCTGCACGTGGCGCATGTACGCATCGACGACCGGCTGACCGAACTGCTCGACCATGCGCAGGATCTCGCGCACGCCCGTCTCGTTCGACGCGATCTGCGCGCGCAGATCCGCCATGTTCTGGTCGATGTTGCGGCAGGGATAGCGCCCCGAGGCGAGCAGCGCCCGCGTCTCGGCATCCCTGAGGCGACCCTGATCGACCATCTTGAAGTTGTCGATGAGGACGCCTTCCTCGTCGATGTGGCGGCTATCCGGCGGTGCCGAGCCCGGCGTCCTGCCGCCGATATCCGCATGATGGCCGCGCGAAGCCACAACGAACAGGATGCGCGCGCCGTCCCGGCTGAAGACGGGCGTGATCACGGTCACATCGGGCAGGTGCGTGCCGCCCTGATAGGGATTGTTCAGCATGATGCTGTCGCCGGGCCTGAGGTTCCCGGCATTGAGGCGCAGCACCGTGCGCACGGCTTCGCTCATGGAGCCGAGATGCACGGGCACGTGCGGCGCGTTGGCGACGAGATTGCCTTCGGGGTCGAAGAGCGCGCACGAGAAGTCCAGGCGCTCCTTGATGTTGACCGAATAGGCGGTGTTCTCCAGCGTCGCGCCCATCTGCTCGGCGATGGACATGAAGAGGTTGTTGAACACCTCGAGCATGATCGGATCGACGGCCGTACCGAGCTGCTCGCGGCGCGCCTGAGCCGCTGTGCGCGTGAGCACGAGATGGCCGAGGTTTGTGATCGTCGCCGACCATCCCTCCTCGACGACATTCGTTCCTGTCGGCTCGATGATGATCGCCGGACCTTCGATCGTATCGCCCGGACCGAGCTTTGCTCGATCGTAGAGAGGCGTATTCACCCACCCCGTGCGCGTGTGCATGCGCACCTGCGTGATCGGGCGCGCATCGGCATCGGGTGCGCGCGTGATGGGCCGCTCGACGATCGCGTCGCTGGCGCCGATCGCCTCCAGTACCACGGCCTCGACGATCAGGTCGTCACGCTCCACGGCAAAGCCGAAGCGCGCGCGATGTACCTCGGCAAATCTCTGGCGAAGCTCGGTCTCGTTGCCGTATGCGACGGCCAGCGGCTGATGCGCGCCCTCATAGCGCACGTGCACGCGCCGCTCGATCGTGATGCGCTCGCGCGCAATGTCCTGGCCCAATACTTCCTCGACGGCGCTTGCCTCAAGCTCGGCAAGCGCCTCGGTCAGGGCGCTAGCCGATGCCTTCAGCGGCCGCTCGACCTGGCGCTCGCGCAGCGCGCGCACCTCGGCGAGGCCCATGCCATAAGCCGAGAGCACGCCCGCATAGGGATGCAGCAGCACGCGCGTGATCCCGAGCACATCGGCGATGGCGCACGCATGCTGGCCGCCGGCACCACCGAAACAGTTGAGCGTGTAGCGCGTCACGTCATAGCCGCGCTGGACCGAGATCTTCTTGATCGCATTGGCCATGTTCTCGACGGCAATGCGGAGGAAACCCTCGGCGACCTCTTCCGGCGAATAGCTCGTGCTGCTCGCCTTGTTGATTTCCGCTGTCATGCGCGCGAAGCCCGCGCGCGCTGCCTCGACATCGAGCGGCTCGTCGCCGCCTGGGCCGAACACGCTCGGGAAATGGTCCGGCTGGATTTTGCCCAGCAGCACATTGCAGTCGGTGACGGAGAGCGGCCCGCCGCGGCGGTAGCACGCAGGTCCCGGATTGGCGCCGGAGCTTTCGGGACCGACTTGGAAACGACCGTCCTCGAACTTCAGGATCGAGCCGCCGCCCGCCGCAATCGTGTGGATGTGCATCATGGGCGCGCGCATGCGCACGCCGGCGACTTCCGTCTCGAAGGAGCGCTCGTATTGGCCGTCGAAGTGCGTGACGTCCGTCGACGTGCCGCCCATGTCGAAGCCGATGAGCTTGTCGAAGCCGGCCATCGTGCCGGTCCTGACCATGCCAACGACGCCACCTGCAGGACCGGACAAGATCGAATCCTTGCCCTGGAAAAGCGCCGCGTCGATCAGGCCGCCGTTCGACTGCATGAACTGCAGGCGTCGGCAGCCGCCACGATCGGCGCCGAGCTCGTCGCGCACCTGATCGACGTAGCGCCGAAGCACCGGTGAGAGATAGGCGTCGGCGACGGCGGTATCGCCGCGCGAGACGAGCTTGATGAGTGGGCTTGCAAGATGGCTCGGCGAGACCTGCTTAAAGCCAACCTCACGCGCGATCTCGGCGACGCGCTGCTCGTGCGCGGGATAGCGGTAGGAATGCATGAAGGCGATGGCGACCGCGCGAATACCGGCGGCGTAGGCATCCTCGAGTGCTGTGCGCGCCGTTGCCTCATCGAGTGGGTGGACGACCTCGCCGCGCGGCCCCATGCGCTCATCGACCTCGGCGACGCGGGCATAGAGCACTTCAGGCAACTTGATGTGCAGATCGAAGAGGCGCGGGCGGTTCTGGTAGCCGATGCGCAGGAGATCGGCGAAGCCCTTGGTGATCAGCAGCAGCGTCGGATCGCCCTTGCGCTCGAGGAGCGCGTTGGTTGCGACCGTCGTGCCCATGCGCACGGTATCGATGAGGCCCGGCGGGATAGTCTCGCCGGGCTTGAGGCCAAGCAGATCGCGGATGCCCTGCACGGCGGCATCGCGATAGCGCTCGGGGTTTTCGGAGAGGACTTTGTGGCAGAGGATTTCGCCGTCGGGCCGCCGCGCGACGATGTCCGTGAACGTGCCGCCACGATCAATCCAGAACTGCCACATGCTCACCTCTCGATCGCGGCCGGCCATAAGGCCGCGATCGTATATCGCCCTGGCCGATCAGGATACACGACCTACCGGTCACCCCATGACCAGCTTCGGCAGCCAGAGCGCCAGCTCCGGCCAGGCCATCAGCATCGCGACGAGCCCCAGCATGGCGAACACGAACGGCAGCGCCCCCCATATGACGTCCGACACCGGTCCCCGATCTCGCATGCCCTGGACGACATAGAGATTGAGCCCCACGGGCGGTGTGATGAGCGCCACTTCAATCATGACCGTGAGCACAATGCCCCACCAAATCGGGTCCCAACCCAACGCGAACACGATCGGGGCGATGAACGGCGTGGTCAGGATCATCATGGAGATCGTCTCCATGAAGCAGCCGAGCACGATGTAGAACGCGATGATCAGGAGCATCGTGCCATACTTTCCGAGCCCCAGGCCCTGGATCCACT
>JAEZAW010000144.1 GCA_023430315.1 Pseudomonadota bacterium | reverse complement strand
GCGCACGGCCGTCATCGAGATCGCGGCGGCCGCTGGACTCGGCCTGGTTCCCGAAGGTCAGCGTAACCCAGCGCTGACCACGAGCTTCGGCGTCGGCGAACTCGTGCGCGCGGCGCTCGACCGTGGCGCCGAGCGGATCATCGTCGGTTGCGGCGACAGCGGCGTGAACGATGGCGGGGCCGGCATGGCGCAGGCTCTCGGCGCGCGGCTTCTCGATCGTCACGGCTGTGAGATCGGACGCGGATGCGCGGCACTGGCCGAGCTTGCCTGCATCGATCTCAGCAGCCTCGATCCACGCCTCGCCCACGTGCGGATCGACGCCGCTGTGAACCCGCACAATGCTCTGCTCGGCGCACGAGGCGTCACGCGGATCTATGGGCCGCAGAAGGGCGCGCGCCCCGAGCAGATTGCTGTCCTGGAGGGAGCGCTCGCGAACTATGCGGCGCATATCGAGGCGGCAACCGGCGTCGATGTCGCTGGCCTGGAGGGGGCAGGTGCTTCGGGCGGCATCGGCGCCGGGCTGGCGGCGGTCTGCGGCGCGACGCTCCATCCGCGCTACGATCTCGTCATGCGCTACACGAGCTTCGACCGGCTGCTCGCCGAGGCTGATCTCATCCTGACCGCCGAAGGCAGCCTCGACGGCCAGACGCCCTACGGCAAGATCCCCGCCGAAGTCGGTCGTCGCGCCGAGGCATTCGGCATTCCCGTCATTGCGCTAGCGGGTTGCGTCGGTCGGGATGCAGACACGAACCTCGCGCACGGCATCGCGGCTTATCACAGCATTCTGACGCGCCCCTGCACGCTCGCCGAGGCCACGCGCGAAGCCGAGGTCCTGCTTGCAGAAGCAGCGGAGCACGCCGCGCGCACGGTCGGTGTCGGCTTTATGGTTGCGCGACGGGCGACGGAGCGCACCAGCGAGCCATTGCGCGACTGCGCCTAGCGTGTAGTGGACGCTACTTCATCCCAAGTATCTGCTTGGTCTCTGCCGGGCTCGCGATCTCGCGTCCCATCTGCCGAGCAATGCTTACAATCTCGCGGACGACGGCCGCGTTCGTCGGGTAGCCAAGCTCCTTGTAGGCGTAGTCGCCGATGCCGATGGAGATGTGGCCCCCTGCTCCGATGATCGATCCCGCGATCCGGAAGAGATTGCCGCCGAAGCCGGCAGCACTCCATTCGACGCCTGATTTCGGCAGGAAGTCGAGGTGCGCGCGCAGGCCCTCGGGCGTCGCCGGATGCCCGCCGATGTACTCGTTATCCGTCATGATGAAGAGCAGGTACGCCGGCTTGTCGACCAATCCCGCATCGAGAAGCGTTTGGGCAAACCGCGTGAAGCCGATGTTCCAGCATACGAGGCTCGGCTTCAGGCCAGCCGCACGAAACTCCTTCGCGAAATGGTGCAGCGTCCCCGTCGAGTTCTTGTATATGAGGTTGTTGCTCGTGAATTGTTTCGCGACGGGATCGTAGCGATCGACATTCACGGAACCCGTATCCATGGGTGCGAAGTGAGGTGCGCCTGCGGGATCCTTCGCCATACGAAGAATGTGCGCGATGCGCGTTTCGGCTGAGGCATCGAGCGTGACGAATCCGAGCGTCGGATGAACGAGAATGTCGGACGCGCGCCGGATCAGGCGCACGGTCTGAGCATAGACATCGTGATCGTGCTCGGGCGATCCATCAGGCTTGCGGGCGTGGAAATGGACGATCGAGGCACCTGCCTCTCGGACCGCCACTGCATCGGCTGTGATTTCCTCGGGCGAATAGGGGACGTGCTTATTGCCGTCCTCGCGCATCATGTACTCGTTGATGCGCGCCTCGATAATTAGCTTCTGCATGGCGTTTCACGTCCCTGGCTCTCTTATTCGTTGAGCTAAGAAAGGCCGGTAATCGTGCGCCTGTCCATGGATTTGATCGCGCGCGTGACGCTGCCAGCCCGTCGCCAGTCGCATACTTCCGCCGACGCGCGCGCAAAGCCCCAGCGCGATCCCCGATAGTCAATCCGCCCCAATCTGATGCAGACTGACGAGTGCCGCAGAGACGGCACTGCCCGCGCGCTCACGAAGACCGGCGCCGGGCCAACAGGTGGCTGCCAACGATGCAGCGACCCATAGACCTAAGGAGGACGCTCATGGAACTCGGCTATTTCACAATGCCGTCGCATCCCCCCGAGAGGCCGCTCAAGGACGGTCACGAGTGGGAGCTGAAGGTGATCCGCTGGCTCGATGAGCTCGGCTTCAAGGAAGCCTGGATCGGCGAGCACCATACGGCGCCCTGGGAGCCGCATCCTTCGCCCGATCTCGTGGTTGCGCAGGCCCTCATGCAGACGAAGAACATCCGCCTCGGCCCCGGCGGCTTCCTCCTCCCCTATCACCACCCGGCAGAGCTCGCGAACCGCGTCGCCATCCTCGATCACATTTCGGGTGGCCGGCTGAACTTCGGCGTCGCGGCCTCGGGTCTCCCGAGCGATTGGGAAATGTTCAATGTCGATGGCGCGAGTGGCGTCAATCGCGAGATGACGCGGGAAGCCCTCGATATCATCCTCAAGATGTGGTCGACGAACGAGCCCTTCGAGTACGTCGGCAAGTACTGGACCGTGAAGAATCCCGAGATGATGTACGGCTTCCTGAAGCCACACATCAAACCACTGCAGAAGCCCTTCCCGCCGATCGGCGTTGCCGGTCTTTCCAAGGGATCGGACACGCTGAAGCTCGCGGGGGAACGCGGCTACATCCCGATGAGCCTCAATCTCAACCCGGCATACGTCTCAAGCCACTGGGAGTCAGTCGAGGCGGGCGCCGCTAAGACAGGCCGCAAACCCAACCGCCGCGAATGGCGCATGGTGCGCGAGGTGTTCGTCGCGGAGACGGATGCCGAGGCTCAGCGCCTGTCCGTCGGGTTGCACATGGGCCGCATGATGCGCGAGTACTTCCTGCCGCTGCTCGCGAACTTCGAGTTCCTGCCCTTCCTCAAGCACGACCAGAGCGTACCCGACAGCGACGTGACGCCGGAATACTGCGCCAAGCACAACTGGATCATCGGCTCGCCGGCGACGGTGACGGAGAAGATCCAGAAG
This sequence comes from Pseudomonadota bacterium, assembly GCA_023430315.1. Lineage (GTDB taxonomy): Bacteria > Pseudomonadota > Alphaproteobacteria > Rhizobiales > Hyphomicrobiaceae. The sequence goes on along the minus strand of JAEZAW010000144.1, from coordinate 2,467 downwards.
ATCCACGACGACGTCGGCGGCTTCGGGCACCTTCTCGTCTTCGGGTTCGATTACATCGACCACCCCGAGGCTTGGCGCCGCTCGCTCGAGCTTCTCGCCAAGGAAGTGCTGCCGAAGGTGAGGCACCTCTCGGCGTGATCGCTCTCCCGAGGCCCACGCAAACAAAACGCCCGCCGGATGATCTCCGACGGGCGTTGTGCTGATATCAGGCCGTTGGGCGCCGGCCGTCGCGTCAGATCAGAACTTGTAGTTGATACCGCCGCGGACGATGTGAAGATCCTCAAGCGTAGCGCGATCACCACCGCCCGTGCTGAAGCTGTCACCGACATCGACGTACAGGTATTCGCCCTTCACGCTCCAGTTCCGGTCGAGCTTGACTTCGAGACCGCCACCGATCGTCCAACCGGCGACCGTGTCACTGCCCGAAGAGATGCCGTTGTCAGCCTCGACCTCGGCGACCGCAAGACCGCCCGTCACATAGGGCATCCAGCCGTTCATATCGAGACCAACGCGACCACGTAGCGTCCAGAGCCAGTTCAAAGTGGATTCGCAGGACGAAAGCGCTCCGCAACCGCCCCTGGCTTCCAGGTTGGAGCCCGAGAAATCCGTTTCGATGCCCCAGACGACCTGTCCTCGCTGGAAATTGTAACCGAGCGTGCCGCCACCGATGAACCCGTCGGCTTCCCGCGAGAAGAAGGTCACGGAATCATTGAACTGGAACGCATCGGCCCAGGCATAGCCAGCCTGGAGACCAGCGTACCCGCCAGTCCACAGATAGCGCGGTGCGCCATAGTCGGGCTCGTCCTTGTACGAAGGACGGCCGCCGAGATCGGCTGCCTGTACAGCCGGTGCCGCAACCACTACGGCCAGAGCCGCCGCCATGACGCTCTTCAGGAAAAGACCACGAGACATTCGCATAACCCCCATTCTGACTTCCCAAGCCACCAGCGACAGAACGCGCCACCCCGTAACTTGGTTCGACCGACACCCGCCTGCCTGTCCGCAGCACATGCGGATCGAAACGCGAGTGGATTGCCATCAAATAGTGATTGCGGTTGGTATACGTCAACTTAATGGCGGCGGATCAGGAAAGAGTTCGTCCTGATCGTGATCAATACACAACCCGTACTGCCCATAACGGCAATGTGATTGATTTTCATAAATAAGTTCGGGGAGCACGATCATTCAGTAGGCTGAATCATCACCCGAATCACGTTCAAGTGATTCGGGCGCGCGTAAGTCGTCCACAAGTATCCACAGGTTCTTCTTTCGACACGCATTCCACAGGCACTCCGCTTGCCCAGCTGGACCGCGCGTCCTTCGCTCAGCCGGGCTGGCCGAGCTCTGAAAGGATGCGCGCCCAGCTCCGCGCGCCCTTGCGGAACGAGCTCAGGTTGTACTTCTCATTCGGCGAGTGCACGCGATCATCCTCGAGGCCGAAGCCGATGAGCAGGCTGTCCATGCCGAGCGCGTCGCGGAAGGATTGCACGATCGGGATCGAACCGCCGAGCGCGATGAGCGGAGCCGGCTTGTTCCACTCGTCGGCGAGTGCCTTGGCCGCCTTCTCGATGTAGGGCGCGGTCGTGTCGAAGGCGATCGCGGGGCTGCCGGGACGCGTAACGAACTCCGCCGTGCAGTCGGCCGGCAGCCGGGCGTCGATGAAGGCCTTGATCCCGGCGAGCACCTTTTTGGGGCTCTGGCCCGGAACGAGCCTGCAGGTGATTTTCACCGAGGCCTTCGACGGGATCACTGTCTTCGTGCCGACACCCTGGTAGCCACCTGTGATGCCGTTGAACTCGAGCGTCGGCCGCGACCAGACCTGCTCCATGACAGAGTAGCCCTTCTCGCCCGCCGGCACCGACAAGCCGACGCCGCCGAGGAAGGCCTTCCCGTCGAAGCCGAGTGCCTTCCACTGCTTGAGCTGCTTGGCCGTGGGCTTGATGATGCCGTCGTAGAAGCCGGGGATCTGCACCTTCCCGTTCTTGTGCATGGCGCCGCAGATCTGCGTGAGGACGCGGATCGGGTTGGCGGCGGCACCGCCATAGAGACCTGAATGGAGGTCGATCTTGGCAGCGGTGATGACGAGCTCGCCGGCCGCCATGCCGCGCAACTGCGTCGTGATCGAGGGCGTATCCTTGTCCCATTGTCCGGTGTCGCAGACGAGGGCCAGATCGCGCGTCACTTCCTTGCCGTGCTTGGCGAGGAATCCCGGCAGCGAGGGTGAGCCGCACTCCTCCTCGCCTTCGAGAAGGACAGTCACGGCAACCGGCAGCTCACCGGCCGCCGACTTCCAGGCGCGCGCGGCTTCGAAGAAGGTCATGAGCTGACCTTTGTTGTCCTGCGCACCGCGCGCGTAGATGACCTTGCCGTTGCCCTTCTCGGTTGCAATGCGCGGCTCGAAAGGCGGCGTCTTCCAAAGCTCGAGCGGATCGGGCGGCTGCACGTCGTAGTGGCCGTAGAAAAGCAC
>JAEZAW010000077.1 GCA_023430315.1 Pseudomonadota bacterium | reverse complement strand
TTCGTAGTGAACGGCAAGTCGCGAGCCGGCGAGCGACATCAGGCGCACGCTCGCGCCGGCCGGCAACGCGCGGCGTGCGGCCTGCTGAATGGGTTGCGAGACGGTGGTCGTCGTCGCGCTATCGCTGCTGCGGTTGACGAGGTAGACAATGCGCGCGATGACCGTGATGAACCCGAGCACCAGAATGACGCCCATGGCAATGACGGCGAACCTCAGCATCTTGATGTGGCGCTCGTTGAGCGCCATGCCCGTCGTCTGTCCGCTCGGCGGCTCGGCAGGTCCATTGGCGTCGTCGCGCATGCGTGCTCTCCTGGCCTCCTGTACATGACGGCTTCGCAGGACATTCGCACGATCGAGATTGCCGAGGCCGAAGCTGGCCAGAGGCTCGACCGTGTGCTCGGCATTCATATAGCCGAGCTGTCGCGTGCGCGCCTGCAGGCTCTCATCAAGCAGGGTCATGTGACGGGCGCGCGCGGGACGATAGAAGAGCCCGGCCTGAGGGTCAAACCGGGCGAGCGCTACGTGGTTGCCGTGCCGCCGCCGACGCCGGCCGAACCGCAGGCGGAATATACAAGCCTCTCGATCGTTCATGAGGACGGCGACCTCATCGTCGTCGACAAACCCGCCGGCATGGTCGTCCACCCGGCGCCAGGCCACGCCGGCGGGACCTTGGTCAATGCGCTCATCGCGCACTGCGGCGAGAGCCTGTCGGGCATTGGTGGCGTGCGGCGGCCGGGAATCGTGCACCGTCTCGACAAGGATACGAGTGGACTGCTCGTCGTCGCGAAGTCGGATGTGGCGCACCATGGGCTGTCGGAGCAGTTTGCCGCCCATGGCAGCGATGGGCGTCTCTCGCGGCGCTATGTGGCGCTCGTTTGGGGTGCGCCGGACCGTCCGCGTGGTGCGATCGACGCGTCGATTGCACGGAGCCGCCACAACCGCACGCGCATGGCCATCTCGGAGGGCCCGACATCGCGCCGCGCGGTGACGCACTACGCCCTGATCGAGGTCTTTCGCGACGAGGCGGGTGTGCCGATCGCCAGTCTCATCGAGCTCGAGCTCGAGACGGGGCGCACGCATCAGATCCGCGTGCATCTCGCGCACATCGGCCATCCCGTGCTCGGTGATCCCGTCTATGGCAGCGGCTTCAAATCGAGTGCGCGACGCTTGAACGAGAAGGCGCAGGCGGCGCTTGCAGCACTCGACCGTCAGGCGCTACACGCGGCAGGGCTCGGCTTCGAGCATCCCGTGACCGGAAAGCGTTTGAGCTTCGAGAGCGCACTGCCCGCTGATTTCACGGCGCTGTTGGACGCGCTACGCGGCGCGGCGGTGCCCAAGGCCGGGAGCAAGAAATTGCCGGCCCGCAAGGCGCGCTCAAAATGAGCTCATGGGCTCATTGAGGAAGGCGATCTCTTCCGGCGTCGACACGCGTCCGAGCACGGCGTTGCGATGGGGGAAGCGGCCGAAGCGGTCGATGATCACCTTGTGCGCCATCGCGTACTTGTCGAGGTTCTCGTCGCCGAGCAGCGCGAAGAGCGCGACCGACTGTTCCTGATCGGCGGTATTCTCACTGTGCTCGAAGGGCAGATAGACGAACATGCGCTCGCGCTTGCTCATGGCCTGATCGAAGCCATCGGCTAATGCCGCCCGCGCAAGGCGCCGCGCGATCGGGTCAGTCGCGAAAGCGTGCGGGCTACCGCGGAAGAGATTGCGCGAGAACTGGTCGAACACGATGATCGCAGCCAGCAGCTCGCGCGGCGCCTCCGTACGGATCGTGCCGTCATTGGCCGCGAGCTGCGCGTGCAGGGCGCCGAAACGCGTGCGGATCGTGGCGTCGATCGCGTCGCTCTTCTTGAAGCACTCTTCGAGGGTGAGTTCTTCGAACCAGTAGTGGAGAACCTCGGCAACCCAGGACGGCTCGCCGGCGGGCTGCGTCAGCGCGATGACCGACATCAGGCCTTCATCGCCTCTAGGCGCTCTTTGGAAGCGGGCGTCAGGTTCACGCTCTCGCCGCAGCCGCAGGCGCTCGACTGGTTGGGGTTGTTGAAGACGAACCCTGCGGAGAGCTTGTCGATCTTGTAGTCCATCTCGGTGCCGAGCAGGTACAACACGGCCTGCGGATCGATGATCACGCGCGCGCCATCCTGCTCGACGATCTCGTCGAACTTCCCGGCCGTCTCGGCCCATTCCATGGTGTATTCCATGCCCGCGCAGCCGCCCTTCTTGACGCCGATCTTGAGACCGGCGACGGACGGACCTTTGCTGGCCATGATGGCCTTGACGCGCTGGGCGGCGGCATCCGTCAGCGTCAGGACCTTGGGCCGGAGGCGGGGCGTGCTCATGAGGCTCTCCATGGTGCGGGTTCAAGGCCCGCGCATGTGGCTGATTGACTATATGTCTGATAGCACAAAAATGGGGTTTCAGGCGAGCGTTGGCAAGCAGCCCGTCGGTGGTGTTGTAAATTAATCAGACCTCAGACCGGATCGCGCATGGCAAGGCGGTGACGGAACCAGATGGCCGTCAGCGGCATCAGGACGGCCGCGGCAAGGTAGACCGGCGGGGCGCCGAAGTGGTCGACGATGGGAGCTGCGAGCGCCACCCCGATGGACTGGCCGATGAACAGCGAGAAAGCGAACAGCGATACCCCGAGGCCGCGGGCTTCCGGTGCCATCTGCGTCGCGTTGGTCTGAAGCGTGTTGTGGAACATGTAAAAGCCGAGCCCGAGGAAGATCATCGCGGGAACCGCAAAGCTGACCTTCGGAGCGACGGCCAGCAGCACGAATGCCGCCGCAATGACCGCACCGCCCAGAGCAACGAGGCCGCGTTCGCCGAACAAGGCGAGGAGCCAGCGGGCACTGAGTGAATAGCTGAGCGCGCCGACGCCAAAGACCGCGAGCACCAGTCCCGATACGGCGAAGCTCGCGCCCAGCCGATGCACGAGATCAGCGCCGATATACGAAAAGGCGCCGTACATCGCGAAGCATTCCAGGAACACGGCAACGAGCATCACGCGCACGAACGGGCGGCGGAGAATGAGGCGCGCTCCGGTGATCATGGCGCCGAAGCTGTTGGCGCCGGGCGCGCTCGCCGGCTGCGCACCCGGATTGAGCTTGAGCTCAGTCAGCATGGCTACGCCGGCCATGACGTGCACGGCCCCAACTATCACGAACACCGTGCGCCATCCGAACTCGGCGCCGATGTAGCCGCCGGCCGCCTGCGACAACACGATCCCGCTGAACTGCGCCGTCAGGAAGCGCGCGAGTACGGCCTGACGACGCTCGAAAGGAATGGCGTCGCCGATCCAGGCAAAGGCCAGTGGGATAACTGCGGAGCTGGCTGCGCCTGCGGCAAAGCGGGCCAGCGTCAGTTGTCCGAGTGTCGCGGCGAGCGAGGCGGATATGGTCGCGAAGCCTGCGGCTAAAGAAAGTATGGCCGCGACGCGATACTTGCCGAAGCGGTCTCCTGTCGGCCCGAACGCGAGCTGGAAAAGGCCATAGCCGACGGTGAACGCTGTGACGATCGCGGCCGCCGTGCCGACAGTCGTCGAGAAGCCGGCGGCCACCTGCGCGAGGAGCGGATCGCTGATGCGAATGTTCAACGCGCCGGCAAAGGCTGCCATTGCGAGCAGCGCGATCGTGCGCAGCGGCGGTTCCGCCGGCGGTGCTTCCTGGGGCGCGCTCATCCTCGGGCAGCACCCTTGCCCGCGCCGGCTTCGTTGACCGCGATGACGCCGATGAGCACGGCCGCAAGCCCGATGGCGATGGAAGCCGTGAATGGCTCACCGAGCAGGAAGCAGCCGATCATGACGCCGAACGCGGCCTTGAGGAAACTCGCCGTGGACGTGCCGAGCGAACCAAGCGTGCGGATCAAGCGGAAATAGATCGTGACGCCGAGGCCATTGCAGAGAATGCCGCTCGCGGCCGTCGCGATCATCGACCGCGCCGAGGGATCGATGGCGAGTGGCTGTTCGACGGCGAAGGCCAGGAGCGTCATGAGGACGGCCGAGCACGTGATCGTGGAGGCTGCGGCGGCAACCGGCGACAGGCGCGTGAAGCGACGTCCGAAGAGCGTCGCCGTCGCGTAGCCGAAGGTCGCGCTCATGATGACGATCTGGCCGACAAAATTATTGCCAAGCCCTTCGAGCGCGCCGAAGCCGATGACCGTGATGACGCCAAGCAAGCCGATCGCGAGCCCGAGAATACGCTTCGGGCCGATGCTCTCCTGGCGCGTGTAGAGGAACGTGATGATCGTCACCACGATCGGTGACGTCGAGTTGAGGATCGCGGCGAGCGCACTGTCGACATATTGTTGGCCCCACGTGATCAGCAGCCCAGGGCCGGCGCTCGTGAGGACGCCCTGGATCGCGAAATCGCGCCACGTGCGGAAGCCTGTCGGGACGGTTGCGCCCTGAGCGATCACGATGGCCCACATGAATACCGCGGCAATGGAGAGGCGGATCGCGACGCCCGTTACCGGCGGCAATGTCTCGAGCTGGATTTTCGTGAACCCGAACTGGGCGCCCCACAGGAAGCCGACCGTGGCGAGCAGGAACAGCTCGACGGGCATGTGAATTCCACGATCGGTGGTTTGGACGGCCATGAAGTCCCTGGACGGTGGGCCCGCGTCGCAGGGCGGGGCCGGTACCATCGCTACAGCGCGGACCGGGCTGTTGTCGAGGTGTGGGGATCGGCCAATTGTGCGCGGCAGGGCTGAACGTGGCGCCGAACGCACAATCGGGTATAGGCTTCCCACAGAAGCAAAAAGAGACGCTGCGTCGAGAGGTGACCCAATGCACGTGCTAGTCAGAAAGCTCGCCTCGACGATCGTTTTCGTGCTCGGCCTTCTTGCTGCTGGAGCGATGGCCGCGGAGGCTTTCCAGTCCCGAACGAAGGCCGGCAGCTACGAGGACGTGAAGTTCGATTTGACGAACGCAATCATCGAGCGCGGCCTCGTTGTCGATTTCACGGGCAATGTCGCCGGCATGCTGGAGCGCACCGGCGCCGATGTCGGCTCGACCAAGAAGCTCTATCGCAATGCCGAATATTTTCTCTTCTGCTCGGCCAAGCTCTCGCGCGAGATGATGGAAGCCGATCCCGCCAACTTGGGCTTGTGCCCCTTCATCGTCTTCATCTACGAGCGCGAGGACAAACCGGGCGAGATCGTTGTTGGCTTCCATGAGCCTTTGTCGCGTGGCGGTTCCGCTTCTATGGGAGCGATCAAGGCCGTCCAAACGCTTCTGTCGGATATTGTCAGCGAGGCCACCAAGTGAGCGTGCTTGCGCGGTGTTCTGGCGCCAGCCCGGCATTGTCGCCGGTGCCGGTATGCGCATTGCGCTGGGCAGCGAGCGCGGCGTGTCTGAAGCCACAGGCCAACGAGCTGACCATCATCCCGGATGCGGCCCTCGGATCGCTTCGACATTCCGCGATCGCCGCGATGCGCAGGACGGTCATCCTGCTTCGCCGTGGGTTCCCGCAAGTCCGATCCAGGCCCGCCAAGAGGCCGGGTGCGCTCGAGAAGGCGCGCGCTTTCCCCCCATCCATGAGGTGCGACGGGTGAACGCTTGTCATGCCTGAAGGCTTGCTCTAGGACGTTGCCGACTCGCTTATAGCATCGCAGGCAGTGGCCTCGGTGCTTCGGCTGCCTGGGCCTGCCCGGGATCTGCCGCCGGAGGTGGGCTCTACTGAAATCGCGTCGGGCAGGCCGGGTCGGTCGCGCCCCTGTTAACTATGCGTCTGCGAGGCCGTTAGGTTCGGCGGGCGCCAGGAAGCCATCATGACGTACGTCGTCAACGAGAACTGCATCAAGTGCAAGTTCACTGATTGTGTCGAGGTCTGCCCCGTCGATTGCTTCTACGAGGGCGAGAACATGCTCGTCATCCACCCTGACGAGTGCATCGACTGCGGGGTGTGTGAACCGGAATGCCCGGTCGAGGCGATCAAGCCGGATACTGAACCCGGGTTAGAACGCTGGCTGGAGCTGAACCGCGAGTATGCCGACAAGTGGCCGAACATTACGGCCAAGAAGCCCGCGCCGTCGGATGCGGACAACTTTCGCGATGAACAGAACAAGTATGAAAAATACTTCAGTACCGAGCCTGGAGAAGGCGACTGAACATCCGAAAGTCGTGCGTGTTCACAAAGTAACGATTGGAAGAATTTCGAATACTGCTGCACGCTCGGCTTAAGCATTCGGACAGGCTATGTCCGGGAACTTTGTGCCGGACGGCTTCATTCTGCATGAAAAATGTGTTACAAGATCCTTCGGAGGCAGAAGTCCAACTTCCGGAGTTCGGATCAGTGGCCGGCATTCAGGCTGAGCGGGAGCGGTTTGCGTGAACAGTCGCCTGATCATTGATGCCTCTTTCGGTCAAGAGGCCGTTGGTGCAGCGCCATTGGCGCCGACGCACTGGCACGGCGAAGAACTCTTCTTCCACTTTAAGCGGGTGGGGTTGCACACGTAGCAACCTCTGTTCGGGACGGGATTTGGGGCTGCCGTGGCAGGCATGGCCTGTCGTATGACGTTTGCGGGTATGCCACGGCTGCTGCAACTCTGGGTTTGTGACGAGATCGAGATAGCGTCTGGTTGATCGTGATTGGTCGCGGAGTGAGATGTAGTGATGGCGCAGAGCAAGAAATCCCCGGCGAAGTCTGCTGCGAAGCCGACCGTGCCTCGTAAGCCGGACAAGGCGCTGCAGGCCAAGAAAGTCGCCGCCAAGCCTGCGAACAGCAAGGCTGCAGCCACCAAGACTGCGAAGGTCAAGCCCGCTCCGGCGAAGGCCCAGGCCGCCGACAAGTCGTCGGCCAAGGCGCCGGTGAAGGCCAAATCCAAAACCCAGGCGAAGGTCGTTGCCGCGGCCCCGCCCAATACGAAAGCCAAAGTCGAAGTGCCAGCCGCCCTCAAGAAGAAGGCCGATGACAAGCGGCCTCAGACGAAGACCCCTGTTGCGACCAAGTCCGCGGCCGCGAAGCCTGCGGCCCCACCAGCCAAGGCGGCGCCCGTCAAGGGTTCTGCGAAGCCCGCTGCTGCTGCTGTGAAGGCCCCTGCCGCTGCGCCCAAGGCGGCCGCGGAGGCGCTGCTCGCTGCGCGTGCCAGGGCTGCTTCCGCGGCCCCGGCTGCTCGCGCCATGCCCGCGGCTGTCCACAAGCCGGCGTCGCGCCTGATGACGGCGCCTGCGATGCCCGTGCTGCCCGCTCAGCCGCCGCTGCCGCGCGCTGCGAACCCGAAGGATGTGGCGGCGAAGGCTGCCGAGGCGAAGCGTCAGCAGATGCTCGCCGCCGCGCCGAAGAAGCCGGTGAACTCGCGTCACGGCTTCAAGATCGGCGAGTCGATCGTCTATCCGGCGCACGGCGTTGGCCAGATCATCGGGATCGAGGAGCAGGAGATCGCGGGCATGACCCTCGAGCTGTTCGTGATCCAGATCGAGAAGGACAAGCTCACACTCCGCGTGC